>DASYKO010000116.1:0-15798 GCA_035995285.1 Hyphomonadaceae bacterium | reverse complement strand
TTCGTGCTTAAATCACCGGCAATGAGGAGAGACCTCATGGTGAGCAGCCATCGCTGACGAAATCTGCTATGGCGCCCGTCGAACCACGAGGGCTCGGGCTCACCGGCGTTTGAGCAGAGCCTACCGCTCCACCTCGACGTTCCGCGCCACCGTCTTGCCGGCGGCTTCCTGCACGCGTGCGCCGGCTAGGATTCCGTGCAGGGCGTAGTTGCCTTCGTGGCAGGCGTATTCGTAGAGCGGCTCCTTGGACTTGTTCATCACCATCTCGCCCTTCCAGGTCTTGGTGTAGAACTCCGGATCGTTGACCTCGAACTCATAGAGTATCTCGCTCTCGCTCCAGCGCGAGAAGCGTTCGGTCATCACGCCGGTGGGAGACATCTGTGCGCGCTGGCGCGGGTTCACGTTCGTGGTCTCGACGACGAGCGTGTCGCCCTCATACCAGCCGACGCTGTCGCCGAACCAGGGCTGGAGCGCGCTCGCCATGTGCTTCACGTCGGCCTTCGATTTCACGATCGGGATGATGCGCGCGTCATGGTTCATCTCGACGTCGATCATCACGGCGTTGGGCGCCTGCACGATCTGGTAGTTGTTGTTGTAGAGCGAGTTCTGCATCACCGGCCCTGCCGAACGCGAATAGGAGACGATGCAGCGTTCCGCCAACGGCCGCGTCTCCGGCCCATCGAACGTGCCGAAGCCGCCGGCGTTCTGCGCCCGCCCCGCAGCAGGCTTGGTCGGCAGGCGGCCATCCGGCGGATCGGTGAGCCAGCTTGAGCGGATCTCGCCCTTCACCTTGGCGTAGTGCCGGCCGTGATCGAGCCAGAAAGAGTTGTATCCTGTCGTGCCGAACTCCGCGTCGCGTCCGCTCGGCGGCGGCTTGTTCACATCGACGAGGCCCTTCTGGCTCTGCTCGTTGACGTTCCAGACGAACTTGGCCTCGAAGTCTTTCGCCTCCTGTTCGCTCAGCACCAGCTTGGGAATGTTGCCGCCGCGCGTGAGCGTGGTGACGGACTGGTTGCTCCAGTAGCCCTGCAGGTCGACACGGCCGTCCTTGTTGTGCGAAGGATTGTGCATTGGTGTTGCCTGGGGGGCGGCCTGCGCAAACGCAGGCGCCGCCAGCACAACGGCAAGCACACTCGCAGCAATGATCTTCATGAGCTCTCCTCCTCGCGGGTCTATCGCCCATCTGAGGAAGAGCATGCCGCAGCCGCTTCATGCCGTGAAGCGCGCCACAAGCAGACGTGAACTATCGCTGCGGCAGTTACTTCGCCGGCTACTTCGAGGGCTTCAGCGTCACATTCAGCGGATTGGGCTTCAGGTCCTGGCTCGCCCCGAAATTCATGTCGATCAACGACCAGAGGACGCCGCCGGGGATCGCGAACGAGGCCGCAACCGCCGCTCCGCCCGCCGCCGAAGTTTCATGGGTGATGTTCTGGGTCAGCGTCTCGTAGCCCGGCTTGATGATCGTGACTGCGAACTTCGCTTCGCGACTGACCTTGGCGATCTTGCAGGGGGTCGGCTCGCAGCCCTTGTTCAGCGACGTCTCCACCTTCGCCCCCGGCGGTTCGGTCACCACCTCGAAGTCCTGGCTCATCCCCCGCGCCATCGTCGCGCAGCCGCTCGCCAGCGAAGCAACAAGCGCCAGAAACCCGACCGCCAACATCCTGCGCATCATCCGTCCTCCCTCTTGCGATCGACCCTATCTCCGCACCAAACCCCCGCAATCAGCCGCAAGTCCTAGGACCTTGAAGCCACAACCGGCTCAAACCCGGTCACACGCTTGTCACCGCGACGGAAAGCGCGCCTTCGGGGAGTTGAATTCCCCAGCCAACCGGTTGAGGTTGCGCCAGCACGGCCACCTCCCTCCCCCAAGCGACTGGCGAGGACAGGCAAGGGCCGGTCGGGAGGAATACCAATGAAACTACGCCACTCGCTGCGATCGTTCGCGCTCGTCTCAAGCTTCGCGCTTGCGGCCGCCGCCTGCACAACGGACACGCCCACGACGACGACCGCCAGCGCCGCGCCCGCTGCTGCGCCCGTCGCCGCCGCGCCGGCCCCGGTTGCGCCGCCTGCCGCCCCTACTCAACCCGTAGCGGCCCAGCAGGGCGCCGCTCATCCAGGCCGCGCGGTCTATGTGAAGTCGTGCTCGACCTGTCATGACAATCCGGGCGGCTCGCGCGCCGCCACATTCGCATCGCTGCAGACAACGCCGGCGCCGCGCCTGCGCGAAGTGCTGACCACCGGTGTGATGGCGCCGATGGCGGCAGGCCTCAGCCCGACCGAACTCAACGACCTCATCGGCTATCTCACCATCGGCCAGGCAGCGCCCGCCCCGCAGGCTGCAAGCTGGACCGAAGCCGCGATGTGCGCCGCCGACAAGCGCACCGTGGATATCTCCAAGCCTGTCTCGTTCGGCGGCTTCGGCGGGCCGGACCTCAAGGGCGCGCGCAGCCTCACCTCCGCGCAGGCGGGCCTGAAGAAGGCCGATATGGCGAACCTTGAAGTCGCCTGGACGCTGGGCTTCCCGCAGACCAACGCCATGGGCACGGGCGCCGCAATCCTCGGCGACACCGCCTTCATCAGCGCGGGCGGACGGATGCTCGCGATCGACACCGGCTCGGGCTGCATCAAGTGGGCCTACACCGCCTCCTCGCGTAACACGCCCACCATCGGCGAGATCGGCGGCAAGAAGGTGCTCGCCTTCGCCGCCGGCCGCGGCGAGGTGCATGTTGTTGATGCTGCCACCGGCGCGCTGGTGTGGAAGGCAGACGGGCGCCCGGCGTCGGGCCGGCTTGGCATCGGCATTCGCGGCGGCGTGACGATCTACAAGGACAAGATCTTCGTGCCGATCTCGGATTCGGGCATCGGCGGCCAAGGGCCCAACGGCGAGTGCTGTGACGGTCACGGCGTCGTGGTCGCACTTTCGGCGGCCGACGGTAAGCGCGTGTGGGAATACCACACGATGCCGGACGCGCAGTATACCGGCGAGGTGAATCCCAAGGGGGCCAAGGTGAAGGGCCCGTCGGGCGCGCCGATCTGGTCAGTTCCGATGATCGACGAGAAACGCAACCGCGTGATCGTCACCACGGGCGAGAACACCTCTCACCCCGGCACGGACACGTCTGACTCGGTGATCGCGCTCGACATTGCGACGGGCAAGGAAGCCTGGAAGTTCCAGGCCATGGCGCTCGACGTCTGGAACATGCAGTGCAAGACCTCGAAGGCAGATTCGGGCCCTACCTGCCCGTGGAACACGCCGAGCGATACGGGCGTGGGCCGCGATTATGACTTCGGCGCCGGCGCTGTGCTCGGCTCGGTCGGCGGCAAGGACGTGATCTTCGCCGGCCAGAAATCCGGCGACGTCTGGGCGCTCGACGCCGACACCGGCAAGAAGATCTGGAACTCGAAAGTGAGCCAGGGCACCGCGCTCGGCGGTGTCCACTGGGGCATCACCACGGATGGCGCGCGCGTGTTTGCGCCGATCAACGATCCGGTCATCGACGGCCAGACCAAGTTCCGCCCCGGCTTCTTCGCGCTCGACGCCAAGACCGGCAAGCAGGTCTGGGGTTATGACGCAAAGGCCGATTGCGCGGGCGATCGCGGCAAGGCCGTGGCCGGCTGCGACACCAAGTTCGGCTTCTCGGTCGCGCCGGTTGTGGTCGACGGCACGGTTCTCGCCGGCACGCTCGATGGCAAGTTCTTCGTGTTCGACAGCGCGACGGGCAAGATCATCAAGCAGTTCGATTTCATCGGGCCGCAGAAGACGGTGAACGGCGTTGCCGGCAAGGGCGGCTCGCTCGACAGCCACGCGATCTCGGTGGGCAACGGCACGATCCTGGTGGGCGCCGGCTACGCCTCCTTCGGCCAGACCGGCGGCAACGTGCTGGTGGCGCTGAAGCCGAAGAAGTAGGCTCTGACGTCAGCGACAGATGCAGCGGCCCGCTTGGAAGAGCGGGCCGTTTGCTTTTGGAGGGCTGCTCAACGTCAACGACGATCATCTCACCGCTGTCATTCCGGGCGTAGCGAAGCGCAGACCCGGAACCCAGTAGCCAAGAGCACGCCCGTCTCAACAGCACTCGCCGAAACACCCGCGAACGTCGCCCTGGGTTCTGGATAGCTGCTTCCGCCTTCGCTGCGCTTCGGCGCGACAAGCCACAGCTTCCGGAATGACATCGGTTGAGGCCCATACTGGTGGTGACTTTTCGAAAACTCACCACCGTTATGGCGAGTCCACCCGCGCTGTTTCCTCAGCAAATTCCACAATCGACATCACATCAGCGCTCTCAAACTGTAGGTCCCCCAACCCGTGAGATACTGGCCGCGAAAGGACCCCGATGCGCCAGCGCCATCACAGCTTCAAGAACCGCATCCTCGCCATTCTCGAGCGAGTGGCGGAGCTGTGGTCCCGCTTCTTCCTGCTTCTCGTCGCCCTGCCAGCTCTCGATCCAAAGCGCCTGCAGACCAAGGACGATGTCGACGCCGTCGAGCGCGACCTCTTCAAAGCCGACGCCCACATCACCCGTGCGATCTACAAGACCGCCCGCAGGCTGGCTGGCCTGCCGCGCATCCCATGCCCCGTCGAGAACTTCTATCGGCCGAAGCTGAAGAGCCCTCGCCACATCCGCTGGCTCTATCTCAACTGCAGCTACAAACTGCAGCACGCCCGCCGCCTCGCCATCCGCATGGCCTGGCGCTGGAAGCGCGAGACCGAGTGCAGATCCAACGACCCGCTCCGCGATCTTCGCGGCGATTCCATCGAGCGCGGGATTTGCCTCTCCCTGTCGCAGAACGGCTGCTTGGACGGCTTGCCGCGCCATAGTGCAGCGAAGGCGGGAGGGGGTCTCTCGACGGCCCAAGTCCCCAACGCACGCGCCGCACCCGTAGGGTGCATGAAGCGCAACGCAATGCACCATGCCACGTGCGCCGGTGCTCGCTGCATGGCGCCTGCCGGCCTCCGGCCTGCATGCAGCCTACGGCATCACGCCCACCCACGCCTTGCTGACCCAATCAGCGAGGTCGCAGGCATTTATCCCTTCCCGATCAGCTTCAGCCACTCATCTTCCGAGAGCACCTTCACGCCGAGCTTTTCTGCCTCTGCCAACTTCGAGCCTGCGCCGGGGCCGGCGATCACCATGTCGGTCTTCTTCGACACCGAGCCCGAGACTTTCGCGCCCAGATCCGTCGCCTGCTGCTTGGCCTCGTCGCGCGTCATCTTTTCCAGCGTGCCGGTGAAGACGACGGTGAGGCCGGCCACCTTGCTGCCTGACGTGTCGGCCTGTTTGTGCGGGGTGATCTCGACCGCCTTCACCAGCGCCCGCACGACGTCGCGGTTGTGCTTCTCGGCGAAGAAATCGACCAGCGCTTCGGCCGCGACTTCACCGAAGCCGTTGATGGCGGCAAGCGCCGTAAGGTCCTCTCCAGGGCCACCCTTGGCCGCCGAGATCATCTGCGCGCGGAACGTGGCCCAGTCGCCATACTCCGCCGCGAGCGCCGCGCGCGTCTTGGTGTTGACCCCAGCAATACTGCCCAACGCGCCTTCGAGATCATCTGTGACGGACACAGGCGCTTTCGCCGGTAAATCGCCTGCAGCCTGGAGCAGCTTGTCCCGCGCGCCGGGGCCCACGCCTTCGACCCCCTCGAGCCGGCGATACGCATCGTTGGGCCGTTGGTCGGCAGCCTTGTCGACCGCTTCCTGCAGCGCCTCGAACGTTCCGAACTGGCGCGACAGCAACAGCGCATTGGTCTCGCCGATGTGGCGGATGCCGAGGGCGTTGAGGAAACGGTCCAGCGGCTGGACGCGCGCCTTGTCGATGGCGTCGAGGAGTTTTTTCGCGGAGGTCTCGCCGTATCCTTCCCACTCTTCGAGGGGCGGCTTTTCCGCCTTCCTGATCTGGGATTCGAGCGCGAAGATGTGCTGGGGCGCCGTGATCACGCCGGCTTCGAAGAATTCCTCGATCTGCTTTTGGCCGAGGCCCTCGATGTCGAAGGCGCGGCGGAACACGAAGTGCTTGAGGCGTTCCACTGCCTGCGCAGGACACGTCAGGCCGCCGGTGCAGCGGCGATCGACCTCATCCTCGCCATCGCCCTGCCCGCGCACGGCTTGGGAGCCGCAATAGGGGCAGGTGGTGGGGAATTTGTAGGGCTTCGCATCCTTCGGCCGCTTGTCTTCGACGACGCTCACGACCTGGGGGATGACATCGCCGGCGCGCTGGATGACCACCCAGTCATTGATCATCACGCCCAGCCGCGCGATCTGGTCTTCATTGTGCAGAGTGGCGTTTGAGACGGTGACGCCGCCGACCGTTATCGGCTGCAGCCGCGCTACGGGCGCGAGCTTGCCTGTGCGGCCGACCTGGATGTCGATGCCGAGAAGCTGTGTCATCGCCTGCTGGGCGGGGAATTTGTGGGCGGCCGCCCATCTCGGGGAGCGTGAGACGAAGCCGAGGCGTTGCTGCCAGTCGAGCCGGTCGATCTTGTAGACGACGCCGTCAATGTCGTAGCCGAGCGAGGCGCGCTTGGCCTCGATGGCGTGGTAGACTTTGAGGAGCGCTTCGGCAGTGGTCGCGCGTTTCATCTGCGGGTTCACGGGCAGGCCCCAGGCGGCGAATTTTTCTACGGCTTCGGTCTGTGTCCTGGCGAACTCGTCGGACGCGAAGCCCCAGGTGTAGGCGAAGAATTTAAGCGGGCGGCCGCGGGTGATCTCCGGATTCTTCTGGCGGAGACTTCCGGCGGCGGCGTTGCGCGGATTGGCGGGAACTTTCCGGCCTTCCTTTTCCTCGCGCTCCTGCAGTTTCTTGAAGTCGTCCATGGTCATGTAGATTTCGCCGCGGACTTCGATGCGTTTGGGGATGCCGCGACCTTTCAGCTTTTCGGGGACGTCCTTGAGCGTGCGGATATTGGCGGTGACATCCTCGCCGACGGCGCCATCGCCGCGCGTGGCGGCTTTCACGAGTTCGCCGTCCTCGTAGTGCAGGCTGCAGGAGAGGCCGTCGATCTTGGGCTCGGCGGTGACAGCCACTTCCTCGTCGGCCTTGAGGTTGAGGAAGCGGCGGACGCGAGCGATGAAGTCGGTGACTTCCTCGTCGGTGAACATGTTGTCGAGGGACAGCATGGGCTTGAGGTGGGTGACCTTGCCGAAGGCGCCGGTGGCCGATGCGCCCACGGTCTCGCTGGGGCTGTCGGCGCGTTTCAGATCGGGGAAGGTTTCCTCGATCTCCTTGAGGCGCAGGCGGAGCGCGTCGTAGTCCGCATCAGTGAGGTGGGGGCTGTCTTCCTGGTAATAGGCCTCGTCCGCCGCGCGGATTTCATCGCCGAGGCGTTTGAGTTCGGCCTTGGCTGCCGCCTGCGAGAGTTTGGAGACAGGCGTGTCATCGCCTTTTGCGGCGCCCTTCTTGGGGGCTTTTCCGGAGGATGCGTCTGCAGGTTTTTTCGCCATGGCCGGTTTATAGAACGCAGCCTAGGCGCCCGCCAACAATCTTCCAGCGGCCGCGCGCGCTTCTTTCGTGACGCTCGCCCCGGCGAGCATGCGGGCGATTTCTTCCTTGCGTTCCTTGCTGGACAGCGCCTCGACGGATGTGACGGTTTCCCCGCCGGCTTCCGCCTTGGACACCCGCAACTGGCGCGAGCCGGCGGCTGCGACCTGTGGAGAATGGGTGATTGCCAGAACCTGCCGGTCCTGGCCCAGCCGGGCGAGGCGTTCGCCGATGGCGGCGGCGACGGCGCCCCCGACGCCCATGTCGGCCTCGTCGAACACCAGCGTTCCGGCGGGGGAAGAGCCGGCCAGGCAGACGCTGACCGCCAGGGCAAAGCGGGCCATCTCTCCGCCCGAGGCGATCTTGTTGAGCGGGCCGAACTCCGCGCCGGTATTGGTGGCGATCTCGAAGGTGATCTCGTCGCGCCCGAACGGCCCGGCATCCTCGCGCGGGGCGACGGCCACGCGGAAGCGCGCCTTGCCGAGCTTCAGCGGTTCAAGCTCTCCGGCCACGGCCTTGGCCAGTTTCTTGGCGCCGGTTTCGCGCCGGGCAGTGAGCTTTGCGCAGACCTCGTCATAGGCGGCCTGCGCCCTGGCTTCGGCCTCGATCGTCGCCTTGAGAGCGCCGTCGGAATGTTCGATCTCATCGAGCTGCATCTGCATGCGCGCGCGCAGGGCGGCGAGCTGATCGGGATCGACATCGTGCTTGCGGGCGGCGGCGCGCAGGGCGAAGAGGCGAGTTTCGGAGGCTTCCAGCGCGGCTGGAGAGAATTCGCACGCGTGAGCGGCGGCATCGAGGGCGGAGCGGGCCTCGCCTGCCTCGATAAGAGCGCGTTCGAGGGATTCGCAGGCGGCGCGCATCTTGATGGCGAGATCGCTGCCTGCGGCTTCGCCTGTGAGGCCCGGGGCGGAGAGAGCGCGGGAGATGGCGCGAGAAGCGTTGGAGAAAGCGCCTTCGACATTGGCTTTGGTCAGGGCGTGGGCGGCTGCGCCGATAGCCTCGGCCACGCGCTCGCCGGCCTGCATAGTGGCGCGATCGACGGCCAGCCTCTGCGTTTCGCCTTCCACCGGATCGAGCGCGTCGAGTTCTTCCAGCGAATGTTCCAGCCATGTCCGCTCGGATGCTGCGCGAGAGATGCGCGCTTCGAGGGCGGCGCGCGCTTCCTGTGCGCAGCGAAGCTGGGTCCAAAGCCGTGCGGTTTCGGTGAGCAGGTCTTCGTTGCGGGCGTAGGCGTCCAGCAGCATGCGGTGGCGGGAGGGATTGAGCAGGCCGAGGCCCTCGTGCTGGCCGTGGATGTCGGCCAGGAGGGCGCCTGCTTCTTCCAGGAGGCTGGCGCTGACCGGCTGGTCGTTGAGGAAGGCGCGGGCGCCGCCGCCCCGGCGCATTACACGGCGGAAGACGATCTCCTCGCCTGCCTCGATACCTTTTGCAGAGAGAATGGCGCGGACCGGATGGCGCGGGCCGACATCGAAGCTGGCGGTGCAACTTGCCGCATCCGCCCCCGGCCGGATCAGCGCCTGCCCGCCGCGCGATCCCAGCGCGAACCCCAGCGCCGACATCAGGATGGATTTGCCCGCCCCTGTCTCCCCGGTGAGCGCGGAGAATCCATCCTCAAGCTCGAGGTCGAGCGAGCGCACGAGGACAAAGTCCCGGATGGAGAGACCCGTAAGCATGGGAAACGCGCATATCACGACTGGAACGAAAAGGGAACAAACAAAATCGGGCTGGTAAATTGCCGAAAGTACATCTGGGCGACATGTGCGTTTGCAACGACTTCCAGCCAGCCAGCGGGGCAGCCGTGACAACGTAAGTGAGCGTTCGCCCCGCTAGTCGCGTCCCTGCCCTCACGACAGTCATGCGCCGGCAGACGAATCCTCATGAGCGGCAGGGAAGTAAAACGCTGTCGTGATGCTTTGAAACCGTGACGCCACGGCAAACTTCGGCGATAACGCACGCGTCCGTTGTTGGGAGAAAACACGACATGAAGAAGCTTTTCGCCGTGGCCGCGTTTGCTGTTGCCGCCGCTGTTGCAATGCCTGCCGCCTTTGCCGGTCTGCCGGTTGGCGAGAAGGCGCCTGACTTCGACGCCACCGCTGCTGTCGGCGGCAAGACCTTCACCTTCAAGCTGTCCGATGCGCTGAAGAAGGGCCCCGTTGTGGTCTACTTCTTCCCGGCTGCGTTCACGCCGGGCTGCACGGAAGAGACGCACCAATTCGCCACCGCTGCTGAAAAGTTCACGGCCGCGGGCGCGACGCTGATCGGCGTCACGGGCGGCGCCAAGACGGCGGATGGCAAATACGTCAACGCTGCCGATAACATCCCGCGCCTTATCGAGTTCTCGGCCCAGCACTGCAGCGACAAGTTCCCGATCGGCGCGGTAAGCGCCGCGACGGCGAAAGCCTATGGCGTGCCCTCGGAGATGAAGGAAGGCTGGACCGACCGCACCTCGTTCGTGATCTCGCCGGAAGGCAAGATCCTGGTGTCGTTCACCAACCCGGGCGCCAACGACCACGTCGAGAAAACGCTCGCCGCTGTCCAGGCCTGGAAGGCCGCGAACCCGCACGCCGGCCACTAAGGCATTACTACTGATCTGAAGAACGCCCCGGCTGAAAGGCTGGGGCGTTTGCTTTTGGACTACTTCTTCTTTGGCCGCGCATCGGCCACGCGCTGCGCCAGGAGGATGTTGGGCAGGGAGTAGTTGTGCTCGTGGCAGGGCGAGGGGAACATGCCTGAGGACGAAGCGTGGAAGGAATATTCGGCGAGCCAGGCTTCCGAGTAGATCTTCGGATCGATCACGGTGAACTGGTAGAGCAACTCGTCCTTCGATAGGCGCGTGAAGCGCTCGATCACTGTAGCGTCGGCGTTGACCACGAAATTGGTGAGCAGGCCGCGCACATGCGGCGCCTTCTGCTGGCGCACCGTTTCGATCACCAAGGTATCGCCCTCCCAGCGGGCGATGCTGTCGCCATACCAGGAAGCGGCGCTGGCCCCGCCGTACCCCGATGCGAACGGAATGATCCGCGCCTCATCGCCATTCTCGCTATGGATCACGACATAGCCGGGCGTCTGCACGAATTGCTGCCGGTTGTAGGAAATCACGGCATGCGCGGGCGGGTTGCCGCCGAGCACCAGGCAGCGCTCGCCTGCCGGACGCTGTTCGTAGTCATCGCTCGGCCCGTCCATGGTGTTGGCCTTGGCTGCTTTCCTGCCCTCCTCCGTTAGCGGGAGTTTCCCCGAGGCCGGCTCCACAATCAGGCGGGTGCGCCGCTCGCCGCGGACGAGTGGCAGGCCATCGGTGTTACCAATGATGTCGGCTGCTTCGGGATCGACGTTGAAGAACGGGCTCTTCATCATCTGGCCAACCATGGTCTTCACGAACGCGTCGCCCTCCTCCTTCGTGACGGTGAGGCCAGGCGCCATAGGGTTGAGCTCAAAGACGGGGAAGTAGTTGGTCGCCCACACCACGCCCTGGAAATCCGGCTTGCCGTCGGACGTGCGCGGAAGGCCAGGGTCGGCGGCAAGCGAGGTTGGCGTGTAGGCATTCTGCGGGGCCGATTGGGCGAAGGATGGCGATGCGAGAACCGAAATGGCGATTACGCAGCCGGCGAGGCGTTGAAAAATCCGGGGAGGAAGCATGGCGTGACCTTATGTGTTCATCTGCCGTTGGGCTCGATTGACGCATGACTTGCCGCGGAGGCACATGACCGGGGGTTCCAAAAACATGACCGTACGTCTCACGCCCTCGCCCGAAGCCTCCGGCGCCGCCAGGCCGGCAGGTCCGACAGTGGGCGCAGGCTTTGCGCGCGGTCTTCTCGAATTCGCCGTGAGGAAAGGCGCCGACCGCCTGGCGCTCATGGAGAAGGCCGGGCTCAGCGCGGAAGAGCTGGCCGACCAGGATGGGCGCGTGCCCATGGCGAAGTATGTCGACCTGATGCGTGGGGGCATAGCGCTGTCGGGCGACCCTGCGCTCGCACTTCACTTTGGCGAGGCGATCAACATCGCGCGTGTGTCGATCATCGGCCAGATCGGGCGCGCTTCGGAAACCATGTCGGAGGCGTTTGTTCAGCTCAACCGCTTTGTGCGGCTTGTGGTCGAAACGGAAAACTCCGGCGACTACCGGTTCCAGAAGATCGATCGAGATGGCGCGACGTGGATTGTCGACACGAGGCTGAATGCGAACGCGTTTCCGGAGCTTACCGAATCCGCGTTTGCCCAGCTGATCTGCCATACGCGGGAGTTCGGGCACGATTCCAACAAGCCGATGGTGAAGCTGGTGCAGGTCACGCACCCGCGGCCGGAGCACTGGCAGGAGTATGAGCGCGTGTTCGCGGCGCCTGTCGAGTTCGGCAAGGACTGGAACGCCATGCAGGTCGAGCCTGAATGGACGGAATACCGCGTTGCACGCGAAGACCAGTATCTCGGGACCATCCTGCGCGGGCATGCCGAGGGGCTGCTGAAGGAGCTGGAGGCGTCACGCACGGTACGCGCGCAGGTAGAGGCCATCCTGCTTCCCAGGCTCCCCACCGGCGAGACAGGCATCGAGGACATCGCTGCGAAAATGGGCGTCAGCCGCCAGACGCTTTACCGCAAACTGAAGGATGAAGGCGTTACCTACGAGCAGGCGCTGGACGAGCTGCGCCGGCGCGTGGCGCTGCATTGTCTCAACGACCGCAAGCTCTCGGTGAACGAGACGGCCTATCTCGTCGGCTTTTCTGACCCGGCAGCGTTCTCCCGCGCCTTCAAGCGCTGGACCGGATCAAGCCCCGGCAAGCATCGCGGCTAGCGCCGGCCGGTAGCCGCCGCGCAGGGCTGCAACCGACAGGGCCGGAGTGAGCCGCTGCACCGGCGCCGAGGAGAATGGTTCTTCCGGGCCATATCCGTCAAAGCTCCAGCGGCGCATTCCGCGATCCGTCACCAGCCACGCGTCTCCTTCGCTCGCCGCCATTGCGCATGCGGGAAGACTGCTTGCATCGACGTCTTCGCGTTTGCCGGAGCGCAGAGATGGGCCAACTTCGCCGAAGATATCCTTGTCCAGATCAGCTGCGCTTGGCCGCTTTCCGGTCACGCGCTCTATGGCCGCGCAATAGGCCTTTGCATCAGCGCGGCGGCATTCGAAGCAAGGCCGATGGCCGGCCGCCAGTGCTGTTGCTTCATCGAGAAAGAAAAGATTGGTGTACTCGCCAGCCTTCATCACCTGCTTGCGGCGCCCATCAAAATCCAGCAGGCAGATGATCCACCTCTTGCCTATCCAGCGCGCCTTGCCCAGCTGGCCGTTCGCGCCGTGCAGTGTGCCGCGGTTGCCGGTGAACATGCCGCGCGCCGGGTGCGCCACGATGTTCGAGAACGGGTCGACGCGATTCTGGTAGCTCATGCTCTGCTGCCTAGCGCACCGCGGCCATCTTGCGGCGGGCGGTTTCCTTCTTGAGCTTGTGGCCGACGCGGGCGATTGCGTCGATAGCCGGGACAAGTTCGCGGCCCAGTTCGGTGAGGTTGTATTCGACCGAGGGCGGAGACGTGCTCATCACCTTGCGGGTGATCACGCCTTTTTCTTCGAGTTCCTTCAGCCGCGTGGACAGGACCTTGGCCGAAACCGGCTTCATGTCGGCCTGCAGTTCCGAGAAGCGGCGCGGCCCGCCGGAGAGGTACCAGATCACATTGGGCGTCCACGCCCCGCCGATCAGCTCCATGCAGGTTCCGATCGGGCAACGGAAGTCGTCTTCTCCGTGCGCGGGCGGCACCGTGCTCTTGCGCATCTTCAGCGGCATGGCTTTCCCCTTTAGTCCTGACCCCGTAGTCTGGCCCCGGCCCGCAGCCGGGTTTCCTGGCGGTAAGGCGTTTCTCGGACTAACATCCTGACAGGTAGTTTCCAAAAGTAATCGCGCAACCTAACTCCTTGCGCAAGGAGGACGTCATGTCCGTGAGCGCCACAAAGTCCAACCCAAGAAACTCAGGCAACGAAGTGACGAGCCGGCTGGGCCTCGCCCACCCGATCGTGCAGGGGCCGTTCGGCGGCGGGATTTCGACGGCGCAGCTCGTGGCCTCGGTTGGGAAGGCCGGCGGGCTCGGCTCGTTCGGCGCCTACACTTTCTCTCCATCCGAGATCGAAAGCGTTGCGCGCGATATCCGGGCGCTGAGCGACCGACCGTTCGCGCTCAACCTGTGGGTCTCGAACCATGATGCGGGCGGCGACCGCCTGACGCCGGAGCAGTTCGATGCGGCCTGGAAGATATTCGCCCCCCTGTTCGCGGAATTGGGCCTCGACAAGCCTGTACCGCCTGCGCGCTACTTTCACGATTTCGACGCGCAGATGGACGCGGTGCTGGAAGCGCGGCCTGCGGCGTTCAGCTTTGTCTTCGGTATTCCCAAGCCGTCCATTCTCGCCGAGTGCAGCAGGCGCGGCATTGTCACGATCGGCGCGGTGACGACGCTCGCCGAAGCGAAGGCGATGGAGGCGGCCGGCGTTGACGTGATTCTGGCGACAGGGTTCGAGGCGGCCGGCCACAGACCATCCTTCCTGGGCCGTGCGGAAGACAGCCTGATGGGCACGCTGACGCTCACGCGGCTGGTTGCAGCAAGGATCAAGAAGCCGGTGATCGCGGCGGGCGGCATTGTGGATCGCGCGGGCATCCAGGCGGCGCTCGACCTTGGCGCATCGGCGGCGCAGCTCGGCACGGCATTCCTGGCGTGCACGGAATCCGGCACGACGCAGGAGCATCGCGACGCTCTGTTCGGCGAGCCAGCGCAGCGTACCATGCTGACACGCACCTATTCCGGACGTCTGGCGCGCGGCATCCCGAACCGGCTGATCGAGGCGCTGACCCCGGTGGCCGACAAGCTGCCGCCCTTCCCGATCGAGGTCTGGTTCACCTCGCCGTTGCGCAGGGCGGCGGCGGCGCAGGGCCGCACCGATTTCCTCGCCCTTTATGCCGGCCAGGGGGCGCCTCTGCTCAAGCATCGCGATGTCGCCAGCCTGATGGCGGATCTCACAACCCCTACCAGCTGACGTGTTCAACCTAAGACGGAGTTCCTCCCGATGAAACTCTACATCATGCCCGGCGCATGCTCCCTTGCGACCCACATCCTTTTGCGTGAAGCGGGACAGACATTCGAGATCGAAAAGGTCGGCCGCGACAAGAAGACGGAGAGCGGCGCCGACTTCATGGCGATCAATCCCAAGGGCTATGTGCCCGCGCTGGAGATCGCACCGGGCGACGTGCTGACCGAGAATGTGGTGCTGCATGGATATGTCGCGGGGCTGAACCCTGCTGCGAAGCTGGCCCCAGCTCTGGGCACGAAGGAGCGGCTGAAGCTGGACGAGCTTTCCGTTTTCGTGTCGACCGAAATCCACAAGGCCTATGGCTCGTTGTTCTCCGGCTATCCCGACGAGGTGAAAGCGCAGATCCGCGAGAAGCTGGCCAAGCGATATGAACTGATCGAGAAGCTGCTGTCCGACGGGCGGCCTTACCTGACGGGGCAGAATTTCGCGACGGCGGATGCCTATCTCTTCACGGTGAGCCGCTGGGCGGGGAATACGGGCGTTGACCTGTCGAAATTTCCGAACGTGCTGGCCTTCCAGGAGCGCGTCGCCGCGCGCCCGGCGGTGAAGGCGGCCATGCAGGCAGAGGGCCTGCTGAAAGCGGCCTAGGCCGAGACGTACTGGCTCAGCAGCGCCATGTTCTGGATGTAGGTTCCGACCGAAATCCCGACCGGCGGGTTGTCGGAGATGAAGGGCGATGTGTCTGTGGCATCGCCCACTCTCGTCATCGCATAGGGCTCGCCCTGTGGAGGCTTGGTCGGTGCGGGTTGTCCCTTGTAGGGATTGCTGGTCGCCACGATCTGGGTCGGCCAGTAGCCTTGGCCATTGAGTTCGCCGAGCAGCTTCGCAATCTTGTCCTCTGTCGGCGCGTCGCCATCGTTGGCGCCGCGGTTGGAGTTGAGGTCCGACACCTCGATATTCTGCGTGGTGAAGAAGCGTGGCAGTGGCTGTTTCGCCTTCAGCGGGGAATTCTTCGAAGCCTCTTCCGGCGACTTGGCCTGCAGCTTCGCCAGCCGGTCTCGCAATTGCTGCGTGCGCACGACGCGCGTGGGCGAGTAGTGGACGATCGAGCCTTCGAGCTGGTCCGCAACATAGTAGGCGCCGTTGACGACGTTCGATCCGCGGCGGTGGACGTAGAGCGGCTTGTTCGTCCCGACCTCGATGAAGGTGGGGTGCGTGCGCTGGGCGTTGGCGACGCCGGCCGGCAGTTTCACCGAATCCAGCCAGTCCAGCGCCTCGCCTACGCGCGCGAGATAGGACGTGTCTCCCGTGAGCTCATAGAAATTCATCAGC
>DASYKO010000115.1:0-5435 GCA_035995285.1 Hyphomonadaceae bacterium | reverse complement strand
CACGGTGTCGCCCTCTTTGACGACGTCGCTCGGCGAGTTCACGCGCTCGGCGGCCATCTGGCTGACGTGCACGAGGCCGTCCTTGGCGCCGAAGAAGTTCACGAACGCGCCGAACTCCATCACCTTCACGACCTTGCCTTCATAGATCTTGCCGACTTCGGCTTCCGCCGTCAGGCTGTGGATCCATTTTTGCGCGGCCTCGAGGCTTTCCTTCTCGACAGCGGCGATCTTCACCGTGCCGTCGTCCTCGACATTGATCTTGGCGCCGGTCTTCTCGACGATCTCGCGGATCACCTTGCCGCCCGTGCCGATGACGTCCCGGATCTTGTCGACCGGGATCTTCATCGAGATCATCTTCGGCGCCGTATCCGACACCGTGTCGCGCGCGCCCGTAAGCGCCTTGCTCATTTCGCCGAGGATGTGCATGCGGCCGGCGTTCGCCTGGGCGAGCGCGGTCTTCATGATGTCGGACGTGATGCCCTCGATCTTGATGTCCATCTGCAGCGACGTGATGCCGACTTCCGTTCCGGCCACCTTGAAGTCCATGTCGCCGAGGTGATCCTCGTCGCCGAGGATGTCGGAGAGCACGGCGATGCCGTCATCGTCCTTGATCAGGCCCATCGCGATGCCCGAAACCGGGCGCGTGATCGGAACGCCGGCGTCCATCATCGCCAGCGAAGCGCCGCAAACCGTCGCCATCGAGGACGAGCCGTTGGACTCGAGCACTTCGGAGACGATGCGCAGCGTGTAGGGGAAGTCGTCTCCTTTGGGGAGAACAGCCTTCACCGCACGCCAGGCAAGCTTGCCATGGCCGATGTCGCGGCGGCGCGGGCCGCCCAGACGTCCGGTCTCGCCGACCGAGAAGGGAGGGAAGTTGTAGTGGAGAAGGAATTTCTCCTTCTTCGTGCCTTCCAGCCCATCGATATACTGTTCGTCTTCCGCCGTGCCGAGCGTCGCGACGCAAAGCGCCTGAGTTTCACCACGAGTGAACAACGCTGAGCCGTGCGTGCGCGGCAGGACAGAGACCTGCGCCACGATCGGACGAACCTGGTCGAGCGAGCGGCCATCGATCCGCTTCTTGGTGCGGATGATGTCTCCGCGGACGACTTTCGCCTCGGCTTCCTTGAACACTTCCTTGAACACCAGCGCATCGACGCCGGTCGGGTTGGCTTCGCTGACGACGAGCTTTTCAGCCGCCTTCTTGCGTGCTTCACCCACGGCGTCGTGACGCTCGCCCTTGTCCTTGATCTTGTAGGCGGCGGCGATGTCCGAACCCACGAGATCCTGGATCGACTTCAGCTCTTTCGAGCGGTCGGCCGGGGTGAACTCGAACGGCTCCTTCGCTGATTTCTCGGCAAGGCTGATGATCGCCCCGATCGCATCGCGGGCGGCCTTGTGGCCGGCCATCACGGCGCCGAGCATGATGTCTTCCGAAAGCTCCTTGGCTTCGGATTCCACCATCATCACCGCATCCTGAGTGCCCGCCATGATGAGGTCGAGCTGGAAGTCTTCCATCTCGGCGGCGGTCGGGTTGATGATGTAGGCGCCGTCCTTGTAACCGACGCGGCAAGCGCCGATCGGGCCGTTGAACGGCACGCCGGAGATCGTCAGAGCGGCAGACGCCGCAACCATGCCGACCACATCGGGATCGTTCTCCTGGTCATAGGAGAGCACCGTCACGATCACCTGCACTTCGTTCTTGAAGCCGTCAGCGAACAAGGGGCGGATCGGGCGGTCGGTGAGGCGGGAGACCAGCGTCTCCTTCTCGGTCGGACGGCCTTCGCGCTTGAAGTATCCGCCGGGAACGCGGCCAGCCGCGTAATATTTTTCCTGATAGTCGACCGTCAGCGGGAAGAAGTCCTGCCCCGGCTTCGGCGTTCTTGCGTAGACGACGGTCGCGAGCACGGTCGTCTCGCCATAGGTCGCCAGCACTGCGCCATCGGCCTGCCGCGCCATGCGGCCAGTCTCCAGCGTGAGCGGACGGCCCGCCCAGTCGATCGTCACGCGTTTAATGTCAAACATCTCGTTTTGCTCTTTCCTGCATACGAAAACCGCCGGCCCCGGTGGGCCGGCGGGAATTTGGGACCCGGCCCTAGCGGCGGAGGTCCAGCTCTTTCAGAATGGCCTGATATCGGCCCTCGTCGCGCGACTTGAGATAGTCGAGCAGACGCCTGCGCTGCGACACCATTTTCAGGAGTCCGCGGCGCGAGTGGTTGTCTTTCTTGTGTTCCTTGAAGTGGTCGGTGAGGAAGTTGATCCGGTAAGACAGGATCGCGACCTGCACTTCCGGGCTTCCAGTGTCGCCCTCATTACGGGCATGCTTCTTGATCAGGGCGGCTTTCGCCTCCGGCGTGATCGACATCGGGGTCTCCTAAGGATGTGACTAGAGCCGAGCTCTAATCCTGGTTGAACACGCGAACCGGAAGGAATCTTCCGGCCCGGACTTCACCCAGAGCCACCGCGAAATCCTCTTGCCCCTTGCGTTCAAGAGCGAGGCAAATGCGGGATGCGTCCTCTCCGCTAACAGTGCGGGGACGGCGCATCTCCCGAAACGCCTCTACCTGGTGGGGCAACAGGACGATCTCGCGACCTTGCCTGAGCCTGGACGCCTCTTCCCCGGTGATGGCCAGCGCCGGGATGTCGTCCAGCGCGGTCTCGAGGGGAACTAGGCTTTCGTCCAGCGCGGCCTTATCGCTCATTTGCTCCAGGATGGAAAGCTGAATTGCCGCGTCCGCGGAAAACTGCCCGACCCGGGTCCGGCGCAGCGCTCCAACGTGCCCTTCGGCCCCCAGCGCGGCAGCCAGATCCCGCACCAGAGCCCTGATATAAAACCCTTTTCCGCAGCGGACGAAGAAGATCGCCTCATCCGGCGAGGGGCAATCCTCCAGCCGCGCCTCGTGCACGATGACCTTGCGCGCGGCCAGCTCGACCGTCTCTCCCTCCCGGGCAAGGTCATAGGCCCGCTCGCCATTCACCTTGATGGCCGAGTACTGCGGCGGGACCTGGTCGATCTCGCCGACGAACGCCGCGAGCTTTTCGATGATGTCGTTGCGGGCAGGGCGCACGTCGGATGTCGCCATCACTGCGCCCTCGCGGTCCTGCGTCGTGGTCGATGACCCCCAGACAATCGTGAAGACGTAATCCTTGTCCGCCTCCATCACGTATCCGACCGTCTTGGTCGCCTCCCCGAACGCGATCGGCAGAATCCCCGAAGCCAGCGGATCCAGCGTGCCCCCATGCCCCGCCTTCTGCGCATTGAACACCCGCCGGCATATCCCCACCGCCTGCGTCGACGTCACGCCCTCCGGCTTGTCGAGCACCAGCCAGCCCGTCACCGGCTCGCCCTTTTTTTTGCGGGACATGTGTCGTTCTCCAGGCGCCATCGCGGGATCGAACCGCGTGTGGGTCGAGTTGAGGTGGGCGGGGTAGGGCGAAGCGCATGGCGGGTCAAGTCTACCGCCTGTGAGCCCGCCCTCGTGGTTCGACGGACGCCACCTGACGGCGGCTGCTCACCATGAGGGCTTCTTGTTTTCCGAGCTCAAACCAACCGCTCAACCCCAAGCCCCTCATGGTGAGCAGCACGCGAAGCGTGCGCCCGTCGAACCACGAGGGGCGACGCCCACTGACAGCGCAACAGCGTTGTGGCAACGTCCACGACGTTGGGGGAAGCATGAAAGCCTGGGTCTACATCCTCAGATGCTCTGACGGCCACTACTACGTCGGCAGCTATCGCGGCGACGACATCGAGACGCGCGTCAGCGAGCACAACCACGGAACCTATCCCAGCGCCTGGACCTACAAGCGCCGCCCTGTCGAACTCATGTGGTCGCAGACCTTCCCGTGTATCCAGGATGCCATCATCACCGAACAGCAGATGAAGAAATGGTCGCGCGCCAAGAAGGAAGCCGTGATCCGCGGCGACTGGTCGGCGCTTCCCGACCTCGCCCGCTGCCGCAAGCGCCCGCGGGCCGAGTGAACGATCCGCCGGTGAGCCCGCCCTCGTGGTTCGACGGGCGCTTGCGCAGCTGCGCAGCGCAAGCTGCTCACCATGAGGGCTTCTTGTTTTTCCAAGCCTAACCCACCGCCAGACCTAAGCCCCTCATGGTGAGCAGCCATCGCGGACGAAGTCTGCGATGGCGCCCGTCGAACCACGAGGGGCGTCCTCACAGACGGCAGGTTCATTCTCTCAGCAGCGCGCCAACTGGCCAATGCACCACCGCCCTCTCATCTCAATCGGCGGGGTCGTTGGCGCCTCTCGCGCTTCCGCGCGCGGAAGAGAGCGCCTCTCCCGCCGCTCCGTTCGCCCGCCGCTCCCGATCAGGATCGAGATAGCGCTGCGTCAGCGCGAACCCCACAATCGTCACAACCTCGTTGACGATGAACAGCAACCCGATGCCGATGATCTGCTGATTGAGCACGCCACGCGTGACCATGAGATACTCAAGCCCGATCAGGGCCGGCGCAAAGAGGATGAGCGGCAGGAAGCAGAAGTAGAGGGCGAACCAGAGAACGCGTCCCTTGTTCTGGATCGCGAACCAGGCGCGCGCCAGCGGCGGCGCCGCGATGACGACAAGCAGAAGAAACAGCCCCCAGCGCAATGGCTTCGACGGCTCAAACAGATGCCGCGTGGCGAACCATTCGTCGTTCCACGACAGGATCGGCCCGGTGATGCGCTGCAACGGCAGCTGTGCAAAGATCGTCGCAAATCCGAGCTGGCGCGTGAGCGGGGTAGCCCCTCGCATCAGCCAATAGCCGCCGAGCCACATCATCGCATAGCTGTAGATCGGCCCCGCATAGGTCGAGAGCCAGATCCAGGGCTGCGTGCTGCAGGCGGCGCGGAACGAGTTGAACGATTTCGTCCCCCACTCGCCACACACCGCAAACGCCGTGAAGTGATGCACGAGTTCGTGCATCGAGCCGTGCAGCATGATCAGGAAGTAGAACGCCACGCAGTAGAGCGGCGTTATGCGCAGCTGCACCATGATCCCCTCCGAGCAGCCAGCCTACTTCCTTTCAACCAGGACAACCACCAAAGCCCGGGCCCCTCATGGTGAGCAGCACGCGGAAGCGTGCGCCAGTTTTATCCTGAGCCTGTCGAAGGATCGAACCACGAGGGGCGTCCTCACCGGCGGCTGGTTCACTCTCTCAACCCTCAAGAACGGGATTCTTCACTACCAGTATGCGGGGACATTTCAGACGGTCGACCACACCCAACGCATTGAATCCGTTCACTTCACAGAGTCGCATACTGGTGGTGAGAAAAATAATCTCCCCAGCATGCTCTAAAGCTGAGGGATAATGCACCTGTCGCCTCCGCATGGAGGGCAGTCGCGATGTTCAACGGCGCGGAGGCGATGCGTATCGAGCGTGGAGCCCCCCGAGTCCTCAGAGGGACTGTGACGGGGTCAACTCAGCTCTCCCGTATGCGGAAAAGA
>DASYKO010000114.1:0-2905 GCA_035995285.1 Hyphomonadaceae bacterium | reverse complement strand
CGCAGCTTTTCCATTTCGACGGAGGATTGCGCGAGCTTGCCGGAGAGCTGGGAATTCTGCTTCGACATCTCGGTCGTGGCCGAGGCGAGGACGTTGATCAGGCGCTTCAGCGCATCGCCATCGATGGCGGAGTTCTGCAGCGAGTCGGCGGCGACGTTCAGGGTGGCGCCGTAGCGTTCGGTCGTGGCGCCGGCTTTCTTGAGGGCGTCGAGGGCGTCGGCGATCTCGTGCGCGATCCGCGATCCGGTTTCCATGACCTGGGTCGACAGGTGCGTGGTCGAGAAGAAGCGCTCGTAGAGCTCTTCCATCTCGATGCCGGAGAATTTCTTGCCGGCGGCGACCATCTTGTCGATCGCCTGGCGCAGGTCTGGAGACGAGTGCGTGAAATAGGTGAGCCAGACTTCGTAGTTCTGCGGGCTGACGGGCAGCTCATGCTTGCCCATCTCGTCGACGGTCCGGTGCCCCAGCACCTGACCCTCAGCTCCGAGCAGCTGGTTGTTCAACATCTCACGCCCCTTTGGATGGGCTGCGTTCATGCACCCAGCATCCTCCCGGAACTGTGAACAGAAGCGGTTACGGATTACCTAAAATCGCAGGATTTCCCTTAACGGAACAGTTACCGCACGGTCCGGTTTGCTTAGGTTTTGGGGTTTTGGAGGTTTTCCGGCGCGGTCGGGGCCGAGGCGACGCCTTATTTGTTTATGCGGCCTAGGTGGGCACGTGGCTGTGGCTCCGGAAGCGGGGCTTCGGAGCGATGTCAAACATGGGGGCGGCCGGGCTTAGTTAGGTGCGCGGGCCTAGGTTGTTCCCCAACTGAACCCACAACGGGTCATTCTCGGGTAAGCGAAGCGCATCCCGGGAATCTCGGTTGTTGGATCGTGGGAATTCGAGAGAGTTCCTCCGCTGCGAGACCCGAGATCCTCGGGACGAGCCCGAGGATGACTCGCGGAGAGGACTGTGAGCCCGCCCTCGTGGTTCGACGGGCGCGTGGCTATCGCCACGCTGCTCACCATGAGGGCTTCTCTGCCAACATGGCTTTCGTTGGCCTTCGCGTGAGCGAGGGAGGAGGAGGCGCTTGTGCGCCGAGTGTGGCTGCATTCAGCAGCCTGAGTTGTTTCCTTGAGCTTGCCGCTCTCCTTGCAGGGCAGAGCCTCCGGCGTCGCGTCGCTGTGGCATTCAGCGGAAAGACGGATGAGGCGCATCGAGCAGAGATGAGCAGCGTGGGACACGAGCATCGCAAAGACGCGCAGCAGCGCATTGATCCAGTGATCAAGAGGCGAAGGGTTTCCTAGTCCAGTTTGCGTGGCTTTGTGCCGTGTCATGGGCAGAAGTATCTCACAGGTTTTTCGACACACAGTTTGAAAACCGGAAGATTCTTCATTTTGTAAAAAATGCTCGGGAAACGATGGGGCGGCGCCGCCATAACCGTCTGAGGTTTTCGAAAACTCACCACCAGTATGGTCCTCAACCGCTGTCATTCCGGGCGGAGCAGCGCAGCTGCGCAGACCCGGAACCCAGGGGCGGCGTTGGTGGTGTTGCAACAGGCGCATTGAGACAGGCGCGGATGCGGCTACTGGGTTCCGGATAACGCCTGCGGCGTTTCCGGAATGACAGCGGTGGTGTGAGAGCTACAGCGCTCGCGCGCGACCTGCCGGGCGGGCGCTCGGCGGTCCCGGATCAGTCGCGCGGGTTGAGCTGACGCAGGAGGAAGGCGGGGACGTGGTCGCCCATGCCTTTGAATTTCTCGTCGGGACCGGAGGGGTCGCCCGGTTCGCGTTCGCCGCGGCGGTTGCGGCCGCCGCCGCGGTCGTTGCGCTCGCCGCGTCCGCCGCTGTTGCGGGTGTTGCCGCCGTTGCGGTCTCCGCCGCTGCTCTCGCTGCGTTCTCCACCGCGGTCACGGTCTCTGCGGCGGCGGCCGCCTTCGCGGGCGGGCTGGTCGTCGCGCGCGGTGGCGGGTTCGGGGGCGAGGTCTACCGGCAGGGCCGGGATGAAGCTGGGGGCCTGGATCGGGGCTTCTTCGCGCGGTTGTTCGGCGCGCACTTCGTTTATCGGCTCACGGGCAGCTTCGCTGCGCTCGCCGCGGTCTTCGCGATCGCCGCCTCTGCCGCGGCCACGGCCTTTGCCGCTACTGCCACCGCCGCGTCCGCCTTTTTCAAAGCGGTCGCGCCTGGGCGCTGGGCCCCGGCTTTTGGCTTCGCCGACGGCGTCTTCGAGGCCTTCGGGGTTGAACGGTTCGACATCCCGGCCGATGCGCTTGAGCACGGCTTCCCACAGGCGGGCATCGCCCGGCGAGACTATGGTGAAGCTCTCGCCGGAACGTCCGGCGCGGCCAGTGCGGCCGATGCGGTGGACGTAGTCGTCGGAATTGGGCGGCGGGGCGTAGTTGAAGACCTGGCTGACTTCCGGAATGTCGAGGCCGCGGGCGGCGACATCGGACGCGACGAGAAGCTTCAGCTCGCTGTTGCGGAACTTGTCGAGCGTCGCTGTGCGCACGCTCTGCGGAAGATCACCGTGGATCGGCGCGGCGTCGAAGCCGTGGCTGGCCAGCGATTTGGCGACGACATCGACTTCGCGCTTGCGGTTGCAGAACACAATGGCCCGGTCGGTCAGGCGCGCGGCGACGATGGTGCGCAGGACAGCGCGCTTGATCGTATCCTCGTTCGAGGGGCAGTGGGTGACGTATTGCGTGATCGTCGTGGCTGCGGTGGCGGGCTTCGAGACCTCGATCCGCACCGGCTCTTTCTGGAACTGCTTGGCCAGCCTTGTGATCTCCGGCGGCATGGTGGCGGAGAACAGCAGCGTCTGGCGCGTCTTGGGCAGGAGGCTGCAGATCTTTTCGATGTCGGGGATGAAGCCCATGTCGAGCATGCGATCGGCTTCGTCGATCACCAGCATCTGCACGCCG
>DASYKO010000113.1:0-7747 GCA_035995285.1 Hyphomonadaceae bacterium | reverse complement strand
CAGGAAGGCGATGATGGCGAGGACGAGGGGCGGGACGGAGGTCTCGGTGCGGAGCGTGAAGTGCTCGTGGTACATCCAGGATCTGAGCCAGTAGGTGATCTGGAGGTTGAAGATCGCGCCGGCCCAGAGGGCCCAGGTGAGCGAAAAGCGGACGCGGTCGTGCTCCTGGATGAGGCGGGCGACGGTCTGCAGCAGGTGGGCAACGCCGATCGAGACGACGAAGGAGAGAAGGACGGTGAAGAATTCGAAGGATGTCATGGCGCCCGCCCCAGCCGTTCCGCTCGGCACGATAGCCATGCCCTCCAGCCTTTCAACCTTGGCCGGACCGGCGTAAACGGCAACCCATGTCTATCTGGAAATCTCATTTCGTCCTGGACGTCGAGGCCGATGGGCCTGCGCCGGGGCTGTTCAACATGATCTCGTTCGGGCTCGTGTCCGTCGCCGATCCGGCGCAGGGCTATCTCGGAGAGGTCGCGCCTATCCTCGACCATGCAGGCGATCCCGGCGCGCGGGAGGTGACGGGTATCTCGTTCGAGACGCAGAAGGGCTGGCGCGAGCCGGAGGGCGTGATGCGGGACGCGGTGGCGTGGCTGGAGCAGCGCACGGAGGGCAAGCGGGCGGTGTTCTGGTCGGACAATCCGGCTTTCGACTGGCAGTACTGGAACTGGTATTGCCACAGGTTCGTCGGACACAACCCGGCCGGGTTCAGCATGCGGCGGATCGGGGATCTGGATGCAGGGCGGCGAGGGGAACCGCTGACGACCAGCGCGTGGAAGAAGCGGCGGGAGACGGATCATACCCACAATCCGCTGGATGATGCTCGGGGGAATGCGGAGGCGCTGCGGTGGATACTGGGAGAGATGGGGGTGAAGCTGTGAGCGAGGATATCGAGACACGCCGCCGCAAGCTGTTGTTTCGCGCGCAACGCAGGGGGTTTCGCGAGCTTGACCTCTACATGCAGCAATTCACCGACGCGCATCTGGCGCGGCTGGATACTCGCCAGCTGGATGAATTCGAGGCTGTGCTGAACATTCCGGACCAGCATGTCCATGACTGGATCATGGGGCGGGGAGAGCCGCCTGAAAATCTCCGCTCGGAAGTGCTCGACCTTGTGTTGTCCTTCCGTTATGCCCCGCCCACATAACGGGAACTTCAAGTCAGTCTGGACGCTCAAAAGGCGCCCGGACGGGCGGACGATTCTTTTGTGAGCGCCAATGCGTGTCTGGGACGCCATCGCCAGCCAGACCAAGCCGGTTCGGGTCTATGAGACGCCGTTCATCGCGGACGTGCGCCTGTTTGCCGAGGCGGCGATCAAGCGGGGCGGGGCGTCTCTCTACATCGCGCGGGATGACCGGCATGCGATGATGGCGGCATCGGCGGCGCGGTTCTTTGCGCCGGGGCTGGATGTGGTGCAGCTGCCGGCGTGGGATTGCTTGCCTTATGATCGGGTGAGCCCGAGCCCGGGTGTTGCGGCGCTGCGCTGCGCCTCGCTCGCCAAGCTGGCGAATGCGGGCAAGGCGGCGATGCTGGTGGTTACGACAGCGGCGTCGATCGTGCAGCGTGTTCCGCCGCGCTCGCATATGTCGGCGGCCGCCTTCGTGGCGCGGGTGGGCGAGAGCGTGCCGCTGCAGCGCATCCAGGCCTATCTGAACATCAACGGGTATGTTCGCGCATCGACCGTGCGAGAGGCGGGCGAGTATTCGATCCGGGGGGGGATCGTCGACATCTTCCCGGCGGGGATGGTGGAGCCGGTGCGGCTGGACTTCTTCGGCGAGGATCTGGAGACGGCGCGCTATTTCGATCCGGAGACGCAGCGCTCGACGGTGAACCTCAAGGAGATCGTGCTCGCGCCGGTGAGCGAGATCGATTTTTCGGATGAAGCGCTGACGCTGCTGCGCAAGAACTTCCTCTCGGCGTTCGGATCGCCGGGCGGCGATCCGACATATGAATCGGCGCGCGAGCGTATTCGTCGGCAAGGCGTGGAGCAGTGGTTGCCGCTGTTCTATGAAAAACTTGAGACGCTGTTCGACTATCTCGGGCCGAAGGCGCTGGTGGCCATTGATGCGGTAGCGGCGGAGGCGGCGAGCGAGCGCATTGCGCAGGCTGAAGAATACTTCGACGTCCGCAAATCGACTTCGAGCGCGGGCGGGACGGTGCATCACGTGCTGCCGCCGGACGGTCTTTACCTCACGCCGAAGGAGCTGGGCGAGGCGTTGAACGGCCAGACGACGGTGACGTTCACCTCGCAGGATGCGCCGGAGAAGACCGAAGGGCTGCATGGGCGTGCGCGGCCCGGGCGGAGCTTTGCTCCGGAGCGGGCAAATCCTTCTGGCAATTTGTTCGACGCGGTGGCGGCGTTCATCCGCGACCGGCAGAAGGCGGGCAAGCGCGTTGTCGTGGCGGCGTGGAGTACCGGGTCGGCGAGCCGCCTCACCGGCATCTTCGATGATCACGGGATCAAGAACGCCAAGGCGGTTGCGAGCCTGGCGGAGACGGCGACCAACCAGGTTTCGGTGGCCGAGTTTGCGGTCGAGAGTGGGTTCGAGGATGACGATCTGGTCGTCATCTCCGAACAGGACATGCTGGGCGACAAGCTCGCGCGGCCGCGCAAGCGGAAATCGTCGGCGGCGGTGATTGCGGAGGCTGCGGCGCTGTCTGCAGGCGATCTCATTGTTCACGTCGAGCATGGGGTGGGCAGGTATGAGGGGCTGCAGACGGTCACGGTGCACGATGCGCCGCATGATTGTCTTGAGCTGATCTATGCCGGCGGGGACAAGATCCTGCTGCCGGTCGAGAACGTCGAGCTGATCTCTCGATATGGGGCGGAGAGCGGCGAGGGCGCGCTCGACAAGCTGGGCGGGGGCGGATGGCAGGCGCGCAAGGCGCGAGCCAAGAAGAAGATCATGGACATGGCGGATGAACTCATCCGCCTCGCAGCCGAGCGCGAGATGAAGCGGGCGCCGAAGACGGATACGTCTGAGGGCGTATTCCGCGAATTCTCCGCGCGCTTCCCGTATGAAGAGACGGACGATCAGCTTTCGGCCATCGAGGATGTCGTTGCCGACCTCAATTCCGGCAAGCCTATGGATCGGCTCATCTGCGGCGATGTCGGCTTCGGCAAGACGGAAGTGGCTCTGCGGGCGGCGTTCCTGGTGGCGATGACCGGGCTGCAGGTGGCGGTGATTGCGCCTACGACCTTGCTGGCGCGGCAGCATTTCCAGACATTCTCGGAGCGCTTTGCCGGCTGGCCGATCAAGCTGAAGCAGCTGTCTCGCTTCGTGTCTGCGAAAGAGGCGAACGAGACGCGGGACCAGATCAATTCGGGCGAGGTCGACGTTGTCATCGGCACGCACGCGCTGCTCGCCAAGACAATCAACTTCAAGCGGCTTGGGCTCATCGTGGTGGATGAGGAGCAGCGCTTTGGCGTGAAGCACAAGGAGCGGCTGAAGGAGCTGAAGGCGGATGTGCATGTGCTGACGCTGTCGGCGACGCCCATTCCGCGTACGCTGCAGATGGCTCTTACGGGCATCCGTGATCTTTCGATCATTGCGACGCCGCCGATCGACCGGCTGGCGGTGCGAACCTATGTGGTCGAGTTCGATCCGGTGACGGTGCGCGAGGCGCTGCTGCGGGAAAGGTATCGCGGCGGGCAGACCTATTTCGTGGCGCCGCGCGTGGCGGACTTGCCGTTCCTCGAGCGGTTCCTTCGGGAGCAGGTGCCGGAGGTGAAATTCCTCACGGCGCATGGCCAGATGGGCGCCACGGAACTCGAAGACCGGATGGAGGATTTCTACGACGGCAAGGCGGATGTCTTGTTGGCGACAACGATCGTGGAGAGCGGTCTCGATATTCCGCGGGCCAACACGCTGGTGATCCACCGGGCGGACATGTTCGGGCTGGCGCAGCTTTATCAGCTGCGTGGGCGCGTCGGGCGGGCGAAGCTGCGGGCTTATGCGTATCTAACGACGCCGGAGGAAGAGAAGCTGACGGATGGCGCGGCCAAGCGGCTCAAGGTGCTGCAGTCGCTCGATAGCCTGGGGGCGGGCTTCATGCTGGCCAGCCACGATCTGGATATGCGCGGCGGCGGCAACCTGCTGGGTGAGGCGCAGTCGGGCCATATCCGGGAAGTGGGTGTGGAGCTTTACCAGCAGATGCTCGAAGACGCAGTGAAGGCGCTGCGCTCGGGCGAGACGCTGGATGGGCATGAGGTGGCCGACGATTGGTCGCCGCAGATCGACATAGGCGCGGCGGTGCTGATCCCGGAAGGGTATGTGGAGGACCTGTCGACGCGTCTGTCTCTCTATCGCCGCTTGGCCGATCTGACGGAGGAAGCGGATCGGGAGTCGTTCGCTGCGGAGCTGATCGACCGCTTCGGGCCGCTGCCGGACGAGACGAAACAGCTGCTGGAGATCACTGCGGTGAAGATCCTCTGCAAGCGGCTGGGCGTGGCGAAGGTTTCTGCCGGGCCGAAGGGGGCGCTGCTGGCCTTCCGTCCGAATGCGCCGCTGGATACGGGCAAGCTGGTGACGTATGTGCAGAAACGTCCGAACGTGCTGAAGCTGCGGCCGGACATGAAGCTGGTGGCGGGCGGCGCGTGGCCGGATGCGCCGCATCGGCTGACCGCGGTGAAGCAATTGCTCATGGACATGAGCGAGTTGCTCTGAGGCGACTGGCTGGGGACGGCTATGAGCACAAGGTTTTTTCGATCGGTTGAATGCCAGACCACGCTACCGGTAGAGATACCGGATGTCCCGGACGCGGAAATCGAACGGTTCGTAGGGGGCGAGGCGATTGCGCATATCCTTTCCGATTGGCTCAAGGCGGGAGGATTCGAAACGTCGGCGCCGGAGGTTGAAGAGGGACACTACTGGGGCGTGTCGGCGACGTGCGGAGGGCGGACCTTTCTCGTTGCAGTAACTCAGCCTGGGCCCAGCGTGATCATCCAGACCCAAGAGACCTCGTTCTTTGCGCGTCAACTTGTTGGAGGCCGTTCCATTCATCGGAAGCTCGTGCAATTCCTGCACGGGAAGCTGAGGGATGATCCGCGATTTCATTCACTCAGATGGTATCCGTTCGGGTTTGACGGTCGGGATAAAGGCGCGCCAGAACCGTTCGTTCAGGCAGGCTAGAAAGTAGGAGTTGTACGTGAAGCGTGTCGAAGGTCGTATCGCGCTGGTGACGGGCGCCTCGAGCGGGCTGGGGCGGCAGTTTGCAAAGGTGCTGGCAGCCGAGGGCGCGAAGGTCGTCGTGGCGGCGCGGCGCAAGGAGAAGCTGGACGATCTTGTGAAGGAGCTGGGCGCTGACAGGGCGATGGCTGTCGGCTGCGATGTGACGGATGAGGCGGCGGTTGTTGCGCTTTATGATGCGGCGGAGAAGCGCTTTGGGCTGGTCGATACGGTCGTCAACAATGCGGGGATGACGCATTCGGACAATGCGCTGAACCAGACGATCGCGGAGTTCCGGAAGATCATGGATCTCAACGTGACGGCCGTGTGGTGCGTGGCTCGGGAAGCGGCGCGGCGGTTGATCAAGGCGGGGGCGGAGCAGTCGGCGCGCGGGCGGATCGTCAATATCGCGAGCATGGGGGCGCGGCATGTGCTGCCGAACGTGGCGGCGTACTGCACCTCGAAGGCGGCGGTGGCGCATATGACGCGGGCGCTGGCGCGGGAGTGGGCGCGGTATGGATTGAATGTGAATGCGCTGTCGCCGGGTTATGTGGCGACGGAGCTGACGGACGAGTGGTTGAGCGGCGAGGGCGGGCAGAAGACCATCGGCAAGAGCCCGCGCCGGCGGATCATGGACGAGAAAAGCCTGGACGAGGCGCTGCTGTTCCTGTGCTCGGACGGCGCGAAGTTCGTGACGGGTTCGGACGTGCTCGTGGATGATGCGCAGAGCATTGGCTGAGGCGGGTTACTTCGCCGCTTTTGCCGGTTCCTTGCGAAGGACCTTTTCCATCGGCCTGCCCTTGGCGAGTTCATCAACGAGCTTGTCGATGTAGCGGATGTTCTGCATTAGCGGTTCCTCGATCTCTTCCACGCGCATGCCGCAGATGACGCCGGTGATCTGATTGCGTTTCGGATTGAGCTTGGGCGCGCTGGCGAAGAAGTCCTCGTAGCTGACCTTCTTCTTGATCTGGCTTTCTAGCGCCTTGGCCGTGTAGCCGGTGAGCCAGCGGACGACTTCGTCCACCTCCGCCTTCGTGCGGCCCTTCGCTTCCGCCTTTTTGACGTACATCGGGTAAACGCTGGCGAAGCTCATCGCGTAGACCTTCTGCCAGCGCTTTTCGTTGATCTTCATCGTGAGCCTCTCTGCGCCGCCGTCCCTGCGCTGAGAGTTGCGCGAAAGGCATGCGGCTATCAACGGCGAAGCAGCGCCAACCGGTATCGTAAGCCTGCCGCCACGGGAGGCTTGACGTTAGGGGCAGGGCGGGGAGTGTGCCTGCCGCAGAGTGGAGATGAGTCATGGCGTCTGGGCCGCTGGTCGATGTGAAGATCGTGGAGTTCCAGGGCATTGGGCCTGCGCCGTTCTGCGGGATGCTGATGGCGGACCTGGGCGCAGATGTGGTGCGCATCGACCGCAAGGGGGCGCAGCCGGGGGCGGATTTCATCATGGGGCGGGGGAAGCGATCGGTGGCGATCGATCTCAAGCATGCCGATGGCGTCGAGGCGGCTCTTTCCATCATGTCGAAGGCGGATGCAGTGATCGAGGGGTTTCGGCCGGGGGTGATGGAGCGGCTGGGGCTGGGGCCGGATGTGGCGCTGAAGCGGAATGCGAGGCTGGTCTATGGGCGCATGACCGGGTGGGGGCAGACGGGGCCGTGGTCGAGCATGGCGGGCCACGACATCGACTATATCGCGCTGACGGGGGCGCTGGGCGCGATGGGGCGGAGGGGGGAGACGACGGCGCCGCCGCTCAATCTTGTGGGCGACTATGGCGGGGGGGCGCTGTATCTGGCGTTCGGATTGCTGGCGGGGATCATCGAGGCGAAGGCGTCGGGCAAGGGGCAGGTGGTCGATTGCGCCATGGTCGATGGGGCGGCGTCGCTGATGACGATGTTCTATGCGATGCGCAGTGCGGGCGTGTGGAACGACAATCGGGATGACAACCTACTGGATGGTGGAGCGCACTTCTACGACACGTATGAATGTGCGGACGGGGGATTGCTGGCGATCGGGGCGATCGAGCCGCAGTTTCATGAGGTGCTCACCAAGGGCTTAGGGCTGAGCGAGTCTGATTTTCCCAAGCGCATGGATCGCGCGGCGTGGCCGGAGCATTCGAGGAAGATCGCCAGCGTCGTGAAGACGAAGTCGCGCGATGAGTGGATGAAGGTGTTCGATGGGACGGATGCTTGCGTGGCGCCCGTGCTGAGCATGGAGGAGGCGCCCAAGCATCCTCACAATGCAGAGCGGCAAACTTTCCGGATGGTGGATGGGATTGTGCAGCCGGGTCCTGCGCCGCGGTTTTCGCGTACGGCGGGAGCGATCAATGGCAAGCCTGCGAAGGCGGGGCAGCATTCGGCGGAGGTGCTGAAGGAGTGGGGCATCGACGCCAACGCGGCTGCCGGATTCCTGAAGAGCGGGGCTGTGGATTAGTTGCGCCGGGTCTTTCGAGCGCGCGTCTGATAGCTTCCGATTCAGGCTGAAATACGTCTGAAGACAACGGCTTCGAGTTATTTGTTCAACCTGAATTATGGACAACAACCGCCACAGTCCGCGTTCAGACTCACAATCATAGAAGGGGACATACC
>DASYKO010000112.1:0-3505 GCA_035995285.1 Hyphomonadaceae bacterium | reverse complement strand
CGTCGCTGCAGACCCTCATCTCGCGCGAGATTGATCCGCTCGACGCCGGCGTTGTAACTGTGGGAGTGATCAATGGGGGCGCCAAGAACAACATCATTCCTGATGAAGTGAAGATGCAGCTCACCGTCCGTTCCTTCGCCGACGCCACGCGCGAAAAGCTGCTCTCCGGCATCGACCGAATCGCCCGCGCCGAATCCCAGTCCGGCAGCCTCACCGGAGACAAAGCGCCGATCACCACGGTCCGCCCAGACGGCACGCCATCGCTCTACAACGATCCTGTGCTGGCTGGACGCGTCGCCGATGCGCTGAAGGCCTCGCTGGGTGAAGACAAGGTCGTCTCCGCCCAGCCGACGATGGGCGGGGAAGACTTCTCCCGCTATGGCCGCACGGCCGACAAGATCCCCGGCGTGCTGTTCTGGCTCGGCGCCGTGCCCAAGGAAAAGATCGAAGCCTCCCAGCGCGAAAACGGCCCGCCGCTCCCCGCGCTCCACTCCTCAGGCTTCGCACCCGATCCGGACCCCACCATCGCCGCCGGCGTCAAATCGCTGGTCAGCGTCGCGATGGAGATTCTGAAGTAGAGCTACGACGATTTCGCCGCCTTCTTCGCCTTCCGCTCATCGCGGAACCGCATGAAAGCCACCGACGCAGACGTGATGCCCGCCAGCGCCGCGAGCACAGCAAACAAGGGCTGCACGCCCTTGGCCCAGCCGATCACTTGATCCAGCTGCTGCACCTCCACCGTGATCGGGTCCCGATAGGCGGCCAGTTGTTCAGCATCCGGCGAACCAGACTCGTAGCCGAAGATGTCCAGTATCAGCGTGTGCGTGCCGACCTCGATTGGCTCGACACTCCACTGCCAGCGATTAATGATTTTTCCGGAGAGCTTCTGACGCTCCACGGTTAGCGGCGTGATCTTGAACCCACCATTCAAGGCCGTGAGCTGCGCAGAGACGACGTCGGAAAGATCGACGCTGCGCTCGACGATTTCGCCCTTGGACCCCTGCAGAGCCTCCTTGCCCGCGTCGGCATCCTCCGTCGCGTTGATGACAAGCGTCACGTCCATAACCTTGTTCAGCGCCATCTTCGCCGGCGGCCGGTTGTATGTGATCGCTCGCGACTTCAGCTGGGCCTGCAGCCCCGTCGCCGCGGCGGCGACATTGGCTGCTGCAGGCGCCTGAACCTGCTGAGGCTGCACGATCGGATCTGCAGCCTTTGCTTGAGCGGACGGGGCTTGAGCGGACGGGGCTGGAGCGGACCGAGTTGTGGCCGTGGGCGGCGCGGGTTGCGTAGGCGCAGCAGGAGCAGCGTCCGTTGAAACCGCTGGGGCCGAAGCAGCAGGCGCTTCAGCAGCCGGGGCAGGAGCAGGCGGCGCAGCCGGCTTCGAGCCGGGCAATAGTTGCGAGAACACATCCGCCGGCTTGGACGAATTCAGCGAGTTCGGCTTGAGCGGATTGGGCTTGGCAGGCGCGGCCGGAGTTGCCGGTGTTACTGCAGGCGCATCTGCTGGCGGAGGCGGAGGCGGAGCAGGCGTCGCTTGCGTCTCCGCAGCAGGAGCGGCCGGTTGCGCAGGCGCAGGCGTCGGCTGCGACTTCGCGAGCTCGGACTTGGGCGCAGCAGGTTTGGCGGCGGGCTTGGTTGCCACGGGCTTGCTGGGCGCGGGCGCTGGCGTTGCAGCAGGAGCAGCCGCCGGCTCATTCACCGCGAGCGTAACTTGCGGCTCGAGCACGACGGGCTCGCGTGGCTCGCTGGCCACGCTCGTAAAATGGTCGCCGAACTGGCCCAGCGCCCAAACGCCGCCGGCGCCGAGCGCTACCAGCGCCAGAACCACAACTACAAGAATGCGCATCGATCCCTCCGTCCCGTCGGAAAGCGGCCGGTTGCCCAGCCAAACAAGCGTTCAGCCGAGCCTAGTCGGTTTCGTCCCAGTCTGCATCATCATCGGCGCCATCGTCTGCAGCCTCATCGTCCTCGTTCTCCGAGGCCTGCGAAACGGCAGGTTTTGCAGGCGGAAGCGCTGCCCCGTGCCGCCTCTGCGCCTCATAGAAGGCGATTGCCGCGGCGTTCGAAACGTTGAGACTCTCCATGTCGGCGCCGATGGGGATTCGCGCTAGCCCCGTGCACGCCTTGGCGACCGCCGGCCTGATGCCCGCACCCTCCGCGCCCAGCACGATGGCGAGCGGCTCGGGTCCGGCAAACGCCTCATCCAGCGTCTGCTCCGCCGAACCGTCGAGGCCGATCACCTTCCAGCCAGCATCGGTCAGCGCATCGATCGCACGCGACAGATTCACCGCGCGGATATCATCGACTTGCTCGATGGCGCCCGCGGCAGCCTTGGCCAGCGCCCCGCCGAGCAGCGGCGCATTGCGCGTCTGCATCACCACGCCCGCCAAGCCGAACGCCGCCGCCGAGCGATAGACCGCTCCGACATTCTGCGGGTCGGTTACCTGATCGAGGATCACCAGCGGCCTGTCCGGCCGTATCGCTGCATCCGAAATATCCGGCCCATCGATCTGTGCACAGCGCACGGCGATGCCTTGGTGCACGGCGCCCGGCGGCAGCTTCATGTCGATGTCGCGCGGCTCCATCAGCTCGGCGAATTTCGGCAACGCCTCGGGATCGAGCCCGGCGCGCATCGCTGCATTCCGGCTTACATACGCCTTCGAGATCTTGCGGTTTGGATTCGCGAGAGCAGCGCCCGCTGCATGCACGCCCCAGATCCAGACCTCGCCATCCTCCTCGAACGCCGCCTCACGCCGCTCCCACTTGCCATGCTCGCCCTGCTTGGGTCCGCCGTGCCTCGGTCCACCGGTTCTGGGCCCGCGATGCTTGTCGCGGAATCTGTCGCCCTTGCCGCGAAACTCTCCACGAGCCTTGTCAGGCGCACGCGCTTCCTCGGCACGGTTCGGCTCGCCGCGATCTGCTCTCGCCCGATCCGGCCTGTCACGATCCGGCCTGTCACGATCCGGATTGGCGCCATGTTTTCCGCGCGGCTTGTCGAAGCGGCGAGGTTTGTCGCCAGAATGCGGGTTGGCCGAGTGCTGGTGGGTCGGCCGCTGCTCGGCCTGATCGCGCTGCCACGGTTTTCCGCCGGCCGGCTTGCTGAAGCTCGCCTTGCCCGAACCTGCCTTGCCAGAACTTGCCTTGCCCGAACCTGCCTTGCCAGAACTTGCCTTGCCAGAACCCGGCTTGTCGCCGTTCCGCTTGCGCTGCCACGGCTTGTCGTCGCCAGACGATCCGGCCTCCCGCTTATCTTCCCGCTCGGGGCGAGCCCGGTCGGCGCCGCGTTCGCGCTGCCAGGCCTTCCGGGCGTCTCCACCCGGAAAACTCCTTGATTTCGGCCCGTTTCCAGGTCGGTTGCGTGGTTGATCCTTCGTCACTATAAGACGCGCTCCGCTGAGAGGCCGGGTCTCGTTTCGGTCTCATCTGTGCTGGCGTCAAGCCATCACACTCGGCCCCTGGAAGGGTGGGAGAGTGGTTAATTCCAGCAGACTGTAAATCTGCCCGC
>DASYKO010000111.1:0-6114 GCA_035995285.1 Hyphomonadaceae bacterium | reverse complement strand
GATGTCGACGCCGAGAAGCGCCGCATCTCGCTCGGCCTCAAGCAGGCCATGAACAATCCATGGGAAGCCTTCATCGCCGAACATCCGATCGGCACCGACATCGAAGGCGAAATCCGCGGCATCACCGAGTTCGGCCTCTTCGTCGGCCTCGGCCCGGATCTCGACGGCATGGTCCACATCAACGACATCGACTGGAACACGCCGGGCGAAGAAGCCATCAAGAAGTACACCAAGGGCGACACCACCAAGGCCCGCGTGCTGGACGTTGATATCGAGAAGGAGCGTATCTCCCTCGGCATCAAGCAGCTCAGCCAGGACCCGACGGAGTCTGTCGACCTGCGTAAGAACTCGATCGTCACCACGACCGTCACCGAGATCACCTCGGGCGGCATCGAGGTCTCGATCGCGGACGGCGCAATCCGCGGCTTCATCCGCAAGGGCGATCTTGCGCGCGACCGCTCCGAGCAACGCCCGGAACGCTTCGCTGTTGGCGACAAGGTCGATGCGCTGGTGACGGCGTGGGACAAGGCCTCCCGCAAGGTGGGCCTGTCGGTCAAGGCGATGGAAATCAAGGACGAGAAGGAAGCCGTGGAACAATACGGCTCGGCCGACTCGGGCGCCTCGCTGGGCGACATCCTCGGCGCGGCCCTCAAAGGCGCGAAGAAGGACGAGTAGTCTCTCTTTCGAACTGAATTGCAGACGCCCTCGCGAAAGCGGGGGCGTTTTGCTTTTGGGATAAGCCTTCGGCAGCGCCCAGCCACGCTCATCGGAACAAGGTGCGTACCCCCCACCTGTCGTTCGTCGCTCGAATGGGTCCCCCGGGACCCATTCGTCCGCTGCGCGGACCGCTCCTCACCCTTGCAGGAGGGAGGGACCCTGAGGCTTTCAGCCTACAAACGGTTTGGCTTTGGTGGCTGCGTTTACGATCGCAGTTCAATGTCCAATTCCCACCACGCGGTCCCTCCCTCCTGCAAGGGGGAGGACAGGCGGGGGTCCGCACCTTGTCTTGACGCAAGAGAGCGACCTTTGCCCGGCCCGGCTCGTCCTACAGTCCGCGCGTATCCGCCGGCGGGTTCCGCCAGCTGTTGTGGCGGCCGTCCTGCCAGGTGACTTTTACGTCGCGCAGGATCTCGGGCGCGCCTTCGAGCGTGGCGACCTGCACGGTCATGAACGGGCCGAGGCCTTCGATCTCGCCGCGGCTGAAGACGCGGATGCCGCAGTTGGAGCAGAAGCAATGCTCGTGGCCCTGTTTCTGGCGCGCCGGGCCGGTTGCAGAATATCGGCCGAGCTTGTCCTCGCCCTTGATGACGCGCAGGTCCTCCGGTTTGCCGCCGGCGACCCAGCTGCGGTGCCTTGCGCAATACGTGCAGTTGCACTTGAACGTGCCTTCGCCCTCGAGGTCGATGTCGGCTTCGTATGCCACTGCGCCGCAATGGCAGCCGCCCTTGTGGGTGCGTTTCATAGTGTGGCTCCTCCTGGATCCTCTCTCAAGTTAGAGCGCGATCGATCGGAGTCGAAGCGACGGCAGCGTCGGATCGCGGGCATCGGAACTAAGTCCCACACCCCCACCTGTCCTCCCCCCTTCGGGCGGGCGGGACCCGGTTGCTCCAGCTTACCCTGATCGTTCGATGTCCAATTCGCGCCACGCGGTCCCGCCCGCCCGAAGGGGGGTGGACAGGTGGGGGGTGCGGAGCCTTGTTCCGGTCGTGCGAAGACGGGTCAGTCGAACTCTGCAATATCCAGCGCCGCCAGCTGCGCCGGGTCGCCGATGCCGCTCATCTCTGCGATGCGGCCGTTCTCGATGCGGAAGCGCACTGCCAGGAACAGGCGGCCTTGCGGGGCCACCACGATCCCGACTTCGCCGTCCAGCAGGGCGGGCTTGGCGTTCTGCGCGCGGCCCTTGAACAGTGCGGCGACCGTGTCTGCCCCGCGCACTTCGCTCTGGCCGCCGAGGCCGCGGGCTGCAACTGCATCGCCTGTGACCACGACGTCGGGGTCGAGCACTGCCAGCAGGGCTGTCATGTCGCCGGAGCGGGATGCGGCGAGGAAGGCCTCGATGATCTTGCGGTTAGCTTCGCGTCTCACCTCGGGCGGATCGTCCGAGCCCTGAACGCGGCGGCGGGCGCGGCTGGCCAGCTGGCGCGTGGCGTCGGGCGTGCGGCCTACCACGGGGGCGATTTCTTCGAACGGCATGTCGAACATGTCGTGCAGGACGAAGGCGACGCGCTCGGCCGGCGCCAAGCGTTCCAGAACGATCATCAGCGCGAGGCCGACGCTGTCGGCGAGGCGCATTTCTTCTTCGGGATTGGCGGGAGGGGCAGGGGCCAGTGTTGAGGAGACAGCCGGCAGCGGTTCCTCTCCCAGTTCTTCCTCGCCGCGTGTTTTCCGCGAGCGCAGCATATCGAGGCAGACGCGCGATACGACCGTCGTGAGCCAGCCGCCGAGATTGCTGATCTCGTTGGCGTCGGTGCGCGACAGGCGGAGCCAGGCTTCCTGCACGGCGTCTTCCGCCTCGGCCTTCGAGCCCAGCATGCGATAGGCGACGCCCTGCAGCTTGCCGCGCTGAGCTTCGAAAAGTCCCGCCAGATCAGGGTGGACAGGGTTTTTGTCTGCCATCGGTCACATTCCTTAGCGCTCATCCGTCACCCCGATGACGAGCCAGTCTCGCCGAATGTGACAGACCCGAATGTTAGAAAAAAGGAGCCTCCCCCATGAGCGCCGTAACCGAAGCCCACACGCTTGAACCCCGCATCAAGAATGCGGTCTTCCTCCTGCCCGACGTTCTTCCCGCGCTGCTTGCGGTGAACAAAGCCGCATCGCCCGAGGGCTTGGCCCCGGTGACCATCAAGCTGATCCATCTGCGGGCGAGCCAGATCAATGGCTGCTCCGTGTGCTGTGACATGCATGCGCGCGAGCTGAAAACGGCCGGCGAGCCGGACAAGCGCATCAACACCGTCGCCGCCTGGCGCGAGGCGCCGTGGTTTACACCGCAGGAGCGCGCAGCTCTTGCCCTCACCGAAGCGCTGACGCGCCTGGCCGACCGGCCGGAGGCGGTGACCGACGAGATCTGGAACGAGGCGGCGCGCGTGTTCGAGGAAAAGGAGCTGATGGCCGTTGTCGTGCAGATCAGCCTGATCAACGTGTTCAACCGCATCAACTGCGCCACGCGCCAGATCGCGGGCGCATGGAAGGGGTGATCGGGAAAAAGCTGAAAAGCGACTGATAGGGATCGGCTGACATCCGCCTAAGTCCGGCGCTCGAGTCGGGGCGCCATCAGGGTTAGCCCCGACTCGTTCGGCATCCTCAACGAACAGCCGATCTTCCGGTCGCTTTATTGGAAGGTCGATGCCGCATCACCGCGTTTCACGGTGAATCTCGCCTCCAAGCGATGATTCAAGGCGCCTCCGGCATGCTTTGCACCGCCTTGAAACAGAAAAAGCGGCGGTCAAGGGCAGTCATACGACGAAAAACTCTTGTCTTTCGCGCGCTCTAGCGCAATTTTCCGCTGATGCTCCGTTCCGAACTCATCGCCCGACTGGCTGAGGAGAACCCCACGCTGAAAGTGCGTGAGGTCGAGAAGATCGTCGATGTCATCTTCGATGAGGTGGCGGCCGCTCTCGAGCGTGGGGATCGCGTGGAGTTGCGCGGCTTCGGCGCTTTCTCCGTACGCAAGCGCGAGGCGCGCACGGGCCGCAATCCGCGCACCGGCAATGCCGTGTCGGTCGAAAGCAAGCACGTGCCCTTCTTCAAGGCGGGCAAGGAGCTGCGCTCGCGCCTCAACAACGGCCACGATCCGGAAGACCGCGATTCCTGAGTTCGCAGCGTCATTCCGCTGAGCCCCTTCAGGAATTCCCATAAATCGAAACATGGTTTCTTCTAGCCGCCGGTCGATTCAGGCTGGACGCTTCACCGTGCCGTGAACATCATGAGACATGCGCAATCAGGGGCGCATGGCCGCTGAGGGAGATTTGCTTGCTCAAGGAATTCCGCGAATTCGCGATGCGGGGAAATGTCGTCGACCTCGCGGTCGGCATCATCATTGGCGCAGCGTTCGGCGCGATCGTCACCTCGCTCGTGCAGGACATCATCATGCCGATCATCGGTTACGTGACCGGCGGTATGGATTTCTCGAAGTTCGGCTACGAGCTCAAACCGGCGAGCGTGGGACCGGATGGCAAAGACATCGCGGCCGTCACGATCAACTACGGCAAGTTCATCAACTTCATCATTACCTTCATCATAGTTGCATTTACGATGTTCTTGCTCATCAAAGGGATGAACAAGATGAAGCGTAAGCAAGAGGCCGCGCCTGCACCTACGCCGGAGACGCCTCCACAGGAAAAACTCCTCATCGAGATTAGGGACTTGCTTGCAAAACGGCCCTGAGCTAGCTTTTAGACCTGAGTAGAGTTCAGTTGCGTACGGAAGGGGCGGCCTGAGCGCCGCCCTTTCTGCTTTTCCGGGCCAGGTTGCTTCCTACTCGGGGAAGTAAAAGCGCCGCAAAAGCAAGGGCCCCAGACCCGGACAAGGTTGCACTGGGCCAAGGTTTCGGACCGCTCCCCATGGCCAGCGTCAAGATCTGCGGTCTCACCAACGAATCAGATTTGGAGTCCGCCATTCATGCGGGCGCGAGCCGCGTCGGGTTCGTGCTCGTTCCGGCCTCGCCCCGGTATGTGGAGCCCCGCCGGGTTCGCGAGATGGCGGCCAACGTCTACAACATGAAATACGACCCCGAGCGCTGGGCCGACGTCTGGATCGTGGCGACGTTCAGCCTCTCCGGCGGCCCGCACACCGAAGCGCTTGACGGCTTCCTCACCGGCCTGCCCGAAGCCGCCGCCGTGCAGCTGCATGGCAGGGAAACGCCTGACGAGGTCGCCTACCTCAAGAAGCGCTTCCCGCGCCTCGCCATCGTGAAGGCGATCGGCGTGTCGTCGAGGGCTGACCTTGACCAGCTCAAGACGTTCGACGCCGCCGACATGTTCCTGCTGGACGCCAAGGCGCCCGCTGGCGCGGACAGGGAAGGCGGCCATGGGCGTGCGTTCGACTGGACGATCCTGCAGGGCTTCGATCCGGGCAAACCCTGGGTGCTCTCCGGCGGGCTCACGCCTGCGAATGTCGCTGAGGCGATCCGCGTGAGCGGGGCGAAATCCGTTGACGTCTCCTCCGGCGTCGAGGCGCGGCCCGGCGTGAAGGACCCGGCGAAGGTGAAGGCCTTCATCGAGGCGGCCAAGGCGGCGGGGTAGGCGCCGCTAGGGCAAGGCTTTTCCTCCACCGCTGTTCCTGCGAGTGTGGTCCCGGGACGTTTAGGGACGCATCGGGGACTTTCATGTCAGTCGAGACTTCGCCGGCATCGGGGCCGGCGCCGGCTGTTGCGCCGAGCGCGCCTGCGCCATCGGAAGCATCCATGTTCCGGCTCAAGCGCGCGGCGCTGGTCGCCGAGGTCATCGGCGCGGCCGCCGTGGTGATCTCGCTGGTCTTCGTCGGCGTGCAGGTGGCGCAGTCCAACGCACTGGCGCGCGAGGCCGCCGAGCAGAAGCAGATCGAATCCATCAACGTTATCTCGCGCCTGATTATCGAAAATCCGCAGCTCGCCGACGCGATGGCACGGACCCAGATCGGCGAGGAGTTGACCCCTGCTGAGCAGGTCCTGATGAATTCCCTGGGGACATTCACCGAGCGAACCTGGGAAGCGCTGTACCTGCAGTACAAGGCCGGGCGAGTGGCGCCGGAACTCTGGGAGGCCCATCACTCACAGGCAATGGAGACCTACGGCACTCCCGGGATCCAGGACCTCTGGGAGCGGCGCAAGCACTGGTTCTCGAAGAGCTATCGCGAGTACCGAGATGCGGAAGCGGCGAAGGCGGGCGACGCCTTTCGTCTCCCATACGACGGACTAATCAAGCCGCCCGCTTCGCAGCCGGAGAGCGACGCGCAGCAGCCGGCGCCGCCGGCGCCGAAGCCGAAGCCGAAGCCGAAGCAATGAGTGGGGAACGACATGACTGACGCGACTCCTTCTGCGCCGCCTGTCGCGCCGCCATCCGATCCGCCGCTGCGCGGCTTGCGAAAGTGGGCGCTGGTCGCCGAGCTCGTGGCCGCCGCCGGCGTGATCGTGTC
>DASYKO010000110.1:0-5899 GCA_035995285.1 Hyphomonadaceae bacterium | reverse complement strand
CTCACTTGGCCTGCCGTGCCGAAGCTCCGAAGGAGCGTAGGCAGGTGCTCTTGGTGAGAACGGCCTGGGCCGGTGGACGCGGGGGGACAAGTTTTCAACACGAAGACACTAAGGGAGACACGAAGACACTAAGTTCCCCTCAGTCTCGATGACCGAGGTTGGCGGCGTTCGAAAAGATTCAAACACCAAGAGCACCAAGGATTGCACTAAGGACACCAAGTTCCCCTCAATCTCGGAGGGCGTGGGTTGGGGGAGGCGGGTTCGCTTTGCTGCATTCGCGAACCTCGCTAGCCTGCCGGTAGCCTCCCGGTAACCCGGCGCGGCGCATAGCGGGCCTGTCCGGTGTAAAGACCGGGCGAGACGTTGCAGGAGCGGATCATGACTCGCGTTGCCGTCATCATGGGGGGCTGGTCGTCGGAACGGCCGGTGTCGCTGTCGTCCGGCAAGGGCATGGCGGATGCCGCCCGCAAGGAAGGCTTCGACGTCGTCGAGATCGACGTGACACGGCAACTCGCCGAGCAATTGGCCGCAGCCAGGCCCGACGTCGTACTCAACGCTCTGCACGGCCCCTGGGGCGAGGATGGCTGTGTTCAGGGCGTGCTCGAAATCATGGGCATTCCCTATACGCACTCCGGCGTGCTCGCCTCGGCGCTGGCGATGGACAAGGACAAGTCGCGCGCGATCTACGTCCAGCACGGCCTCGAAGTGGCGCCCGGCGGCATGCACGATGTCGCAGACCTTGCCCGCGATCACATCATGGAGCCGCCCTACGTCATCAAGCCCCCGGCGGAGGGTTCCTCGTTCGGAGTGTTTATCGTTCGTAAAGGCGCAAACCGCCCGCCGAAGGAACTCACCGACGGAACCTGGAAATTCGGAAAACGCGCCCTCGTGGAAAAATTCATTGAGGGCAGGGAGTTGACCGTCGCCGTCATGGGCGATCGCGCCATCGCTGTCACCGAGATCACGACCTTAAGGGAATATTACGACTATGACGCAAAATACCAGGCTGGAGGATCGCGTCACGCCGTTCCCGCCGATCTGCCTAAGAAGGTGACCGAAGCGGCGCTTGAGGCGTCGTTGAGGGCCCATCAGGCGCTTGGCTGCAGGGGCGTGACTAGGTCCGACTTCCGATACGACGACAAGGCGGACAGACTGGTGATACTCGAGACCAACACGCAGCCGGGCATGACGCCCACTTCGCTTGTGCCTGAACAAGCTGCGCATCTTGGCATCGGCTATTCCTCGCTCGTCCGCTGGATGATCGAGGATGCGTCATGCCCAAGGTAAGCCGGCCGCGTATCAAAGGCCCGGATATCGACGACGACTTTGACGACATGCAGCCTGCTGCGGCAGCAGGGCCGCGCGTGCATGCGCGCAACATCAAGTATTCGGTGGCATGGTTCCGCGACCGGATCGCGACCTATGCGCTTGGTACTGTCATATGCGGCGCGGCGATGCTGACGCTGGCGATGTGGATGGGCGGCTCGCTCGGCGCGTTCGGCAAGAACTTCCAGAACGGCGTTGATGTGATCTTCCGCTCGGCGGGTCTTTCGATTACGCGCATCAATGTCGTGGGGCTCGATCCGCTGGTCGAAGAGCGCACGCGCGAGATGGCGGGTGTGAATGTCGGCGGCAACATGCTGACGGCAGACCCCTATGCGATAAAAAAACGCGTGGAGCAGCTTGAGGCTGTGTCGGACGTGCAGGTCCATCGCTTCTGGCCGAACCAGATCACCATCATGGCGAACCCGCGCGATCCGATCGCGCTGTGGCAGGACGAGAGCGGGGCCTATCGCGTCATCGACCAGAAGGGCCGCACGCTGGCCGAGGCCGATCCGCAGAAATACATGCACCTGCCGCGCATCGCCGGCGAGGACGCTGCTTCCGCCGCCGCAACGCTGGTGACCGCGATGGCCGGCTTTCCGGACCTCGCGGTCCGCATGGAGAGCGCAACCCGCATCGGTGGGCGGCGCTGGGACGTGAAATTCCGCTCGGGCGGCGAGGTCTCGCTGCCGGAGGATCCGCGCCTCGTGGACGCGCTCAACGCCCTGAACATGATGCAGGCCCGCAATCGCGTGCTCGATCTCCCCGTGACGCGGATCGATGCGCGCCAGCCGGAACGCATGGCGCTGACGCCCATGGCCGGTACTCCCAAGAACGGGGGCACATGACCTCCATGTCGAGCCTGCAGCAGCGTTCGACCGTCCGCGACCGTTCCAACGGCCGCGGCGCGTCTACGTTTGCGGCGCTCGACATCGGATCCTCCAAGGTCACCTGCATGATCGCCCGGCGCGGGGAAAGCTCCGGGACGGAGCCGCGCGTTGCGGGGGCAGGGGCTCAAGGCACCAAAGGCGTGCGCTCGGGCGCCGTCGTTGATCTCGAAGCGCTGGAGCGTTCGATCCGGCTTGCGGTTGAATCGGCGGAGCGCGCCGCCGAGACGCGCATCACCGACATCGTGCTGGGCGTTTCCGGTCCGGACCTGCGCTCGGACGTCGTCCGCGCCAAGCTGGCGCTTGCCGGGCGCGAGATTACCAACACCCACGTCCGTGAAGCCAAGATGGCGGCGCTGGAGAGCTTCAAGGCCGCGGGCCGCGAAATCCTGCATTCGGCCCCGCTGGGCTTTTCGGTCGACGGCACGCAGGGCATCCGCGATCCGCGCGGCATGTTTGCCGACTCGCTGACGGCGAGCTTTCTCGTGGTCTCCGCCCCCACAGCTGGCCTGCGCAACATAGTCCAGTGCGTGGCCCGGGCGCATCTCAACCCGACGGCCATCCTCGCCGCTCCCTATGCCTCCGGGCTTGCCTGCCTGGTCGAGGATGAAGCCGAGCAGGGCGCCACCGTGATCGATTTCGGGGCCGGCGTGACGTCCGCGGCATCCTTCATGGATGGCGGGCTGATCCACGTCGAAACGCTGGCCATGGGCGGATCGCGCGCAACCTCCGACCTCGCGCAGGGGCTGGGCACCACCTTTGCCGCGGCGGAACGGATGAAGGCGCTTTACGGCGCGGTTGGGCTTACCGAAGTGATCGCCCTCGAAATGGTCGATGCGCCCAAGCTGGGGCCGGATGGCCGGCTGGAGGCCAATCAGTGCTCGCGGGCGGATATCGCCCAGATACTCCGTCCCCGAATCGAAGAGATCCTGGAGCTGCTGGACAGCCGTATCTCCAAGGCCTCGGCGACGGGCCGCCCGCTGCCGAGACGGATCGTTCTCACCGGCGGCTCGTCGCAGCTTCCCGGCCTGCGCGAGCTGGCCGAGGACGTTTTCCGTGCTCCGGTGCGTCTCGCCAGGCCGTCAAACATCAGCGGATTGGGCGAGACGTACAGTTCGCCATCTTTTGCAGCGGTTGCCGGACTGCTACGTTGGGAGTTGATGAGCAATCCGGAGACCGGGCGGGGGACCCAAGGCCGGGGCGGAGAAGATCAGGGGCAGGGCCTCGTGAAGCGCGTAACCGGCTGGCTTCAGGAAAATTTCTGAAGCGCACCCGGCCCTTAACAGGCGCTTAGGCAAAACCACCGATCTTCCACTGGTATCAGCGGCCGATTCCCTGTGTTTGTTGGGGGGTTGTTTGGGCCGCCCGAAGCGTGTTTTGAGGGCTCGCCCTCGCAGAGGTTGTTATGGCGGTTGAACTTAAACCCCGGATAGTCGTGATCGGCGTCGGCGGTGCTGGCGGCAACGCCGTCAACAACATGATCGAGGCCAATCTCCAGGGCGTCGAATTCGTGGTCGCGAACACGGACGCCCAGGCGCTGGTGCGCTCGAAAGCCCCGACCCAGATCCAGCTCGGCATCGGCAAAACGGCCGGCCTCGGCGCAGGCGCCAACCCGGAAGTCGGGATGGAAGCCGCCAAGGAAAGCTCCGAAGAGATCAAGCGGCTGCTGCAGGGCTGCCACATGTGCTTTATCGCCGCCGGCATGGGCGGCGGCACGGGAACGGGCGCTGCCCCGATCATCGCGCGCATTGCGAAAGAGCAGAAAGTCCTCACCGTCGGCGTCGTCACCAAGCCGTTCGACTTCGAGGGCAAGCGCCGGATGCAGGTGGCCGAGAAGGGGATCGTGGATCTCCGCTCGGAAGTCGACACGCTGCTGATCATCCCGAACCAGAACCTCTTCCGCATCGCGAATAAAGACACGACCTTCGCCGAAGCCTTCGGCATGGCCGACAAGGTTCTCTATTCCGGCGTGCGCGGCATCACCGACCTGATGGTCATGCCCGGCCTCATCAACCTCGACTTCGCCGACGTTCGTACCGTGATGGCGGGCATGGGCTCGGCCATGATGGGCGAAGGCGAGGGCGAAGGTGAGAACCGCGCGCTCAAGGCCGCCAAGGCCGCGATCGCCAACCCGCTGCTGGACGATGTCTCGATGAAGGGCGCCAAGGGCGTGCTCATCAACATCACGGGCGGCTATGACATGACGCTGTTCGAAGTCGACGAAGCCGCGAACGAGGTTCGCCGCGAAGTCGATGTCGACGCGCACATCATCCTCGGCTCGACGTTCGACGAGAAAATGGCCGGCCGCATCCGCGTGTCGGTCGTCGCCGCCGGTCTCCAGCCGGTCGCCTCGCAGGCTGCGCCCCGTCCGGCGCCGCATGCCATGCGTGAGCAGATCGCTGGTGGGCTTTCAGCTTCCACGCTCAATGCGCCGTCTCCGGCGAACGAGCTTGGCCTGCACACGGCTGCGCCTGCGCCGACCTATGCGCCGCAACCCAATTACGCGCCGCAGCCCGCGCCGCAGGCTTATGCGCCGCAACCGCCGGTTCATCAGCCGTCGTTCGAGCCGCCGCCCCAGAAGTCTGTGATCACGGCGCCGCCGGCCGATCGTCCGGCCGGCCCGGTCATCCGTCCGCGGCCGACACCGCAATACGAGCCGCAACCCGAACCGCAGCCGGAACTCCTGCTGCGCAATCCCGAGCCGCCGATGGCGCCCGCGCCGCAGCCCGCCGCGGAGCCGCAGAAGGAAGGCGGACGTTCGTTCGCCTCGCTGTTCGGCTGGAAGTCCAAGCAGGCCGAAGAGCCGATCATCACGACGCAGTCCCCGGCCAAGCCGGCCCAGGACGATGCGTTCGACGATGAGCTTGAGATTCCGGCTTTCCTTCGTCGTTCCGGGAATGCGTAGCAACGCGTGCGCTGAGGGCGCGTGATCGCGTCTTCGCGAAACGTACTTCTCGCCGACATCTTGCAAGGCCACCCACCCCCCACCTGTCCGCCCCCCTTCGGGCGGGCGGGACCCTGTTGCTGCAGCTTACCCTGATCGTTCTTTGTCCAATTCGCGAAACGCGGTCCCGCCCGCCCGAAGGGGGGCGGACAGGTGGGGGGTGGATGGTGTCGTTCCGACGCTGCCAGTTCCCGGAAGAGACGTGCCGGATGGTCGGCGACCACAACCCGCTCAAGCGCCCAAAAAGCGAACGGCCCGTACCGAAGTACGAGCCGCCTGCTCCCCAGCATCTGTCGAGAACGATCAGCTCTCGTGGTAATATTTTGAGTACGCCTTGTAGTCGGCGGACGTGTAGGCGTGGTGGGCGCGCTTGCGCAGGTCGACGAAGGTGAGCACGACGCCGGCCACGTTGGCGTGGAAGTCGCGCAGGATCTTCATGGTCTCGCGCAGCGTGCCGCGGTTGGTCTTCCGCCAACGCGTGGCGACCACGACCTGGTCCACTTTCGAGGTCACGACGCGGGTTTCGGCCATCAGCAGGATCGGGCCCGTGTCGATGATGATCAGGTCATAGGTCTGCTGCAGCATGTTGAGCAGGGCGTCGAAGGCGCGGCTGCCGAACACGTCGCGTGGCGTATGCTTGCGGTCGGTCAGCGGCAGGATGTGCAGGCCGGTCTTGTCGTCCGTGTGGACGGCCTCAGCCAGGCGCGCCTCGCCGAAGAGGTACTCAAGCAGGCCGGCCTCGGCG
>DASYKO010000109.1:0-2491 GCA_035995285.1 Hyphomonadaceae bacterium | reverse complement strand
GCGAGATCCTTGCGGCCCGTGCGCAGGACGTTGGTCGCGCCGATATTGCCGGAGCCGATGGTGCGGATGTCGCCGAGGCCCGCGAGCTTGGTGATGACAAGGCCGAACGGGATGGATCCGAGCAGGTAGCCGATGATGGCCGCCGCCGGGAAGAGCATGGACGAGAGCAGCACCTGGTTCATGGTCCGCGCGCCCCTCAGCCGCGCTCGAACACTGTTTCGCCATCGACCCAGGTTCGCAAGACCCTTCCTTCGAGCTTGCGGCCGTCGAAGGGCGAGTTCTTGGAGCGGGAGTTGAGGTCGTCACGGTCGCACGCCCACGGCGCGGTTGGATCAAACAGCACAAGATCAGCCGGCGCGCCCTTGGCGAGCCTGCCCTGTGGCAAGCTGAGCAGGTCGGCGGGGCCGGAGGTGACGGCGCGCAGCGCATCCAGGATCGGGATCTCTTCGCGCACGACCAGGCTGAGCAGGCAAGGCAGGAGCGTTTCCAGGCCGATGGCGCCGTAGGCGGCCTCTGCGATCGGCAGGCGCTTGTCTTCCGGCGGCTGGGGATCGTGGGCGGAGACGACAGCGTCGATGATGCCTTGCCTGAGGCCATCGATCAGGGCCATCCGGTCCGCCTCGGTGCGGAAGGGCGGCTGGACCTTGCAGTAGGTGAGATAGTCGCCGACATCGAGCTCGTTGAAGAACAGCGAATAGGCGGCGACGGAGCAGGAGACCTTGACGCCGTTCTTGCGGGCGCGAGCGACGGCGCCGAGCGAGCGTTCGGTGGAGAGGCAATCGACCAGCAGGTGCGCGCCGGTGGTTTCGGCGAGCATCAGGTCTCGCGCCAGTGCGATCCACTCGGCTTCCGGCGGCGTTCCGCGCAGGCCGAGGCGGGCGGCGAAGGCGCCGGCGTTCATAACCGTGTTCTTCGAGAGCGCAGTCGTGTCGGGCCGCGACGCGACGAGGGCGTCGAAACTGGCCGCGTACTGCATCGCGCGGCGGAGGACGCCGGCGTCTTCCACCGGCCGATCGCCATTGGTGAAGAAGACTGCCCCCGCTTCCTTGATGAGGCCGATCTCCGACATCTTGTGCCCGTCGAGATTCAGCGTGAGGCCGCCTGTCGGATAGACCTTCACCTTGGCCACGCTCTCGGCGCGGCGCTGAATGAAGTCGACGAGGGCGACCGTGTCGATCACCGGGTCTGTGTCCGGCATGACCACCATGGTGGTTACGCCGCCTGCTGCTGCCGCCTCGCCCGCAGTTTCCAGCGTCTCTTTATTCTCTGCGCCGGGTTCTCCGGTCTTCACGCGCAGGTCGATGAGGCCGGGCGCGAGGGCCTTGCCCTTCGCATCGATCTTCACATCGGCGACGGTTGTCTTGGCGATGCCGGCGCCGATATCCGAGATGACGCCATTCTCGATGAGGATGCCGCCTTTTTCGTCTCGGCCTGAAGCGGGGTCGAGGAGGCGGGCGTTGTAGATGGCGATGCGGCCGGTCATGCTTTCGCTCCGGCATGCACGTTCTTCGACAAAGTCTCGAGCACGGCCATGCGGACGGCCACGCCCATCTCGACCTGTTCGGTGATCAGCGAGCGCGTCTTGTGATCGGCGATGCTGGATTCGATCTCGACGCCGCGGTTCATCGGGCCGGGGTGCATGACGACCGCGTCGGGTTTGGCGTGGGAGAGCTTCTCCTCGTCCAGCCCCCAGTAGTGGAAGAATTCGCGGGCGGAGGGCAGGTAAGCGCCATCCATCCGTTCCTGCTGCAGGCGCAGCATCATCACCACGTCGCAGCCTTTCAGGCCCTCGCGCATGTCGGTGAAGACGGTTGCGCCCCAGTCGGCGGCTCCCGGAGGCGTTAGCGTCCGAGGAGCAACAAGACGCACCTCGGCGCCGAGGATGTTGAGGCAGGCAACGTTGGAGCGGGCGACGCGGCTGTGCAGGATGTCGCCGCAGATCGCGATGCGCATGCCGCCGATGTCGCCGACGCGGCGGCGGATGGTGAGAGCATCCAAGAGCGCCTGCGTCGGATGCTCGTGCGTACCGTCGCCGGCGTTGATGACGGCGCAGTCGACTTTCCGCGAGAGCAGCTTCACGGCGCCTGAGGAGCCATGCCGGATGACCAGCAGGTCAGGCCGCATGGCGTTCAGCGTCATGGCCGTGTCGATCAGCGTCTCGCCCTTCTTCACCGAGGAGGTGGCGATAGGCATGGTGACGACATCCGCGCCCAGCCTGCGGCCGGCAATCTCGAACGAGCCCTGCGTGCGGGTGGAGTTCTCGAAGAACAGGTTCACCAGCGTCTGGCCGGCGAGCGTGTCGACGTGTTTCACGCGCTTGCGGTTGAGCTCGACATACCTGTCGCCCAGCTCCAGCAATGTCTCGATGTCGAGCCGGTTCAGGCCCTCGATACCCAGGAGGTGTCGATGGGGAAAGGCGTAGTCCGCCATGTCTGGTTACCCGCGATTTGGGGGGTCATAGCGGGGGTGGTGAGAGTCGGCAAGCCGGTCG
>DASYKO010000108.1:0-3317 GCA_035995285.1 Hyphomonadaceae bacterium | reverse complement strand
TTCTCCCACGCTTCCGCTGAGCCCTTCGCGAGATCGCGCACTCTGCCGATGAAGCTCTGGCGTTCGGTGGGGGAGATCACGCCGCGCGCGTCCAGCAGGTTGAAGATGTGGCTCGCCTTCAGCGCCTGTTCGTAGGCAGGGAGCGGGAGCGGCTTGGGCAGGCCGAGGAGTTTCTTGCAGACTTTTTCGCAGTCGGCGAACCAGCGTTGCAGGACTTCGGTGTCGGCGTGCTCGAAATTGTAGGCGGACTGCTGCTTCTCGTTTTCGAGGAACACGTCGCCATAGGTGAGCGGGTACTGGCTCTGCGGATCGTTGAACGGCAGGTCGTAGACGCGGTCGAGGCCGAAGACGTACATGGCGAGACGCTCGAGGCCGTAGGTGAGTTCGCCCGAGACGGGGCGCACGTCGAGGCCGCCGACCTGCTGGAAGTAGGTGAACTGCGAGACTTCCATGCCGTCGCACCAGACTTCCCAGCCAAGGCCCCAGGCGCCCACCGTCGGATTCTCCCAGTCGTCCTCGACGAAGCGGATGTCGTGCACGGTGGGATCGATGCCGATCTGGTAGAGGCTTTCGAGATAGAGGTCCTGAATGTCAGGCGGGTTCGGCTTCAGGATGACCTGGTACTGGTAATAGTGCTGCAGCCGGTTGGGGTTCTCGCCATAGCGACCATCCTTCGGGCGGCGGCTGGGCTGCGGATAGGCCGCGTACCACGGCTTGGGTCCGAGGGCGCGAAGCGTGGTGGCAGGGTGGAGCGTGCCTGCGCCGACTTCCATGTCGTAGGGCTGCAGGATCGCGCAGCCCTTGGACGACCAATAGGCCGACAGCTTCAGGATGACTTCCTGAAAGCTCTTCGGCTTTTCGATCGTGCGCGTGGGGGCGGCAGGCTTGGCAGGCATAAGGGTCTCCGGTCGGGAGACCTCTTAAAGCGATGCGCCCGGCCTGTCACCTTCGGCCGGGATATACGTCAGGACAGGAATTTTTCCATCAAGACGGCGTCGTAGGTGACACCGTCGAGGCGGCGGTAGTCGTGGCTGACGCCGATCTCGGAGAAGCCGTGCTTGCGGTAGAGGGCGATGGCTGGCTCGTTGCTGGCAAAGACGGTGAGTTCGACCTTGGCTATGCCGCTGCGGGGCGCGTGCGTGAGGCAGGCGGACAGGAGTTGCTCGCCCAGCCCTGCCCCGCGGCGCGAGGCGATGACGCCCATGCCGAGCGCGCCGCGATGGGCGCATTCGGGAATATCGACGGGGGTGATGTCGGCCCAGCCGACGACCGTCTGGCCTTCGAGCGCGACATACATCGGCCAGTTGTTGCTGAGGGCTTTGAGCGCAAACGCTTCCATCACGTCTGCGGGGAAGAGTTCGACGCGGCCGAGATAGATGCGCTCGGCGGCGACGGTCTCGCAGGCGGCGCGCCAACCGCCGATCAGGTCTTCACGGATGTAGACGATGTCGGTTGTCATCGGCGCCTCGGCTTGTCCCGGGCGAGACGTATCAGACCCGGGATGAAGCTGCGAGCGGGTCAGCCTTGGCGTTCGCCGCGTGACTTGTCGCTGTTCGGGCGCACGGCGAGGACGGCCAGCAGGCCGAAGGCGATGATCAGGGAGGCTGCCTGGATGAGGATCTGCATGGGAGGAACTTCCTTCAGTCGCGTGAACAGCCGCCTAACAAGGAATGATGGGCGGGGATCACGTCATTGGCGGCCGGGTTTTGCGGGGAGAGCGGCCTACAGGATCGGCCCATACCCCGGAAGACTGGGGAAGAGCGTTTCCATGAGCGGGAGATCGGGCCTCGAGGCGAACCGTTCAAGCGCCAGGCGAGCGATCTGCACGGGGGTGTGACGCCAGAGTCACGCCTACTTCTCGTCATCTCCGCGGCGGCGGCGATGGTCTTCGAGGCGGCTGATGACGGCCTCGTGGGCGGTGGGCTCGGTGTTCTCCGGCGCAGGCGGCTGCGCGCGCGAGCCAAGGAGCCGCATCACGAGGATCACCAGACCCAGGAAGACCAGGGCGATAAAGATTATCCCGCCCATGAGCCTATCTCCATTCCAGCACACTGCCGGTGAACGCGGCTTCGGCCCTTGGCGTGGACGGGCCGCCCGAATGCTCATGCAGCGCCAGTCCATCATATAATGTCAGCGGGCCCCGGCGCAGCCCCTTGCGGGCGCGGATCAACACACGCGAGGCGGGCATTCCGGGAGCGGGACGGATCGGCAGGACCTCGATTTCGCCTGTGCGGGGAGCCAGCAGCTCCAGCAACTCGCCCAATGCCGCAGCACGGTGGATCAGGGTGATGCGTCCGCCGGGTTTGGCGACGTGGTGGAGGAAGAGGATCCAGGCCTTGAGCGACGTCTGGGCCAGATAGGCACTCTCCTTCCCCTCCCCGGGCGCGCGAACGGCGGCAGGATCGAAGAAGGGCGGATTGGAGAAGGACTGGTCGAAGGCGTTTTCGAGATCGAGCGGACGCTGTGCGATATCGTGCTCGCGAATGGTTACCCGCTCGGCGAAACGATTGGCGTTCGCTCCTTCCACCGCCAGACGGGCGGTTTCGGGATCGCGTTCGAAGCCGGTGAGGTGGCTAGCCGGCAGACGATGCGCAGCGCAGAGAAGTGCGGCCCCGGCGCCACAACCGGCCTCGGCGAGTGTTTCACCTGGCTTTGCGCCGAGCGAGGCGGCGAGCAGCACGGCATCCATTCCTGCCCGGTAGCCCTTCGCGGGCTGGATCACGGTGACGGCGCCGCCCAGAAAGCGGTCGTGCGTAACAGCGTCACTTATTGCGCCTGGATTACCGATGCTCACGGGCTGCAGCTCACGGGTTGGCTTCCGGGTCGTATTCGCCTTCAGGTGGAGCATCGAGCAGCTTCAGCACCTCTTTCGCCTCGGCCTTGCGTTCATCCGGCACCAGGATGCGCCGCTCGATTGCCGATATCCCGCCCTCGGTCGACGCGGTGAAGCGATCCGCCAGCACCGGATAGCAGCCGGCCTGGCGCAGGATCATCATCGCATAATCCAGGCGAACGACGTCGTTGGTGCGGAGGACTTCGATCATATGTGGGGTCTGTGTCGCGACAACTTGCCACGCCGTATGTGCGAGTTCGGATTTCTATTTCTTGACCAGGTTCTCACGTGGCGAATATCTATGCTAGCTGCGCCCCCGAGAAGCGGGAATAGAGTAGCACCGTCAGGGGGTTAGTTTGGCCCTTCACGCTGAAATCCATCCGGAGGCGGTTGATCCCGCAACGCCGATGGAACGCCTTGTCGGCCTCCTTCGCGGAGATCTGGCCGAGGTTGAGCGGATTCTTGAAGAGCGTGCGGCCAGCCC
>DASYKO010000107.1:0-10747 GCA_035995285.1 Hyphomonadaceae bacterium | reverse complement strand
CCGGTCGGCGTCTTCCCAGTTGTCGTTGAAGTAGCGGAGCAGGGTGGCGAGATCAGGAGAGTCGAACTTCTGGTCCATGAAGGCTTCGGCAAAGCCGATATCGCCCTTGGCCAGCACCGGCCGGATGAACTTCAGATCGTGTACGATTAGTTCCGCGTTCAGGCCGGGCTGCTGACCGGTGAAGCGCAAGGTGCGCCCATCCGGCAATACCATGTCGAGTCGCCCCTTCTTCAGCCGCGAGATAATGAAGGCGGCTAGGCGAAGGCTTGCGGGAAGCCGGTCAAGCTTGTGGAGGTCGTTCGGACCAACCTCCAGGACCATCCTGTCCAGACGGGTCATGCACGTTTCCTCAGATCTTCTTCTTTCGTCCCTCTTTCGAGTGCGGTGGACAGATCTTCTTCCGCCCGTGCGAGGGTTGTCCGCCTCGCTCGCTGCTCGGGCTTATCATGATATCGGGCGCCTTTAAGCCAAATCCAGACCGCCTGCCAATGGATTGCAATCAAAACACCGAGTCCCGACATCGGCATGCCGAAGAGCATGCGCAAGATCGCCGGGGTCGATAATGCAGCAGGTTCGGCATTCAGGCTGGCCACATGAAACCGGCCGTCTGCCCCGATATTCTCGATGATCAGGGCGAGTCCCAGCCCGATCTCACGCCCTTTGGCCTCGTAACCGCCCGGCTGATATTTTCCCGGCGGACGCAGGGAAAAGCGATATTTCCCATCTACCTTCTGGAATGGCGAAACGTGGAATTCCTTTTCGGCCACCGCACGACGCCCATCGGGCAATAACGCGCTGACATAGGAATGGGTTTCACCGAACGTGTTGTGCACTTCGTAGATGATACCGCGCAGATCGCCTTCAGGACCGTAGCCGAACCAGAGCGAGATCGGGGCGAAGCCTACACCCAGGACGCGAGGAAAAGTGATCAGGCGGATGGCCCCGCCGTTGAGGCTGATTCCAGCTTCGGCCCAGCGCGCCTCCGCCCACAGGCGGAGGGGGACAACTGCGCTGCGCGCGCCGTGATCCCGCTCCCGGAAGGCGACGGGCCCGCTGCGATTGACCGAGAAGAGAGCCGACAGCTTTTTCGCCTCCTCCAGCCGGTCGATGTCGATTTCGAGCATGGCGACGCGATGGCGGAACGTGCGCTTGAACGGCTCGTGCCGCGTATGCGTCGTCGTGCCGAACCAGAGGCGAGCTGCGGGTGAGGTGCTCATTGTGCTGCTGCCTGCAGGGCTGCGTGCGCCGGCGTGTGCATGGGCTGGATCAGTGGCACTGGGGCAAGGGCATGGTCATGCGTCGTGATCGCATCCCACGGAACGCGTCCGCCAAGCGCGAACGCTGCCTCAAGGCCAGTGCGCAGGCCCGCTTCGTGGAAGCCATCGCCCAGCCACGAGCCTGCAAAGAACAGCCCATCCTGCCCTTGTACACGCTGCACGGCGCGGCGCGCGGCTGCGGAGAGACTATCATACATCGGATGGTCGAACTCATAGACGTCGAATGTCTTGTCGGCGGCCGGCGGGCGGGCAGGGTTTAGCGTCACGAAGATCGGCTTGTCGCGGCGTAGGTTCTGCAGCCGGTTCATCCAGTATGTGATGCAGACCTTGTTGTCCTCGCCCTTCAACACGTTCCACGACGCCCACGCCGTCCGCCGCTCCGGCATCAGTGAAGCGTCGCGATGGAGGTAGGCGACGTTGGGCGAAAATCGTAGCGAGCCCAGCGCAAGCTGCTGATCCTCGAACGACGCATCCAGCATCTGTCGTGACTGGTCGGCATGGCAGGACATGATCACCGCGTCGAACACCTGCGCCGCCTGCCCACGCTCATTGACCTGGGTGCGGCCCGGACCCGCCCGACGAATGCTATCGATCTGTGCGCCCGCGCGAATGCCATCCGGTTTGGCTGCGCGGATATCGTCCACGAGCCTGTTGACGTAGCTCCGGCTGCCGCCCTGCACAGTCCGCCAGATCGGCCGCACCAGATGCATCAGGCGGTGATTGTCGAAGAAGGTGAGGAAAGAGCCGACCGGATAATCCAGCATCAGCTTTTCCGGCGTCGACCAGATCGCCGCGCTCATCGGCAACAGATAGGCGGTGCGGAAGATCTCCGAGAAGCCGTGCGCATCCAGCCAGTCGCCCAGCGTCGCCTCCGGAATGTCGCCCGCAACCAGCTCTGCCCGCGCGACATTGTTGAAGCGGATGATCTCGTTGAGCAGCCCGCGGAACTTCGCATCCAGCGCATTGCGCTTCCACGCAAACACGCCCCATGGATCGGATGACCATTCATAGCCATCGGGATCAGACACGGCGAAGCTCATGTCCGTCCACACCGTCTTCACATCGAGATGCTGCAGCAGCTGGGTGAAGTTCGGATAGTTCGACCGGTTGAAGCAGATGAAGCCGATATCCACCGGCAGGTGCGTTCCGTCGTAATCGACATCCACCGTCCAGGCATGCCCGCCAAGACGCGGCGCGCGATCGTAGACGGTCAGGTCCGCATGATTCCGCAGCGCCCAGGCCGCGCCAAGCCCCGCCACCCCGCCGCCGACAACCGCAACCCGCCTGCGACGAGAGATCATTGAGCCTGTCCTGGATTCCGCTGTTTCCAGGAGGGTTTACGTAACCGCGACAGGTATGGATCAGGGTGGGCTCTATCGGGCCTTGGCTTTGGCTTTTTCCGTCGCGTAGGCCTGCGTCCCGCGGTGAATCACCTTGTCCGTCGCAAGGACGGTCTCCGGCTTGTAACTGACGCCATCAGCCAGCCGCTCATAAAGCGGCGCGAAGTCCGTATCCACCGTCGCCCGGAACAGTTCATCGAACGAGCGGATGACGAAATAGGTCTGCTGGAAATCGTCGATCCAGTATTCCGTGCGCATCACCCGCTCCAGGTCGAACCGGATGCGGTTGGGCGAGGGATCCTCCAGCGAGAAGATCGACTCATCCTTCGATGACGAAATCCCCGCCCCATAGATACGCACGCCCTGCGGCGTCTCGATCAGCCCGAACTCCACCGTGTACCAGTAAAGCGCGGCAAGGTTCTTGAGCCGCCCGAACTTCATCGCGCGCAGCCCGCCCTTGCCATAGGCCTCCATGTAGTCGGCAAACACCGGATCGGTCAGCAGCGGCACATGGCCGAAGACATCGTGGAAGATGTCCGGCTCCTGCAGATAGTCGAGCTGGCTCCGCCCTCGGATGAACTGCCCTGCCGGAAAGCGGCGGTTGGCAAGATGCGTGAAGAACACCTCATCCGGCACCAGCCCCGGCACGGCGACAACGGTGAACCCTGTGCGCGCCTTCAGCTCGACATTGATCTCCGCGAAGTTGGGAATGCCGCCGCGATTCAGGTTCAGCACCTCGAGCCCGCGCAGCATGGTGGGATCAGCGCGATCCTTCAGCAGGTCGACCTGCCGCCGGTACAGGAAATCCCACACGGCGTGTTCGTCCGCCGTGTAGTTCTTCCAGCCCTGGTCGATGACATAGTCATCGTCGCGCTTGGCAATGTGGCTGCTCATCTCCCTAATGTAGGGTGGTTCGGCCCAACCGTCACGCAGCCCCCGGCAACCTCACGGCAGACTTGCTCCGCGCGCTGTCCCTGTAGGCATCAAGCGTCATCTCGGCGTCGATCGCCGCGCGAATGGCTGCAATTGCAGAGGCCCGCACGCGCCGCTTCACGATGGCATGCGAGGGCAGGTGGATCTTCGAAAGCTGCGCCGCCGCCTCATTCACCGCGGCATCGAGCGCGCCTGCGGGCACAATCTTGTCGAGGAAGCCTGCCTTCATCGCGTCATCCGGCACGAACATTTCGCCGGTGAGGGCCGTGCGCTGAAACCACGCCGGATGCAGCCGCGAGCGCGCCAGCTCCAGCGCAAAGCTCGGCACGGGAATCCCGATCGCCACCTCGTTCAGCCCGATGCGCCATGCCCCCGCGCCGCCGATTCGCACATCCGACGCCAGAAGCAGGAAAGCCCCCATCGGAAACGCATGACCCCGGCACGCGCCAATGACGGGCAGGGGATGGGAATAGAGCTTCAACGCCAGCTCCGCCCCGGCCTTCACCATGGCCAGGCTCTTCTCAGGATCGTTGGCCGCGAAGACTTTCAGGTCGAACCCCGCCGAAAACACATCGCGCCCCGAACTCAGAACAATGATCGCCTGATCCGCCGCCGCCCGATCGATCGCCGCATGCAGCGCGTCGAGCATCGCGAGCGACATCACATTCACCTTGCCATCGTCCATCGTTATGCGCGCGACCTGTCCGTCGCGGACGTAGCTGACAGGGCCGGCCGCGCTGAGGCTGGCCGGGGAGGTCACAGCGGCGATCATGGGGCTCATCTCCTTTTTTCTTTGGCCGACCGTCTGAGGCTGATGTAGACCAGTCAATATAGCCACTGGAAAAATTTCAGCCCCGAGCGCCGCAGAGGAAGCCATGCCCGCCGCCCCCAAACACCGGGACTCGATCGTCGACACCTGCGTGCGCCTGTTCCGGCGCAACGGCTATTCGGCAACCGGGCTCAACGACATCGTCGACGCCAGCGGCGCGCCCAAGGGCTCGCTCTATCACTACTTCCCCGCGGGCAAGGCTTCGATCGCCGAGGCGACCGTCATCGAAGCCGGCCGCCGCGTCGCCGAGACGATGCGCAAGCTGGCGGCGACAACGCCGTCCGCCGGCGCTCTCCTGAAAGAACACGCCAAGCTCCTCGCCGGCTGGATGAAGCAATCCGGCTTCCGCGACGGCTGCCCGATCACCACCGTGCTGCTGGAGCTAGCCCCAGCCGACCGCTCCGTCACCGAAGCCGGCCGCCAGGCCTACGCCGCGCGCATCAACGTCCTCACCGAAAAGCTGATTGCAGACGGGATACCGAAACGCCGCGCCGAACGCCTCGCCATCCTCTGCACGTCAGCGCTGCAAGGCGCGCTAATCCAGTCCCGCGTCGAACGCTCAGGCGCGCCCCTACTTACCGTCGCGGAAGAGCTGGCGGAGTTGATCGCGGCGGCGAGGTAGAGTGATAGGGGCCGTCAATGTGACTTGGCTGATCCGGCAATCGGGGCCAAGCTGGTGCGATCCAATTTCTGGCAGGCAGGGAGCCACCATGATCCTTCGTCGCAGCACCCTCATTGTCGCCCTCGCGGCCTCGGCGCTGATCGCTACGCCAGCACTGGCTCAGAAGCCGGCAAAGGCGCCCCCGCCTCCGCCGCGGAACTACCTTGATGAGGCGCTGGCAACCGGCGAGAAGACCGGGGTCAGCTTTGCCAAGGCGGGCGAGGCGGTCGAAGGCCCCAAGACCATCGCCGGATCGAAATCCTTCCAGAGCGCGCTGCCGTACTTCAAGGATCTCAAGCCCTGGGATCCGAACTACAAGCCGCCGCGCACGTCCGACGGCAAGCCCGATCTCCAGGGCGTCTGGTCCACAGCCTCGCTGACGACGATGTCGAGGGGCGGCAATGGCGACAAGGTCGGCGATGCGCTCGTCATTCCGCCCGAAAAAATCTCCGAGCTGACGCAGTCCGCCGCCTATACCAAGGCTGCTGACGCAAGCCAGAAGCGGACAGACCCGAAGGCAGGTGTGTTCACCGACAGGAATGCCGAAGCCGGCTACAACGCGTTCTGGATCGACCCTGGTTCCGAATACGCCAAGGTCAACAATGAGTGGCGCTCGTCCTGGATCACATCGCCGGCCAACGGTCAGCCGCCCTTCTCGAAGGAAGGCACGGCCATGCGCGGGGCGCGCATGGCAAACGTGAAGTCGATACCGAACACCGGCCCCGAAATCCGTCCGCTGGGCGAGCGCTGCTTCATCTCGTTCGGCAGCCAGGGCGGCCCGCCGCTCAACAACACGATGTACAACAACAATCTTCAGATCGTGCAGACGCCGACGTCCGTGATGATCGATATCGAGATGAACCACGATGCGCGTGTCATCAACATGGCCGACAAATCCGGCGTCGGCGCCCGGCCGGAGCCGCTCAAGGCATGGTTCGGCGATTCAGTCGGCCACTGGGATGGCGACACGCTGGTCGTCGTCACGCGTAACTTCAGCCTGAGCCATCAGCGGATGGCTGCGTTCCCGATTTCCGACAAGGGCAAGGTGACAGAGCGGTTCACGCGCGTTTCGGATGACGTGATCGACTACCAGTTCGAGGTGAACGATCCCGTCTTCTACACGCAGACATGGACAGGGCAGATTCCGCTTCGCCGCTCGAAAGAGCACGTGTTCGAGTACGCCTGTCACGAAGGCAATTACGCCATGCCCGGAATCCTGCGCGCCGATTCACAGGGCAAGGACACCGCGATCCAGGCCGAGGGCGAGTAGGGCGGGCGCTGTCGCTTGCATTCACGGCCGCTATTCGAGATACTTCGCGATGTCTGCGAGGTCCTTGATCCTCGCGCGTGTCGCCCACGCCTTCCAGTCGTTTGCGGGAACCTGCGGATAGCGTGCGGCGCCCAACGCCGCCCAGGCATCGCGGAAAGACAGCCATGCGCGCTCCGCCGCCCGTATGCCCTGCGGGCTCGGGCTTACAGGCGGGCCCTGGTCCCATTCCTTCCGGGCGAGCAGAGCGCGGTAGGTATCGTTCAGCTCACGGTCCGCCTTGGCGAAGTCATCGTGCGGCGGAAATCGCGCGGCCTCGAAATCCTTGAGGCTGTCGAGCAAGGCCTGCCGGGCGCGTCCCGTCTGATAGAGGCTCATTGCCACATGGGCGCTGCCCCGATGGTCGGTCTCGCCGTACGTTCGGGCGTCGAAGAAAGCCTCGGCCGCAGCCCGGAGCGTCACAAGGCTCGATTTCTGCTCCGGCGTCCACGACACCGTGAGCTTTGCCAGATCGCTTATCCATTGCTCGCGCCGCCCAGCTTCGCCTTCGCCGGAGCATAGATTCTGGTGAACGCCGCTGGTCACGTAGTTGCAAAATATGAACTCCTTCGCCAAAGGCGCGGCGATCGCGGCCTCGAGCAGGGGCGTGATGTCTTTCATCTCGGCCTGCGCCATGAACCGGTCCTGGCAGACCAACGCGAGCGCCTTCTTCGGATCGCGCGCTACGTCACGGCCGTTCGCATACTGCTCGATGCGATGATACTCCGGCATGTCCACGCTGTGAGGCGCATGAAGCGAGGGCATGTTCGCCGGCCCGGCCCGGTAGCAGGCGTCGATCACGGCCAGGAATTCCCTCAGATACTTGTCGAGCGCAATGTTCTTCGCGATGGCGAGGTCTGCATACTTCTTCGCGGCCACGACGTCCGTTTCGTCCCCAGCATTGATCAAGGCGCCCATGAGCGTGCGGAAAGCCTCCGGGTAGCCCAGGTCCGCAGCCTTCTTGTAATAGTAGACCGGCTTCTCCTTCCCCCAGCCGGCATAGCCCAGCCAGTAGATGGCGCCGGGTTCGCCCGCGTCGGCGGCCTTCTGATTCCAGGCGCGTGCTTCCTCGCGCGCCGTCCCGCCGGCCTGATAGAGCTGCATCGCATACTCGAACTGCGAGCGCGCATCGCCCTTTTCCGCGCGTTCCTTCAGGATCGGTGATTGCGCAAATGCAGCGGCCGCGATCGACGCAGCGATGTCCGCGCCGATGATCAATCCGAGGATACGACTTGCCGCCATCGGCCCCCTCCCGGCTGCCGCAACGCTATCCTTTCGGAACGCGCGCGCAATCGGCTTGCGCTGCAAGTCGGACGGAACGACGAAGGGTGGGCTAAAGCCTAGTGCGCCGTCGCCGCGCGGATCTTGTACGCCCCGCGGTCGTCGATCTCGAACATCTCCGGGATCTGCGGGTGGTTCACCGGCTCAACGCCATCGTCCGGCAGCAGGTTCTGCTCCGAGACGTAGGCGACGTAGTAGGACGACTCGTTCTCCGCGAGCAGGTGATAGAAAGGCTGCTCTTTCGAAGGCCGGATTTCCGCAGGGATAGATTCCCACCATTCTTCCGAGTTCGCGAAGGCCGGGTCGACGTCATAGATGACCCCCCGGAACGGGAAGAAGCGATGGCGCACTTGTTGGCCAATCGCAAATTTAGCTGCTCTGTTCACGTCCATGGCTGCGGCGCCCCTGCCTTTGCCTTGGTTAAAGCCCCGTCAAACGCAACGATTCGTGGCGGGCTCTTGGCCCCCCAAGAAGCCCTAAAAGCTCAATTTACGAACTCAACTGCGTGCGACGCGCCCATTTGGCCCAATAAACCGGGCCGGGCAACTGAGCATCTGCAGTAGAACTCACAAGGTACTGCCAATGCCTGCAGATCAGGCTATGGATATCCCAACAAGATCACGGATCGCTTACATGGCGAAGCCTACCCGCCCGCGCCGCGCAGGTCGCGCGCGGTCTGGCGCGTCGAGACTCTACGCGGCGCTGGACCTGGGCACGAACAACTGCCGGCTATTGATCGCTGAGCGCTCAGCCTCAGGCGGATTGCGCGTGGTCGATTCCTTCTCCCAGATCGTTCGCCTGGGCGAGGGTCTCGCGAGGACCGGTCAACTTTCCGAGAAGGCGCAGGGCAGGGCGATCGATGCACTCCGCAGGTGTGTCGAGAAGGTCAAAAAACACCAACCGGTTGAAGCGCGCTACATCGCGACCCAGGCCTGCCGGGCTGCCGCGAACGGCAAGTCGTTCTTGAACGAGGTCCATCGCAAGCTCGGCCTGCGCATGGAAACCATCACGCCGAAGGAAGAGGCGAAATATGCGCTGCTCGGCTCTCTCGACCTGGTCGACCCCTCCCACGACTTCGCGCTGGTGATCGACATCGGCGGCGGCTCGACAGAGCTGTGCTGGATCGATGCGAAGACTGCGACGGCGCGCGGCGTCGAAGGCTGCGCCACCCGCCCGCCCATTCTCGGATGGGCCTCCTTCCCCGTCGGCGTGGTGACGCTGGCCGAGAGTTTTGAAGACCGCGAAGACGGCTGGTATGCGCGCATGGTCGAACATGTCCGGCAGCTCTTGATCGCCAACGACGCCCACGCCCGCTTCGGCCCCCTGTTCCGCGCCGGCCGCGGCCAACTGATCGGCAATTCGGGAACGGTCACCTCGCTGGCCGGCGTGCACCTGCGCCTCGACCGCTATGTCCGCTCCGCCGTCGACGGCGTCTGGCTCTCGCGCGAAGGCGCCGAGGAAGCGCGCCAGCGCCTGCACGATGCGACGCCGGAAGAGCGCGCTCTCGAGCCCTGCATTGGGCCCGAACGGGCCGAGCTTGTTCTGGCCGGCTGTGCTATCCTTGATGCCGTGTGGTCGGTCTGGCCGGCGGATCGGCTGCGTGTCGGCGACCGCGGCCTGCGCGAAGGCATTCTCTTGTCGATGATGCATGGCGCCAAAGGCCACTCCACCAAACGCCGCCGCGGACGCCGTGGCGGATCCTCGAATGCGCCCGCTGCGGCGCCGGAAAGCGCGTCATGACCGTGGAAGAAGACAGCAAGGGCCGCAGGCGGTGGAAGCCGCCTATCGACGCACGCGCGCCGATCGACGGCCGCACCATGGCGAAGAAGGAGAAGGTTCGGAAGAAAACCCTCTCCAAGACCTCCAAGGAATGGGTCGACCGCCAGCTGCGCGATCCCTATGTCCGTCGCGCGCAGGAGGCGGGGTATCGCGCCCGCTCCGCCTACAAGCTCATTGAGATCGACGAGAAATTCCACATCCTCAAACGCGGCGCCCGGGTGATCGACCTCGGCTGCGCCCCGGGCGGCTGGCTCCAGGTTGTGTTCGAAAAGGGAGCGGTCGCCATCTCCGGTGTCGATCTCCTGCCCACGGATCCGGTCGGGACGGCAAAGATCTTCCTCGGCGACATTGCCGAGCCGGGCATGACCCAGAAACTGCTGGACGCCATCGACGGCACGCCGACGCTGGTGCTGTCCGACATGGCCGCCAACACCTCCGGCCACAAACAGACCGACCACGTACGTACGGTCGGCCTTGGGGAAATCGCCGCCCAGTTCGCTGTGGACAACCTCTCCAAGGGCGGCGCCTTCATCTGCAAGGTCTTCCAGGGCGGCGCACAGGGGGAGCTCCTGGAGCTGCTGAAGGCCAATTTCGCCGATGTCCGCCACTGGAAGCCCCCGGCCAGCCGCCAGGAAAGCCCGGAAACTTTTGTTATCGCCACCGGCTTCAAAGGCCGCTGAATTCCTTCCCGAACTGCGCTATTACGCCATCTCAGAGACGGAGAGACGTCCGTCGTCTGAGGGAAGGGACCACCCCATGAGAAGAGCTGCACTCCTGATAGCGCTGGCTGCAACCGCGCTCACTGCCGCCGCCTGCGACAACGCGGGTACGAAAACCGCCGAAGCGCCACCGCCTGCCGCCGGGCCTCCGCCGCCGCCCGCCCCGCCACCACCCCCGGCCCCGCCCGCCACTATCCCGGGCCTCTCCGCCCCCTACGCCACCGAGGCCGATTTCTCCGCCGCCTGCGTCAGCGAGGGCAAGCTGGACAAGTCGATCTGCGACTGCGCCGGCAAGGCCGCCGTCAAGGAACAGGGCGTGAAGAGCCTCTATGTCTGGGTCTGGGAAGGCTACGTCCAGCGCGTCGGCATGGGCAAAGTCCGCTCCGACAAATGGTTCGCCGACAACGGCCTCGACAAGGCGGCCCAGCAGAAATTCGCCGACGCCATCGGCAAGTGCTACGTCTCCAAGTAGGGCGTAACTCCCGAAAAAATCGCGCCGCAGCCGGGTGATACCGGCTGCGGCGCAGCTGTTTCCGGAACCACTTCCCAAGCCCGTGCAGAATCGCTAGACGGGTCTATGGAACAGCACCCCTCATTTCAGATCCGCCAGGCCATCACGTTC
>DASYKO010000106.1:0-10741 GCA_035995285.1 Hyphomonadaceae bacterium | reverse complement strand
GCTTTCCAGCTTGGCGCGCGTCAGCTTCATCTCGAGGTGCATCGGCGCCTTGGTGTCGGCGTTCATCGCGATGTAGGGCTCGCGAACCTCGACCTGCTGCTGCGTCGAAAGCTCTTTCTTGGCTTCTTCAGCCTTGGAGCGGATGCGTTGCAGGGCAATCGGATCCTTGCGCAGGTCCGTGCCGTTCTGCTTCTGGAATTCATCGCACAGGTAATCGACCAGGCGGTTGTCGAAGTCCTCGCCGCCGAGGAAGGTGTCGCCATTGGTCGACAAGACTTCGAACACGCCGTCGCCGATCTCGAGGATCGAGATATCGAACGTGCCGCCGCCGAGGTCGTACACGGCGATGACTTTGCCCGAGTCTTTCTTCTCGAGGCCGTAGGCGAGGGCGGCCGCCGTCGGCTCGTTGATGATGCGCAGCACTTCAAGGCCGGCGACGCGGCCCGCGTCTTTCGTTGCCTGGCGCTGGGCGTCGTTGAAATAGGCCGGCACGGTGATGACGGCCTGCGTCACCTTCTCGCCGAGGAAGCTCTCGGCCGTCTCCTTCATCTTGCCGAGGATGAAGGCGGAGATCTCCTGCGGAGAATAATTCTTGTCGGGGCCCCTGACCCAGGCGTCGCTGTTCGTGCCTTTGACGATCTCATAGCCGACGAGATCCTTGTCCTTCTTGACCATCGGGTCTTCGAAGTTGCGCCCGATCAGGCGCTTGATGGCGGAGAAGGTGAATTTCGGGTTGGTGACGGCCTGACGGCGGGCGACCACGCCGACCAGCCTTTCGCCGCCTTCGCGCATAGCCACGACGGAGGGCGTCGTTCGCGCGCCTTCGGAATTTTCGATAACCCTCGCAACCCCGCCGTCCATGACGGCCACGCACGAGTTGGTCGTCCCCAGGTCGATGCCGATTATCTTGGCCATACTACAACAGTCCTCTTCTGCGGCGGCCGCCCCATCCGAAATTCGGGCCTGACGTGCAGCACCCGGCTTGGACGACCCCAAAGTCTAGCTCATTGACGAGACGTGAAAACCTGTCGGGTTTCACGACTTGGGCTCATATGGGATGCGGTCGTTCAGGCTCAATAGGCAGTGTTACATCCGCCTCAGCCGGTTCACCCCCCATAACCCAGACTAGGGTGGGGAGGGCCGGGCGCTGCGGATGCGCTCTGCGTCTTCTTCCGTCGGATGGCGTCCGCGTTCAAGCAGTTCCAGACGATATTCCTTATAGGTAAGGCCGAGTTCCTCCGCCTTCCGGGCCCACCTGGCGCCGGTTTCCGCGTCGGGAGGGGCGAAGGCGGCCTTCTGCGCCTGCCTCCAGCGCCACTCCTTGAAGAGCAGGTTTTCCAGAATGTCAGGCCCGTTATTGTGCCCCAGCCACTGCGAAAGCGGGATCACAACGCCCATTTGCTGCAGGTCGTTCTCCCGGTGTTCTCTAAAACTGGCTCTCCAGCCCGAGACCGCCTGCTTCAGCTCGGCGCGAGTGTCTCGGCGGACCGACCGGGCCTGGGCCCGGGCTGCGGAGACGGCAAAGTTGACTGCCATGCGTCACCTGTCTTTCCCGCAATAGAAGCATGACCGGCGGCGCCATAAAAGCTTCGGCGCCGCAACAAAGCCGGTTGACCATCCGCCTGCCGCTTCTTCAGGCTGCCTGCAGAGATGTCTCGCTCGACCGGCGCAAAAGGGTAGGCTGGTTTCTGAGGGGGGCGCAGACGCCATGATCCGCCTTGCGTTCATCGTGTTCGCCGCGTTGGCCCTTTCGGCCTGCGGGGGCGACATCCAGGCGTCACGCTCGGCAGTCGACATGGTTCCGTTCGAAGTCAGGCCGGAGACGCCCATCTTTTCGGCCGGCCGTTACTGTGACGGGAAGTTCGACAAAGGTGCGATCGTCATTTCCTCTGGCGAGGACACATGCTCCCAGCTGGTCTGGCATCCGGACACCCGCACTTATACGCCCGTGTTCTCCGTCGCTTCCGATGAGACGCCAACGCAGTATGCCGTTACCGAAATCTCGCAGGGCGTCGTGCTGCTGCAGACCGAAACCCCGGAAGAGGCGCACGCGCCCTATGTGCTCGCCATCTATGTCGTTCGTGGCGGCGCTTTTACCTACGGCATGTCGCTCTCGGGCGACTGGACTCAGGAGGCGATCGCCCGCCATCCGCGCGTAACGTTCGGCATGAAAGACGACCATCCCTACATTGCCGCGGGCGCACGGGCAGATATCGCAGCCTTTCTTGGCGACGTCGTATCGAGTCACTATCGCAAGATGATATCCGGGGGCGAGACGTTCGGTTTCATGGTACGCGACATGGCCGGCCCAGGCGAACACGAACCGGACGTTCGCCAGTCACTCGATATCGAAGCCCTTCGTGAGCTGACCAAATCACTGGCCCGGACGTCCCCGGGAGATTAGCGGAGTAACGCCACATGTTGCGCAAGCTTCTTGTTGCCATCGCAGCGTTTGGCGCCGCGTTAGGCGCCTCAGCCTGTTCCTACGGCTCGGCCGTCGACATCGCGCCGATGAATGCGCGCATCAGCAAGCCGGTCATCGCCCCCGGCGATTATTGCGAGGTGAAGGGTGAGACTGCGCCCTTCAGCGTCATCTCGAAGGAAGACTGCGCCCCACTCATCTGGAACGCCGCCACCCGCACCTACACCATGAAGGACCCGGACAAGCCGGCCGAAGACATGACGGCGCCGGTGATCAGGATCGATGGCAACCTATACGCCGCGCAGATCACGACATCCGACGCCAAGGGGCCCGACGCCAAGGGTGAAGACCGCTACCAGCTCTACACTTTCGTGGCCTCCGGCAACGCCTTCGTCATGATCAGCCCGCTCGACGACGAGCCGCTGGAGGCGCTCGCGGCCAAGACCAAGAAGCTCACCTTCAAACCCGCCAAGGATGGCCGCCCCTACATCGCCGCCGGCAAGCCGGAGGACATCAGGGCCTTCCTCAAGGATGCGGCGCGCGAATCCCTGCGCATCCGCAAGAAAGACGACGACGTCTCCATCGGCATCCGCGACATCGCAGGCGCGCCTGACCATTCGGCAGGCAAGCAGCAGCAGAAAGACATCGAAGCGGTTCTTGCTGCGGTGAAGGCGCTGACGCCGAAGTAGGGCGGGGCTTTCTGCGTAGATCGCCGGCGCCGGGGCGTACGCCCTCGTCCTTCGAGTCCACGCGCTTCGCGCGTCCTCAGGATGAGGGCTAAATTTCCAAACGCTGAATTCAGATAGGCCTCATCCTGAGGACGAGCCTTGCGAAGCAAGGATCGTGGACTCGAAGGACGAGGCCGTCCTCACAGGTGTCGATGTCGCATTCCCGGCGACACTGCCCGCCCGCGCTCCTACATACGACCCATGGTCGAAGGCTTTCGCTTCCTGCCGGAGTATTTCTCAGCCGCCGCCCAGCGCGAGCTGGTCGCGACCATCCTCGCCCTGCTCGAAGACAATCCGATCTACACCGCCACCATGCCGCGCTCGGGCAAGCCGCTTTCGGTACGCAACACCAATCTGGGCCCGCTCGGCTGGGTCACCGACATCAAGGGTTATCGCTACCAGCCCACCCACCCTTTCACCGGCAAGCCCTGGGCGCCGATCCCGCAGACGCTCATGGATCTATGGAATGCCGTCGGCGACTACTCCGCCCCGCCCCAGGCCTGCCTCGTGAACTGGTATGGCGAGGACAGCCGGCTCGGCCTGCACATCGACGCCGACGAGGATGCCAAGGACGCGCCGGTCGTCTCCGTCTCCCTCGGCTCGCGTGCGCTGTTCCGTCTCGGCGGGCTGGAGCGCTCCAGCCCCACCTCGTCCATGCGGCTGGCTTCCGGCGACGTCGTCGTTCTCGGCGGCAAGGCGCGGCGCGCCTATCACGGCGTCGACCGCATCTATCCGGGCACGTCCACGCTCATCCCCGGGGGAGGGCGGATCAACCTCACACTGCGCCGGGTCACTGCGCCCTGAGGTAAGCCCTGATCCCAAAAGCCACCGCCGGGAAAAGTTTTCGCGAGCATGGAACCCGCACGCGGTGACCCAAAAGCAACGCCCCGGATTTTCATCCGGGGCGCGGCAAATTTTCTGGCGTTAACTGATCGAACTTAGCGCGCGGGGGTGGCGTCCACGCTCCAGTGGAGGTTCAGGACAGGCGCCGGATGGCGCTGATCGGCCTTGTCCTCGGCGAGGAGACGGCCCAGCGGGTGCTTGCCGATCTTGCGGCGCAGCTCGTCGTCGGCCGTTTCCTGGCCCATCTTGTAGACGCGGTTCTTGGGATCGCGCTCATCGATGATGAGAACGTCCGCTTCGCCGCGGAAATAGGCGCCTTTGGCAAGGCCGTTATGGTCGATGTGGAACACGACCACGGCTTTGCGGTGCTTGTTTTCGAAAGGCCACATGTGCTTTAGCCCCTGTTACAAAACCTGCGTTTGCACCGGCCCCGAGCCCCCAGCCCGAGTTGATGCCCGCCAATCAACGGACAATGGGCTAACCGGTTCCGGTTCCCTCAACGCTTGCAACGCCTGAGCCGAACGCCCGCACCAGCTGAGTTAATGGCGGCAACCGGGTTCCCGAAAAACGCGCCGGGCAGGTTAAGCGGCAGTTAATCACGCAGGGGCAGACTGCCCCCATGGTCTCGATAACCAACCTTCAGATGGCGACCTTGTCGCTGATGGGCTCCGCCAACCAGGGCTCCATCGACTTTTCGTTCCTTGCGCCATCCACGCAGGGCACGACCTTCAATGCCGGTTCGGTGAAGGTCGCCCTCGCCAACGCCGAGAAGAACGAGACCAAACAGCTTGCCCAGGTCGCCAAGGACCCCGCGGTCAAGGCAGACCTCGCCCGCTACGAAAAGGTCGTGAAGAACGCCAAGACGATCGACGATGTGCTCAACGACCCCATCGCCCGCAAGGTGCTGATGACGTCCGCCGGCCTCGGCCAGTATTCCGACAACGTTGCGCTGGCCAAGAAGGCGCTGATGTCGGATCCGGCCGACACGAACTCGCTCGCCTACAAGCTGCAGTCCACCAACTCGTCCTGGCAGCAGTTCGCCACGGACTTCAACCTCGCCAAGAACGGCCTCGACCGCCTGTACGACAGGCAGGACGGCTATGCGGGCACCTGGACCATCCAGCTTCAGCGCGAAGGCCAGCCGATCGAAGGCACGCTGCAGATCACCAAGACCACGGCCCCCTTCTCGGTCGACGAAACGACGGGAGAGGTCACCTATTCGAGCACGACCTACGGGGCCAAGATCGACGGCGAGATCGTGCCCGTGACGATCGACAAGGACAACAAGATCACCCTGAGCGTGCTGTGGGAGGACGACCTCGAACACATCCACATCTCCAAGCTCACCGGCACGCTCGGCAAGGACGGGATGACGGCGGCAGGTACGCAGGTGGATGACGGCAAGGACGCCGGCGCGTGGAAGGCCGCTCCCTATTACGCCAACTCGATCCAGGAAGTCAGCGCAAACTATATCGGCGAGAAGCGCCTCGACATGCTCGACAGCCAGGTGCCGGGCCTCGGCACGGCCGTCCTGTTCAAGAAGAACGCAGGCGATTTCGACACCACGCTCAAGATTCTCGGCTCGGCCCTCGGCCGCGAAGTCATCACCACCGCGCTCGCCCTGCCCAAGCAGCTGGCGCTGCAATCGCTCGCGGCGCAGACCAAGGCGATCGAGCAACGGATTCCCAACCCGAAGAAGCTCGCCAATGCCGCCTATGCCGACCAGATCGCCCAGCGCTACCTGATCATGCTCAACGGCGGGCTGGGTGGCGTCACGGCGTAAGCCGGCGCTGATGCGCACCCACTGACATCGGAACAAGGCGCAGACCCCCACCTGTCCTCCCCCTTGCAGGAGGGAGGGACCGCGTGGCGGGAGTTGGACACCGAACTACACCCTCGGTCACGGCCACCGTAGTCAGACCGTTTGTAAGCTGGCAGCCCCAGGGTCCCTCCCTCCTGCAAGGGGGAGGTCAGGTGGGGGTCCGCACCTTGCTCTGACTGATGAGGTTGAGCCCGCTGAAGCCTTAGGGCTGCTGCGCCTGCCTGATCAGCGCATTTCCGCCGATGCGCGCAATGAAGTCCGCCGTGACCTTCTCCCGGCCCGTGGCATTCACATGGCTCGGATCACCGAAGTCCGCGTCAGGCAGCACCCACACATCGTTGATCGCGGTCACGCCTAGCTTCGCAAGGCTGGCATGAAATTCCTCCGCCATCTCGAAGATGCGCGGGGACAAGCCGGTCTTCGCCGTCTGGCTCACCGGCAGCACGTAGAACTTCACGTCGAACCCGTTAGCCTTGCCCAGATCGGCGATGGCCTGAGTCGCCTTCGCAGGCATGTCGCGCAGGCCGCCTTCGAACGTCGCTTCGTCCGGTAGCTCGCTCGTGCCATTGGCCTGGCCGTAGAACCTGTCGCCGCCTGAGGCGAGGAAGCCCGCATGCTCCTCCTCGTTCATACGGTGGTTCTCCAGCGCATGCGGTGGCCTCTCGAGCACGTTGCGCAGGGCAGGGCGCATCAGGATGAAGTCGAGCCCGGTCAATTCCGTGCCGAGCACGGAGACTGCCTTGTAGGTGATCTGCCGCGCCTTCGAGTCTTCCCAGGCGCCCGCCATTGCATAGGCGTGGGCGCGGGTCTTGCCCTTCAGCACGTCATAGTTGGCGGTGCGATCCATCACCGCGCCCTTGTCGAGCATGTGTACGGTGCCATAGGCCATCACCACGGTCTTGGGCCTCACGCCGCAATCGACCAGCCGATCCAGGGTGGCCCACCCGGCAAAGATGCCCGATCCGCCAAGCGCAAACTTTTCCGCATCGATCCCCGCCGCCCGGATCTCCTTCACCGACACGCCCGCGACAGCGCGCGAATCGCCGAGGATCAATAGTTCCGGCGCAATCTTCTTCGCGCAGGCCTGCTCGATGTGATCCTCGAACGCCTCCGCCATGCCGTACTCGGGCCCGGTATGGATCCAGCTTTCCGGCGCCAGCGAAAACGCCGCCAGCGCCAGCACGACGCCGCCGAGCATCGAGCCGAGAAACAGCGGCGCGGAGCCGCGCGCAGCTTTCTTGCTCGCCTTCGCTTCCTCAGAACTGGAAGTAGAGGAACTCATTCTGCGCTCCAATGAAGATGAGGGCGACAAGGCTCGCGACGCCCGCCAGCGCGCCCGCGCCGATGGTTGCGATCCTGCGATTGTCCTTCAGCATCTGTTCGGCCCGCCCGATGATCCACATCGAGTTAGGGGCCGCGACCGCCACCAGCGCCACGATGATCGGCGAGCCCACGCCCCACAGCCGCGGATCGGCGAGGAAGCTTGCGAGCACTTGTGCGTCGAACCCGTTCGCCCCGCCCATGCCCGCGAGCATCGACGTTGCGGTCTCGATCGTCGGCGCCCGGAAGAACACCCACGCCACGATCACCGCCAGCATCGTAAGACCCCAGCCGACAAACGGCGCCGCGGTCTTGCCAAACAGCTTCGACAGCTTGAGCCCCGCCTGTCCCGACAGGTGCGCGACGATCAGGTAGAGTCCATGCAGCGCGCCCCACACCACGAACAGCCAGCTTGCCCCATGCCACAGCCCGCCGAGCAGCATGGTGAGGAACAGGTTGCGGTAACGGTCGAAGTCGCCATTCCGGTTTCCGCCCAGCGGAATGTAGAGATAATCCCGCAGGAAGCGGCTCAGCGTCATGTGCCAGCGCCGCCAGAACTCGACGATGGATGTCGAGCGGTAGGGACTATCAAAGTTGATCGGCAGCTTCACGCCAAACATCAGCGCGATGCCGACCGCCATGTCCGAATAGCCCGAGAAGTCGAAATAGATCTGGAAGGTGTAGGCGAGAGCCCCGCCCCAGGCCGTCCAGCCCTCCGGACTTGCGCCCTTGGCCACGGCGCCAAACGCCTCGTTCGCCCACGGCGCCATGGTGTCGGCGAAAACGACTTTTTTCCAGAGGCCGATGGCGAACAAGAGCGCGCCCAGCGTGATCTTGAGCCAGTTGAAACGGTAGGTATTCGGGTCCGCAAACTGCGGCATCATCTCCTTGTGGTGGAGCACCGGCCCCGCAATCAGGTGCGGGAAGAAGGTGACGAACAGGACGTAGGAGGAGAACGACTTCTCCTTCACCTCGCCCTTGTAGCTATCCACCAGGTAGGCGATCTGCGTGAAGGTGTAGAACGAGATGCCGATCGGCAGGATGACGTTGATCGTCAGCTTCTCGAAGCCGCCGAGCGCCTCCACCGTGCCGAGGAAGAAGTTCGCATACTTGAAGAAGCCGAGCAGGGCGAGGTCGATGGCGACCGCCACGATGACCGCGATGCGCCGCTGGGCCTTTGGCCTGTCGCTCTGCAGGTAGAGCCCTGCCAGATAGTTGAAGACGATCGAGCCCACGAGCAGCAGCGTCACCGCCGGCATCCAGTAGGCGTAGAACACCAGCGAGGCCGCGATCAGCACGAAGACCGGCAGCTTGCGGTTGATCTTCGCCGCCACGAAGAACGCGATCAGCGTCGCCGGCAGGAAGCCGAAGATGAAGAGGTAGGTGTGGAACAACATCGAACCTCTTCGCCCACAGCAAGGCATGCGTCCGAAGACGTGGCTGCGGCATTGAGCCTTAAGGGCTGCAATCGATGTGCCACCGGCGCACGGCCCACATCCCCGCCGCGCCTCGCGTTTTCTGGTTAAGCGCTACCGCATTTCCGCTACGGGCCCCGCGGCGTCCCGCCACAAGTAAACAAACCGATCCCGAAAATTAGTTCTTAAGGCAGATGCGAGAGAGTGCTTCCATAGAGCCGCAGAAGGCTCAAGCAGGCGAGGCCCAAGCAGGCCAAAGCCCAACAGGACGGGTCCGATGGCGTTCCTTCCCACCTCATCGCGCGAAAGCGTCGATCTCCTCTTTGCCGTGTTCGAGGCGTTGCCCGATCCGGTGTTCGTCAAGAACTCCGCGCACAAATGGATCTACGCCAACAAGGCGTTCCGCAAGCTTCTGGGCGCCAACGACATCGTCGGCCTCGGGGACGAGGACATCTTTCCGCGCGAGCAGTGGGAAATCTTCCACGAGCACGACCGCCGCGTCTTTGCCGGCGAGGCGACGATCAACGAAGAGCAGGTCGGCGCCATGGTCGCGCTCACCAAGAAAACCCCGATCCGCCTGCCGGATGGCTCGACCGGCCTCGTCGCCATCCTCATGGACATCACCGCCTACAAGGCGAGCGAGGAAAAAGCCCGCCAGGCCGAGGCCGAGAACGCCGCCAAGTCGCAATTCCTCGCCAACATGTCCCACGAGATCCGCACGCCCCTCAACGGCGTGATGGGCATGGCGCAGGCCCTCGCCATGGACGAGCTTTCGCCCGCTCAGAAAGAGAAAGTCGACATCCTCATCGATTCCGGCCGCACGTTGCTCGCCGTCGTCAACGACGTGCTGGACATCTCCAAGATCAATTCCGGCAAGCTCGACATCGCCCCCGTCGAATTCGACGTCGTGCAGGATGTCGGCCGCGCGGTCGAACTCTTCCGCCCCAAGGCGAAGGAGAAGGGGATATCCCTCGAAGCCTTCTACGACATCGACATGCCTGTCCTTGTCCGCGCCGATGCGGTGCGCGTGCGCCAGTGCGTCAACAACCTTCTCTCCAACGCCATCAAGTTCACCGACGCGGGCGCGGTCACCGTCTCGGTGCGGATGACGCCGGACAATCTCGTCGAGATCGCGGTGTCCGACACCGGCGCGGGCATGAGCGCCGACCAGACGGCGCGCCTCTTTGCCGAATTCACCCAGGTCGACGCCTCCTCCACCCGCAAGGCCGGCGGCACGGGCCTCGGCCTTGCCATTTCCCGCCGCCTTGCCCGCCTGATGGGCGGAGATGTGGTGGTCGAAAGCTGGCCGGGCAGGGGCTCGACCTTCAGCCTCACCTTCTCGGCCGGCGAGGCGCCTCAAGGACAATCGGATGCTCCGGAAGGGCCCTCTGGCGCCATGCCCGAGCTCAGCCGCCGCAACGTGCTTCTGGTCGACGACAATCCGGTCAACCGCAAGGTCGCCTCCATGTTCCTGGAGCCCTTCGGCGTTGCTGTGACCGAGGCCGTCAACGGACGCGAAGCGCTCGACTATCTGGCGGCGGGCGCCTTCGACGCCGTGCTCCTGGACGCCCACATGCCGGTGATGGACGGGATGGAAGCGCTTGTCGCCATCCGCGCCTCGCGCCGCGCCTTCGCCTCCGTGCCGGTGATCATGCTGACCGCTGACGCGATGGAAAACGTCCGCCAGCGCTATCTCGCCGCCGGCGCCGATGGCTACGTCTCCAAGCCCCTCGACCCCCGCGACCTCATCGGCGAACTCGTGGCGGTGCTTGAGCGCACAAGGCATCAGCAGGCGGCGTGATCGGCTGAGCCCCGGCCGGCGCCCACCGCTGTCATCCGCAAATGCGTGAAATCCCCCACGGGGAAAACCCTAGGTTCGGGGCCGAACCACCCTCAAACCCGAGCAAATTGCGGTCCGAAAAGTTATCCACCGCAACTAAATTCAACACCTCCAAACCTGAGCGATAATGCGTCCATCGCCTCCGCATGGAGGGCAGTCGTACGCTGTTCAACGGCGCGGAGGCGATGCGTATCGAGCGTGGAGCCCCCAGAGCCCGTCCATGGAGCGATGAAGGGATAAGCTCAGCTCTCCTGAATGCAGCCGAACGGGAGCTGCCAACGGAGAGGGATTTCCAGGGACTGGAGCCGAACAGCTCCAGCCTGCACGCCGGCGGCGACACCCACGGCAGAG
>DASYKO010000105.1:0-3342 GCA_035995285.1 Hyphomonadaceae bacterium | reverse complement strand
CACTTCATCCGCGACGCCATCGTGCGCGCCGCTCACCGCGTGAGCTTCAACGTCAAGGGCGACTACAACAAGCTGGATGAAAAGCTGGCCGCCGAAACCTGCATGAAGGCGGCGAACGAGATTGTCGGCGACAAGGATGCGTTGGTCTCGATGACCTTCACGCAGATCGCCAGCCAGGCCGGCGTTCAGCGCTAACCAACCCGCGCCCGACGGACGCGGGCTCTTGCCAGGAAGCTATTCGCCCGGTTGACGCCGGCCGCGGTCGTCGCGGTCGCGGTTGTCCTGCGGCAGCTGGCCCATCGCGCCCAGCGTTCCGAACAGCTGCTCGACAATGCCCAGTTCCCGACCGCGCGTCGGCGTGGTGCGGGAGTTGAAGGCAAGCGTCCGTCCGTCATCGACGTCATAGGTCAGCACGTCCGAGACGACGTCGTCATCGTCGAACTGGATCGCCACGATCGAGCGCTGCACCACTTTCGGGTAGTAGAACGTCAGCAGCTCGCGGGTCGAAGACATGTAGACCCAGAGCTTGTCGTCGAAGATCGAGGTGGTCGACGGCGTGCCCAGCCGCGCCAGCACGGTCGAGCGCGTATCCACATTCGGCTGCACATCGTTCGGCTGCGCCTGGTCGGCGAGATAGCCGTGGAAATCGCGGGTGGCGGTGCATCCGGCAATCGCCGCAACGCAAGCAGTTAGAAGGGCGAGGCGGCGCAGCGCCATGGGAACACTCCGAAACTGCCGTCAGATAGCGGGGATAGTCGGCCCGGCGCAAGGCTCTGCGGCATATCGGGCGAAATCGGGGCGGGCCGCCCGATATCCTTTAAAGACAAGCTTGTTCAAAGGCAGCCGGTTTACCCAATTAATGCCCGCGGCAACTTTCCAGCAAGATGAACCCTGCTAGTGTCCGCGCCGGATTAGGGGAATTCGGACTATCCGGTGGGACGGACACGGGGCGGGCCGGGGATGGCTTTGCCTCACGGAGGGCGTTGATGGTCTTGGGCCTTTTCCAGCGGAAGCAGAATCGCTGGGCGATCGAAAAGCTTCACCATTCCATCGTGAACCAGTCGCTCCGCCCCGATTTCTACTTCGAGGGCGGTGTCCGCGACAATTTCTCCGGCCGCTTCGAGATGACCTCGCTGCACGCCGTGCTGCTGTTCCGCCGCTTGCGCGAAGCCGGGACAACGGGCAAGGAATTGGCCCAGGAAGTCACCAACGCTCTGTTCGATGGGTTCGACGAGGCCCTGCGCGACATCGGCACGGGCGACCTCTCCGTCGGCAAGAAGATCCGCAAGATGGGCGAGGCCTACTACGGGCGCGCCAAGGCCTATGACGACGCCGTGGGGCCGGAAGGGTCCGATGCCGCGCTGGAAGAGGCCCTGGTCCGAAATCTCAGCCTCGATCCTGCCCAGGGGCCGCGGTTCCGCGGCTATGTCCGGCTGATCGAGCACACGCTCCAGAGGCACGAAAATCCCCAGCTTCTTTCGGGCGAGGTCAACTGGCCCAAGCTGCCCTTGCCGGAACGCGCCGCGTCCTGAGCGCCAATTATTGGGGTTCTGGCGGACGACTCGCCGCAGGCGCGAACTGTGCTGGAGGCTCCCAAGGGTCTGTCATGCCCCCGATCCCATGATATTAGACCCCTGAAACATGGGCCGGACGGGCCGATTCCGTCCGTTGCGCGGGTATGTCTTGGAAGCGCCGATCCGGCGCGAAGGTTGGAGCGCTTCTGCAGGCATGGCCGATCGCAAGGTCATATCCATCGACGGGATGGGCGGCGACCACGCGCCCGGCATCGTCGTTGAGGGGCTGGAGCGGTTCGCGAAGACGCGGCCTGATCTTTACTTCCTGCTGCACGGCGATGAGGCGAAGCTGAAGCCGCTGCTCGCCGTCGCGCCGACCGCTGCACCGCGCACCACCATCCGCCACACCGACAAGTTCATCACCATGGAAGACAAGCCTGGCACCGCCATCCGCCGCGGCAAGGGCTCCTCGATGTGGAACGCCATCGAGAGCGTAAAGAATGGCGATGCCATCGCCGCGGTCTCCGCCGGCAACACCGGCGTGCTTATGGGTATGTCGCTTCTGATCCTGCGCACCCTCGAAGGCGTGCGCCGTCCGGCGCTCGTCGGCGGCTGGCCTACGCGCAAGGGCGTCTCCGCAGTTCTTGACCTCGGCGCAGACATCGATGCGGACGCCGAGCAGCTCGTTGAGTTCGCCATCATGGGTCAGGCCTATTTCAAGGCCGTGCACCACAAGGACAATCCCTCGATCGGCCTCCTCAACATCGGCTCGGAAGAGCTCAAGGGCCATGAGTCCATCCGCGAGGCAGCAAGGCTGATCCGCGAGAGCGGCCTCAAGATGAACTTCCACGGCTTCGTGGAGGGCGACGACATCGCTAAGGGCACTGTTGACGTCGTGGTGACCGACGGCTTCACCGGCAACGTTGCGCTCAAGACGGTCGAGGGCATCGCGCGGATGATCACCGACATGCTGAAGGACAGTTTCAAGTCCAGCCCCCTCGCCATGTTGGGCGGGCTGCTCGCCATGCCGGCGCTGAAGAAGTTCCGCGCCACGCTTGATCCGCGCAAGTCCAATGGCTCGGTGCTGCTGGGCCTGACAGGCATCGTGGTGAAGAGCCATGGCGGCACGGATGGCATCGGCTTCGAGCAAGCCATCTCCGTCGCTGCCAATATGGGCGAAAGCCGGTTCCAGTCGGAAATCAAGGAAAGCCTGGGCCGCCTGATGGCTGCCGCGGCCGCGGCGTCGCAATCAGCTGCATCCGAGGTGGTTGCGGCAAGGCCCGAAGCGGCCAAGTAGTATAACCCGAGTCACGATCTGACCTTGTAAAGGGCGTTTGTTTTGACCGAGTACGCATCAGTCGTCCGCGGCGTAGGCGGGTACCTTCCCAAGAAGGTGCTCACCAACAATGATCTTGCGGCCATGGTCGACACCACAGACCAGTGGATCACCGAGCGTACCGGCATCCGCAAGCGCCACATCGCCGCCGAGGGCGAGGCCTCGTCCGACATGGCCGCCGCTGCCTCGCGCATCGCGCTGGAGCGGGCGGGGCTCACGCCCGACGACATCGACCTGATCATCGTCGCCACCGCCACGCCCGACTACACCTTCCCGGCCACCGCCACCGTCGTGCAGAACAAGCTCGGCATCACCCGCGGCGCGGCGTTCGACGTGCAGGCTGTCTGCTCGGGCTTCGTCTACGCCATCGCCACGGCGGACAACTTCCTCGTCCGCGGCCAGTTCGAGCGTGCGCTCGTCATCGGGGCCGAGACCTTTTCCCGAATCCTGGATTGGTCCGACCGCTCCACCTGCGTCCTCTTCGGCGATGGG
>DASYKO010000104.1:0-25183 GCA_035995285.1 Hyphomonadaceae bacterium | reverse complement strand
CCCATCGCCGAAGAGGACGCAGGTGGAGCGGTCGGACCAATCCAGGATTCGGGAAAAGGTCTCGGCCCCGATGACGAGCGCACGCTCGAACTGGCCGCGGACGAGGAAGTTGTCCGCCGTGGCGATGGCGTAGACGAAGCCGGAGCAGACGGCCTGCACGTCGAACGCCGCGCCGCGGGTGATGCCGAGCTTGTTCTGCACGACGGTGGCGGTGGCGGGGAACGTGTAGTCGGGGGTGGCGGTGGCGACGATGATCAGGTCGATGTCGTCGGGCGTGAGCCCCGCCCGCTCCAGCGCGATGCGCGATGCGGCGGCGGCCATGTCGGACGAAGCCTCGCCCTCGGCGGCGATATGGCGCTTGCGGATGCCGGTGCGCTCGGTGATCCACTGGTCGGTGGTGTCGACCATGGCGGCGAGATCGTTGTTGGTGAGCACCTTCTTGGGAAGGTACCCGCCCACGCCGCGGACGACAGATGCGTACTCGGTCAAAACAAACGCCTTTCACAAGCACAGATTGGCACAAGTGCGCGCACGCACTGTGGTCATACTACTCAGCCGCTTCGGGGCTCGCCGCAACCGCTCCGGACACCGCGGACCGGGGGGCCGCGGCAGGGGCGGCCATCAGGCGGCCCAGGCTTTCCTTGATTTCAGACTGGAAGCTGCTTTCGCCCATGTCGGCGGCGACAGAAATCGCCTGCTCGAAGCCGACGCCATCCGTGCCGCCATGGCTCTTCACGACAATGCCGGTCAGGCCCAGCAGCACCGACCCATTCGACTTGCGCGGATCAAGCGTGGCGCGGAACTTCTTCAGCGCGGGCATGGCGAGCAGCCCGCCCAGCATGGCGAGGGGGCTGGACTTGAAACTGTCTTTCAGCATGTCGGTGATCATCCGCGCGATGCCCTCGACTGTCTTGAGCGCGACGTTGCCGGTGAAGCCGTCCGTCACCACGACGTCAACAGTGCCCTTGGCGATGTCGTCGCCCTCCACGAAGCCGTGGAAGTTCATCTTGAGGCCGCTCTCGCGGATCAGCCTTGCCGCCTCGCGGATGGACTCATGGCCCTTGAGTTCTTCCGATCCGATGTTGAGGAGGCCGATCGAGGGATCGTCCTTGTGGTGCACGGCCTTGAAATAGGCCTGGCCCATGATGGCAAATTCGACGAGTTGCTCGGCGTCTGCATCGATGTCGGCGCCGAGGTCGAGCACGGCGGAGACGCCCTTGCGCGTGGGCCAGCCGCCGACGAGCGCCGGACGGCGCACGCCTTCGAGGGTGCGCAGGATCAGGAGCGACATGCCCATCAGGACGCCGGTGTTGCCGGCGGAGACTGCGGCAATGGCCTCGCCCTTCTTCACGCTCTCGATGGCGTTCCACATCGACGAGCCCTTGCCGCGGCGGATGGCCGAGCCTGGCTTGTCTTCCATGGTGATGAACTTGTCGGTGTGGGCGATGGTGGTGCGCGGGGCTGCGGTCGGCGCGGCGGCAAGCAGCGGCTTGAGCTTGGCTTCATCGCCATGCAGCAGGAAATAGAGATCGGGCCGCGTTTTCGCGAACCGCTCCAGCCCTTCGACGACGATGCCGGGCGCGTGGTCTCCGCCCATCCCGTCGATGGATATGACCTTGCGATCGGCCATGCCTGCTGAAGCGCTCCAACCTTCGCGCCGGATCCGGCGCTTCCAAGACATGCCCGCGCAACGGACGGAATCGGCCCGTCCGGCCCATGTTTCAGGGGTCTAATACCATGGGATCAGGGGCATGACAGACCCCTGGGAGCCGCCAGCACAGTTCGCGCCTGCGGCGAGTCGTCCGCCGGAAACCCAATAATTGGCGCTCAGGACGCGGCGCGTTCGGCCAGCGGCAGCTTGGGCCAGTTGACCTCGCCCGAAAGAAGCTGGGGATTTTCGTGCCGCTGGAGGGTGTGTTCGATCAACCGGACATAGCCGCGGAAGCGGGGCCCTTGGGCAGGATCGAGGCTGAGGTTGCGGACCAGGGCCTCTTCCAGGGCAGCATCCGGTCCTTCCGGGACCAGGGCGTCGTCATAGGCCTTGGCGCGCCCATAATAGGCCTCGCCCATCTTGCGGATCTTCTTGCCGACGGAGAGATCGCCCGTACCGATGTCGCGCAGGGCCTCGTCGAACCCGTCGAACAGGGCGTTGGTGACTTCCTGGGCCAATTCCTTGCCCGTGGTCCCCGCCTCACGCAGGCGGCGGAACAACAGGACGGCGTGCAGCGAGGTCATCTCGAAGCGGCCGGAGAAATTGTCGCGGACGCCGCCCTCGAAGTAGAAATCAGGGCGGAGCGACTGGTTCACGATGGAATGGTGAAGCTTTTCGATCGCCCAGCGATTCTGCTTCCGCTGGAAAAGGCCCAAGACCATCAACGCCCTCCGCAGGCAAAGCCATCCCCGGCCCCGCCCTGTGTCCGTCCCACCGGAATATCCGAATTCCCCTAATCCGGCGCGGACACTAGCAGGGTTCATCTTGCTGGAAAGTTGCCGCGGGCATTAATTGGGGAAACCCGCTGGCGACGATGTGCCCCAAGGGCGGCCTGCCCCGATTTCGCCCGATATGCCGCAGAGCCTTGCGTCGGGCCGACTATCCCCGCTATCTGACGGCAGTTTCGGAGTGTTCCCATGGCGCTGCGCCGCCTTATTCTTGCTGCCGCCTGCGTTGCGGCGCTCGCCGGATGCACCGCCACGCGGGACTTCCATGGCTATCTCGCCGACCAGGCGCAGCCGAGCGACGTGCAGCCGAACGTCGATACGCGCTCGACCGTGCTGGCCCGGCTGGGCACGCCGTCGACCACGTCGATCTTCGACGACAATCTCTGGGTCTACATGTCCTCGACCCGCGAGCTGCTGACCTTCTACTACCCGAAGGTGGTGCAGCGTTCGATCGTGGCTATCCAGTTCGACGATGACGATGTCGTCTCGGACGTGCTGACCTACGACGTCGATGACGGGCGGACGCTTGCCTACAACTCCCGCGTTACACCGACGCGCGGACGCGAGCTGGGCATTATCGAACAGCTGTTCGGAACGCTGGGCGCGATGGGCCAGCTGCCGCAGGACAACCGCGATCCCAACGACCGCAACCGCCGGCAGCCGGGCGAATAGCGAGTATTTGCGTTAGCGCTGTATGCCGGCCTGGCTGGCGATCTGCGTGAAGGTCATCGAGACCAACGCATCCTTGTCGCCGACAATCTCGTTCGCCGCTTTCATGCAGGTTTCGGCGGCCAGCTTTTCATCCAGCTTGTTGTAGTCGCCCTTGACGTTGAAGCTCACGCGGTGAGCGGCGCGCACGATGGCGTCGCGGATGAAGTGCTGCTGCTCGCGGTATTTCCACACATCCTTGCCGGGGCCGGCGAGCATGCGGGCCGAGACGAAGATGTAGTTCTTGAGCTTTCCCTTTTCATCGAACATCGGAAAGACGAGACCGGACAAGTCGATCGAGCGGGCGATCTCCTTGTCGCTGGGGCTTTCGCCCTCTCCTTCGCCCTTGGCCTCATGCCCGCCATGCTCATCCTTCTTGGGTGGCTCGGCGAGCGCCAACGGTGTGGCGGCAAGGAACCCCAGGGCGGACATTACAAGCAGGCGGCGGGACAGGTTTGGGCGCATCCGAGAGAGGGTGGGCCAGATTGGTTGAGGCCGCGTTTACGCTTGTGGGGATGGCCCGGTCCTCAAGATTTTGGGCCGAAATGCCGCCAGCCCCCGAAGCCTTCGAAATTCAGTGGCTTGTCCGTCGTGTCGAGGACTTTGACGCCTGCACCCTGCTCCACCCGGCCGATGCGCGTGACGAGGCCGGAGGCCTCGATGGCGGGGCGGGCGGATCGGGGAGCGGTGAAGAGGGTCTGGTAGTCATCCCCGCCGGTGAGCAGGTCGCGGAGTTCGGTCTTTGAGTTGACGAGGTAGGTTTGAGCCGTCGCGCTCAGCGGGACTTTAGCGGCTTCGATGATTAGAGCCGCGCCGGAGGCTTCGGCGACATGGCGCGCGTCAGCAACGAGGCCGTCGGAGATATCGATGCTGCCATGGCCGTGGGCGGCGACGAGATCGGCGAGCGGCAGGCGCGGCGGTTCGGGCACCCGGTATTTCGAGACGAGGAGGTTGCGAGCCTCGGCGATGAGGTCGCCGAAGCCTCCGGTGACGGCCTTGAGGCCGAGCCAGCTGTCGCCAATCGTGCCAGTGACCCAGATGTCATCGCCCGGCTTTGCGCCGGAGCGGCGGACGGGCCCTCGCGGGCCGACCTTGCCCAAGAGCGTGAGTGTGAGCGTCAGCGGGCCGTCTGTGGAGGTTGTATCGCCGCCGGCCAGGTGAGCGCCCCAGCGGTCGAGATCCTTGCCGAGGGCGCGGGAGAAATCGCCGAGCTGGTCGTGCGGGCGCGACTTCGGCCAGATGAGCGCGAGCAGAGCCGCATCCGGCTTTCCGCCCTTGGCGATGATGTCGGAGACATTCACGCGCACCAGCTTCTGCGCGACCGTGGCGATGGGATCGTCGGGAAGGAAGTGAATCCCTTCGACGATGGCGTCCTTCGTGGCAATCAATCCGGGCGCGATTTCGGCGACATCGTCGCGCAGCAGGTCAGCGCCCGGCGAGGTCGCCAGCGGGGCGAAATATCTTCGGATAAGATCGAACTCGTCCATCAGTTATCCCTGCTGCATCCGACCGGGCGAGAAGGTTGAAATCGCGCTTCGCGGTCCCACGTCAGCATCATCAACCTGACATCGAAACCCGAGGCCGCAAGGGCGGCCCAATCCTCTCTGCGAGGCATGAATGAAAAAACTGCAAAAAGGATCGTGGGGTGTGGTGGTCGCGGTCGGAGGGGCGCTCGCGATCACGGCTTGGTATGACCACAACCCAGTGCTGGCGGCATTGCTGGCGGTCGGCACGGCCGCCGGCGCTGTGTTCGCCTGGCGGGCTACGCAAAGACCGCGGGGCCAATAGACCTCAGCCCTGACGTACATCCCGCGCGAGCCTGTCGAGCACGCCGTTGATGAATTTCGGCTCGGCGCCTTCGAAGAAGGCGTGGGCGAGCGAGACGTATTCGTCGAGGATGATCTGCGACGGCAGGCCGATGTCGGCGATGAGTTCGTACGCCGCGCCGCGGAGAATGGCGCGGGAGGTGGCGTCGAGGCGCTCGATCTTCCAGCCTTCCGCCAGGCGTTTCATGATCGCAGCGTCGATCTGTTCCTGTTTGTCGACCACGCCTTCGACGATGGTCTTGAAGAGGTCGGGATCGGCTTCCTCGATCGGCTCGCCTTCGTCGTTCAGGCCGAGACGGTCTTCCATGAAATCGGCGACGACAGAGCGGGCGGACTGGCCCGTCTGTTCCATCTGGTAGAGCGCCTGCACGGCCGCGAGGCGCGCGCCGGAGCGGCGGGCGGCCTGCAGCTTTCGCTCGGCTTCAGTTGAGGCTGCCTTCTGGCTCATCACTCTCGGAATCCCGGAACCTGTAGGACAGGCCCACCATGCGCAGCACCGCGGCAACAACCTCGGCGCCCTTGTTCTTGCCTTTGCGGTCCGCCCGCACCTTGGCCTGTTTCTCGTTCTCGACCGTGAGCACGCCGAAGGCCAGCGGCACGCCGGCGAGCGACAGATCCATCAGCCCGCGCGCCACCTCGTTGGTGATCAGCTCATAGTGCGAAGTCTCGCCGCGGATGACGCAGCCGAGGGCCACGAAGCCGTCGAACTCGCCAGCTTCCGCCGCCATGGCAATGGCGCCCGGGATCTCGAATGCGCCCGGCACTTCCATCATCTCATAGCGCACGCCGGCCTTGTCGAGGCCTTCGGTAACGCCCGCCTCCAGCTCCGCCGCGATATGGGCGTAGTAGCGGGAGGTGACGATCAGGATGCGGGGCGCTTCTGCCACTTGGTCGCGGAGCCTTCTTATGGATCGATGCGGCGCCAGCCCTCGACCGTTAGGCCGTAGCCGTCAAGACCTGGCAACTGGTTGGGGCGGGTATTGCTCATCAGGACCATGCGGCGGACGCCGAGATCCTTCAGAATCTGGGCGCCGACGCCGTATTCGCGCAACGGATGGCCGTCCTCGGTCGCCGTGGGCGTATCATGGGCGCCCAGCGAACGGGCGATATCCTCTCCCATGCCCATGCGGACAAGAACGACCACGCCGGGCTCTTCGGAGGCGGAGAGCTTCTCCATGGCGCGCTTGACGAGGCCCTCGCGACTGCCCGCCTCACCGAGGAAGTCGGACAGGAAATCGACGCGGTGAACGCGGACGAGCGTCTGCTGGTCGCCGGTGATGCGGCCCTTGACGAGGGCGACGTGTTCGGCGCCGTCGAGGGTGTTGCGGAAGACGATGATACGGAACTTGCCGCCCCAGGCGCTTTCGAAATCGCTTTCGATGCGGCGCTCGAGGAAACGGTCATGCCGGCGGCGCCAGGCGATGAGGTCGCTGATCGTACCGATCTTCATCCCGTGAAGCTGGGCGAACGAGACAAGCTCCGGCAGGCGGGCCATCGAGCCATCGTCATTCATGATCTCGCAGATCACCGCTGCGGGGTAGAGGCCGGCAAGACGCGAGATGTCGACGCTGGCTTCCGTGTGGCCGGCGCGAACGAGGACGCCGCCCTCTTTGGCGACCAGCGGGAAGACATGGCCGGGCGAGACGATGTCGTCGGCGGCCTTGGTGGGATCGATGGCGACGGCGATGGTGTGGGCGCGGTCATGCGCCGAGATACCGGTGGTGACGCCCTCTTTTGCCTCGATGGAGACGGTGAAGGCGGTCTTCATGCTCTCGCGGTTTTCGCGCGCCATCATGTCGAGTTGCAGGGTGCGGGCGCGGTCTCGTGTCAGTGAGAGGCAGATCAGGCCGCGGCCGTGCTTGGCCATGAAGTTCACTTGCGCGGGCGTCGCAAACTGCGCCGGGATGATCAGGTCGCCCTCGTTCTCGCGGTCTTCTGCGTCGACGAGGATATACATGCGCCCGTTGCGCGCCTCCTCGACGATCTCCTCAATCGGGGAGATCGCGGCGGAGAAGCTGTCCTGCTGAACATGGTCTTTCATTTGTTTTGCCATTCAAGCATGCGGGCGACATAGCGCGCCAGCATATCGACTTCCAGATTGACACGAGACCCGGCTGTCAGCGTTCCGAGGGTCGTGACGGCGAGCGTATGCGGGATGAGGGAGACTTCAAACCAGGCCTCCTCGCCCTTTGAATGTACGGCGGAAACCGTCAGCGAGACGCCATCGATGGCGACGGAGCCTTTCTCGACGAAGAATTTGGAGAGGTTGGCGGGAATGCGCACGCGGTAGACACGGCTGTCGCCGGCATTGGCGATGACGCCGATCGTGCCCACGGCATCAACATGGCCGTAGACGAGGTGGCCGCCGAGTTCATCGCCCAGCTTGAGCGAGAGTTCGAGGTTGGTTCTGGCGCCGATCTTGAGTTCGCCGAGATTGGTGCGGGAGAGGGTTTCGGGGATGGCCTCGACGACCCACCATGAGCCGCCGAACCGTTCGCCGAATTCCACGACAGTGAGGCAGACGCCGGAGTGCATCACGCTGGCGCCCATCTGGAGCGCTAAGACGGGATAGGCGCTCTCGACCTTGAGACGGCGCAAGCCGTTCGTATCCTCGATCGAGGCGATGCGGCCGACATCTGTGACGAGACCCGTGAACATCAGGCTTTCCGAACGTAGCTTTCCCAGAGATCGACCCCGATCTCCCTTACCCCCACCCGCTCATAAGTGGGCGCGTTTGCGACGGTCTCCAAGCCCAGCGCGGCGATACACGGCAATCCGTCGCCGCCGAGGAGAATAGGAGCGCGGAACCATTCGATGCGGTCCACCAGCCCTGCCCGAACGAAAGACGCGGCCAGCTGGCCGCCGCCTTCGATCATCAGGGTGCGCACGCCTGCCCGCTGGGCGGACTCGAGGAGTTCCGAGACGTCGAGGCTTTCGCTGGCCGGGTCCTTAGCGACCATCCAGTACTGGATGCCTTGGGCGGAGGGCCAGTGGTCGAGGTCGCTGGTCTCCAACGTAGCGATGGCGATGGGCCCCTTGTCGAGGGTGGTGAAGATACGGGCGTTGGCGGGAACGCGCGCGCGGCTGTCGGCGACGATGCGCAGGGGCTGTTTTGCTGCAGGCGGATCGGTGCGGGCGGTGAGTTCGGGATCGTCGGCGAAGACGGTGCCGGAACCGACGAGGACGGCGTCATGTGCGGCGCGCAGCTTGTGCCCTTCGGCGCGGGCGGCCTCGCCGGTGATCCATTTGGAATGGCCGCTGGCGGTGGCGATGCGGCCGTCGAGCGATGTGGCGAGCTTCAACGTTACGGCTGGACGCGAGGTGGGGTTCGCCCCGCTCATTCCTTGTCTTCGCCCTGCGAGGCGACGAAGGCGGCGAAGTCTTCCGGGTTCTTGAAGTCCTTGTAGACCGACGCGTAGCGGACGAAGGCCACGAGATCGAGGCCGCTTAGGGATTCCATCACCATCTCGCCGATGGCCGAAGTGGGGATCTCGCTCTCGCCCATGTTCTCGAGGCGGCGGACGATGCCGGAGATCATCTGGTCGATCTGTTCCTCTGAGACTGGACGCTTCTGCAGCGCGACCTTCACGGAGCGGCGCAGCTTGTCACGCTCGAACGCTGCTCTCCGGCCATCACGTTTGACCACGGTCAGATCGCGGAGCTGGACGCGCTCGAATGTCGTGAAGCGGCCGCCGCACTGCATGCAGCCGCGGCGGCGGCGGACGGCCGTGTCCTCTTCAGCGGGACGGCTGTCCTTCACCTGGCTGTCGGCAGAGCCGCAATACGGGCAGCGCAATCATGTCCCCAGTTCTTACGCCCAGGCCGATCCGTAGATCGGGAAGCGCGCAGTAAGCTCATTCACCTCGGCTTTGACCTTCGCTTCGACGGCGCTGGTGTCTCCACCCTTGGCGAGCGCGTCGCAAACTTCGACGATCCATTTGCCGACCTGGCGGAACTCCGCCTCCTTGAAGCCGCGCGTCGTCGAGGCCGGCGTGCCGAGGCGGACGCCGGAGGTGACGAAAGGCTTTTCGGGATCGAACGGGATGCCGTTCTTGTTGCAGGTGATGCCCGCGCGGTCGAGCGTGGTGTCGGTGGCCTTGCCGGTTACCTTCTTTGGCCGCAGGTCGACCAGCATCAGGTGGTTGTCGGTGCCGCCGGTGACGATGTCGAGGCCGCCCTTCATCAGCTCGTCGGCGAGCGTGCGGGCGTTCTTCACGACCTGGGCGGCGTAGTCCTTGAACTCCGGCTTGAGAGCTTCGCCGAAGGCTACCGCCTTGGCGGCGATGACGTGCATCAGCGGCCCGCCCTGCAGGCCCGGGAAGACGGCGGAGTTGATCTTCTTGGCGATGTCCTCGTCGTTGGTGAGGATCAGGCCGCCACGCGGACCACGCAGCGATTTGTGCGTGGTGGACGTGACCACGTGGGCATGCGGGACAGGCGAGGAATGCACGCCACCGGCGACGAGGCCCGCGATATGCGCCATGTCGACCATCAGATACGCGCCGACTTCATCGGCGATGCGACGGAACTCGGCCCAGTCCCATTCGCGCGAATAGGCGGTGCCGCCGGCGAGGATGAGCTTGGGCTTCTGGGCTTTGGCCGTGGCGCGGACCTGGTCCATGTCCAGCAGATTGTCCTGGCGGCGCACGCCGTAGGAGGCGACCTTGAACCACTTGCCCGACATGTTGACCGGCGAGCCGTGCGTAAGGTGGCCGCCCGAGTTGAGGTCGAGACCCATGAAGGTGTCGCCCGGCTGGAGCAGCGCCAGGAACACCGCCTGGTTCATCTGGCTGCCGGAATTGGGCTGGACGTTGGCGTAGTTGGCGTTGAACAACTTTTTCGCCCGCTCGATCGCGAGCGTCTCGATCTCGTCGACGAACTCGCAACCGCCGTAATAGCGCTTGCCCGGATACCCTTCCGCGTACTTGTTGGTGAGCACCGTTCCCTGCGCCTGCATCACCGCGCGGGAGACTATGTTCTCGGATGCAATCAGCTCGATTTGATGGCTCTGGCGGCCCAGTTCTTCACGCGTCCATTTCGCGATTTCGGGATCGATATCGGCGAGGCCAGCGGCGAAAAACTGGTTCATGCATGGGCCTCCGCTGCGCTTCTGAGCAAGTGATTGGGGCGATACGCGGGGGGGCCCGACTTGGCAAGACTTGGTAAGCGCACAGGTACGGGATGGATCAGAATCAGTATTCCTTATTAATCTGGGGTCAGCACACTGTAATTAGTTGATTTGAACCTGCATTTGCGCCTCTATGTCGGCGCGCTGGGGCTAGTTGGGTAGATGTCATGACCGAAACGCCCGGCAATTCTGTGCTATCTAATGACGAATTGATGCGGATGACTTCCGAAATCGTCTCGTCATTTGTTTCCAACAACCCGGTTACAACGGAAGGCCTGCCTGAGGTCATCCGTTCTGTTTACCGGACTGTATCTGGACTGGCCGGGACCCCCGAAAAGGCTGCGGACGAGAAGCCGAAGCCTGCCGTTCCTGTCGGGAAGTCGGTCACCACCGACTACATCATCTGCCTGGAGGACGGGCGGAAGCTGAAAATGCTCAAGCGCTATTTGCGTTCCCGCTATGACATGAGCCCGGACGAGTACCGCCGCCGCTGGGGCCTGGGCGCGGATTATCCGATGGTGGCTCCGAGCTACACCGAACGGCGCTCTGAGTTCGCCAAGAAGATCGGACTGGGCAAGGGCGTGCGCAAGGCGCGCTAGGTCGTCTGTTGATAGCCCTTCGGCAACCAGTCGTAGGGAAAGATCGGCACGCACGCGGTGAGGTAGGTATCGTCCTCGAGTCCCAATTCGGACCCCAGCACGATGTTCACCGACCACAGCGCATTGCCGGCGCAGTCCGTGAACGGCCTGCACTCGCAGAACGTATCTTCCTTCGACCGGAACGCGACAAGGCCTTCGTTCACGATCATGTCGCGCACCTGATCGCTCGTGAGATGATCGATGTCCTTCGATGAGAAGAACAGCGTCAGCATGCTGACCTGGTCCTGCGCCCACATCTCCGCCCAGTACGGGCGATTGCCGCCCATCACGCCGTCACACCAGCCGATGTCGATGACGCCGTCCTCGTCCTTGCGGGAGCTGCGAACCTGGTCGGACCTATCCGGCGTTGGGTAGTTGGAACGCCTTGCCATGAACGTGTTCTTTCCGCCTAGGCGACGATGCCGCCACGGCCGCCGCCTGAGGGCGGCTTGTCCTTGCCGCCCTGCCCTCCCTTTTCCGCGCGGGCGCGGACATACGCCAGCTTCTGGCGGGCGAGGCGGTGCAGGTCGGACTGTGCGGCGCTGGCAGGCGCGGTGAAGCTGACTTCCAGACCGTCGCCGGCGGAAATGGCGCGGACTTCCACAGCGCCGCCGATGCGGTTCATCTCGAGGATGATTTCTGCATCGGGATCGTTCATCAGCCTTTGCCTTTGAACAGATCGACATGCTGCTGCCGCAGCAGATTCTTCTGCACCTTGCCCATGGCGTTGCGAGGTAGATCCGCAACGAAGATGATGCGCTTGGGCGTTTTGAACGCGGCGAGTTTCTTGCGGCACTCGGCGATCATCGCGGCCTCGTCTCCCTTGCCGATGACGACGGCGCAGACACCCTCGCCGAAGTCGGGATGGGCCAGGCCGATGACGGCGCTTTCGGTGACGCCGGGCATTTCATCCAGCACCAGCTCGATCTCCTTGGGATAGACGTTGTAGCCACCGGAGATGATGAGATCTTTCGCCCGGCCCGAGATCCAGACGCGGCCATCGGGGTCCTGCCGGCCGACATCGCCGGTGATGAAATAGCCGTCGCGGAATTCTTCCTTGTTCTTTTCCGGCATTCGCCAGTAGGCGCTGAACACGCTCGGCCCCCTGATCTCGATGACGCCGGTTTCCTCCCCGCCCGCAATGCGCAGGTCGACGCCCGGCAGCGGGAAGCCAACGGAGCCGGCGATGCGATCGGCCTTGAGCGGGTTGGAGGTGATGATCACGGCCTCGCTCATGCCATAGCGTTCGAGGATGCGCTGGCCGGTGCGTTCTTCGAATTCAGCGAAGGTGGTGGGCAGCAGCGGGGCGGAGCCGGAGATGAAGACGCGCACGTTCGGCGCACTCTCCTTTATGAAATCCTTGGCGGCGAGAAGGCGGGTATAGAATGTCGGCACGCCCATCATCACGGTGGCGCGTTTGAGGCCCGCGAGCACTTCTGTGTCGGTGAATTTCGGCAGCCAGATCATCGGGCAGCCGGAGAGAAAGGCGCAGTGCATCGCCACGAACAGGCCGTGGACATGGAAGATCGGGAGGGCGTGGAGCAGCACATCCTTCGGCGTGAAGCCCCAGATCTCGTGCAGTGCAATGGCGTTGGCTGCCAGATTACCGTGGGAGAGCATCGCGCCCTTGGAGCGGCCAGTGGTTCCCGAGGTGTAGATCAGGCAAGCGAGATCATTGGCCGTAAGGGGCGCGGCGGTCGCGAGCGGGACGGCGTCCCTGGTGTTGCCGACGAAGCTGCGGGTATCGGTGATGACGATCTTCGGCTCGGCATTGCCGATGAAGTATTCGACTTCGGATTCCGTGTAGGCCGAATTGAGGGGAACGAAGACGCCGCCCGCCTTCAGTGTGCCCAGATAGACCATGACGAACTCGACCGACTTCTCGTCCTTGACCACGACGCGGTCGCCGGGGGCGAGGCCCTGTGAGGCGAGGTATCCGGCGACCTGGCTCACGCCCTCTTCGAGCGCGCCATAGCTCACCTCGCGGCCATCGCTGAGGATGAACGCCGGTTTCGAGCGGTCTGCCGGAAAGCCGTTGGACAGGAGTTCGTAGAGATTGTCTGACATGCCGCCAAAGTGCCAAGGCGCCCGGCGTTTGTCACCTTCCGGTTGAGCTGGCCTGCGCGGGGCTGCGAAATCGCCTCGCGCGCGGCCAGAGAGGGGCTAGAATATCGCCTCAACTGATTGGGGAGTGATCATGACTCTCGGAAACCTCGCCAACGCCGCGCTCTACCTGCTCGGCGCCTGGGCCTCGCTCATCGTGCTGATACTGGCCGCGCCCTGGGCGCCGCAGGAGACGGCCCTGCAGGCGCTGAAGTATGTCGGGCTCGGCGTCTCCGGCCTGGCGCTTTTCGTGTGTGTCTTTGGCTCGGGCGTAGCCCTGCTCGGCCTTGCGGGCATGTCGGTGAAGCCGGAGGCTGCGCCGCGGCCCTACTGGCCGGTTTGACAGCAGTCCCAGACGCGGTCACGGGTGTTCGCGGAGGCGCTCATGATCCGCAAATTTGTCGTGCTGGTTGCCTTGGCGCTGGCGGCGTGCACGCCGGCGGTGAAGAAGGATGCCAACTGGGTTCGCGCGGAGTTCGCCAAGGAAGAGGCGAAGGGCTCCGGCATTGGCGAGCTCTTGTCTGCCCTGCGCGAGGGACAGCCAGACATCTATGCGCGGTTCATCGACATCGCAGGGCGCGAAATCATCGCCGGCAAGTCGGCCTATGAGGCTGGCGTCGCGGCGCGACCGGTGTTCGCGGGGCGCTTTGCCGAGCTGAGCAAGACGGCGAAGGACGAGCACATCAACGGCATGCTGCAGTTCGCGCACGACCAGTATCGTGCGGCTCTGGAAATTGACCCCGAGCTCTGCCTCAACATCATCCGCGGCAAGCAGGACTTGCGGCTTATCAAGCTGCCGCCGTCGCTGACCGACCGGGAGCTGGCGCTGATGGCGTCGGTGTTCCGGGCGGGCAAGCAGGATGGCCCAGCGGCGTCCCTTGCAGAGGTGCAGGAGTGGATGGGCGGGTACACGCCCGCGCATCCCGATGTCGCAAAAGGCCTGCAGCTGATGGCGATGCCGGCGCCGACGACAGAGGACGCGCGGGCGATATGCCTCGGCAATATCGCGCTGCTTGAGGGCATGCTGATGCAGCCGCCGGAGACAAGCGCGCGGCTGTTCCGCGGGCTGCTGGCGCTGGGCTGAGCCCTACGCTGCGCGCACTTCAACCGGCGCTTCGGCGAGGCGCTGGAACAGGCGGATGCGGCGGCGGAGCGGCCACCAGTCGTAGAGCAGGATTTCGAACGGCTTCCAGTTGGCGACCCAACCGATAATGATCAGGCCCTGCTCTGCGCCCTGCGCGAAGGCGTTGTCTGGGAAGGCATCGCGCACCAGCTGGGCCGCGATGGTGCAGGCCGCAAAGATCGACAGGCCAACGACCAGGTAGAGCCTGCCGGAACGGAAGAGTTCGGCAAGCTCGCGCTTCATGATCGTTGCGCGGTAGTCGAAATGCTTTCCGATGGCGGAGGCCAGATCCTTTGCCCCTTCGCTTTTGCATTCGTCCGGCGGCATGTGGACGAGGATGTGCAGGTTCTTCGCGCGTCGGAATTCCAGCGCCGTGCCGACGATGAATTCCTCTGCGTCATCATCGAGATCGCGCGCCTGGAAAGGCGAGGGGTCGAAGGAGTTGAAAAGCTGGGCGACCGAGTTGATGCGGATTTCGATGAGGCCGGGTTGGGAGGTCGGCGGCGCGTCCACGGTCACTCCCCGCCGAAGCGGGCCTTCCATTCCGCGATCTGCGTATCCTCGATCTTGGTGAAGAGTTGCGGGGGCACGGCGATGGGCATGGCCCTCGGCAGCGCGTCGAGGAGCTTGGCGTAGCCGCCCTGTCCCAGCTTCTTGAGATCAAGCCCGCGGTTATCCTTCGGCACGTTGAGGGCTGCGAGGATTTTCTCGGCCGTCTCCGGAATGATCGGCTGGGCGATCAGGCCGAACAGCGCGACGAGGTTGAGGCCGGTGCGGATGCCGCAGGCGGCCGTATCCACGCTGGTCTTGTAAGCGGTCCAGGGCGCGGCGCGCGTGACGTATTCGTTGCCCGCGGCCCAGATGGCGCGGGTTTCGGCGGCAGCCTTGCGGAATTCCATCGCCTCGTAGTGCGCGATGAGCTGCGGCAGGCGGGTTTCGAGTTCCCTGGCGATCCAGGCCTCGTGCTCGCCCGGCTCTCCGCCTTCGGGCACTTTGCCGTCAAACTTCGCGGCGGCGTATTTCGTGATGCGGTTCACGAAATTGCCGAGCACGTCATTGAGGTCGGAGTTGATGCCGGTCTTGAACCCATCCCACGTGAAATTGGTGTCGGAGCTCTCTGGGCTGTTGGCGAGGAGATACCAGCGCCAGTAGTCGCTCGGCAGGATTTCGAGCGCCTTGTCCATGAAGACGCCGCGCTTCTGGCTGGTGGAGAACTTGCCTCCATACCAGTTGAGCCAGTTGAAGGCCTTGAGCTTGTCGACCAGCTTCCACGGCTCCTTCGAGCCGAGGATCGTCACCGGGAACGAGACGGTGTGGAAGGCGACGTTGTCCTTGCCCATGAACTCGACATAGGTGACGTCGCTCGCGCCCTTGTCCGTGCGCCACCAGCGTTCCCACTCATTCGGCTTGCCGGTCGCTTGCGACCATTCGACAGTGGAGCCGATGTATTCCACCGGCGCGTCGAACCAGACGTAGAAGACCTTGTTCTCGAACCCGGTGCGCGGTTGGCCGCCGCGGACGACCGGGATGCCCCAGCTCAGATCGCGCGTGATCGAGCGGTCCTGCAGGCCTTCGTCGAGCCACTTATAAGCGATCGACGTCGTCAGGTTCGGCCAGTCCTTCGCCCGGCTGTCGACGAATTTGCGGACATCGTCCTGCAGCTTGGTCTGAAGAAGAAACAGATGGCGCGTGTCGCGGATCTCAACGTTCTTGGAGCCGGAGACGGATGAGTACGGGTTGATGAGGTCGATGGGGTCCAGCAGCTTTCCGCAATTGTCGCACTGGTCGCCGCGGGCTTTTTCATAGCCACAGTTCGGGCATGTGCCCTCGACATATCGGTCCGGCAGGAAGCGCTTGTCGTCGACGGAGTAGACCTGCTTGGAGACGCGCTCCTCGATCAGGCCATTGTCCTCCAGCACCTCTGCGAAGTGCTGGGTCAGCTCGCGGTTGGGCGCGTTGGAGGAGCGGCCGAACCAGTCGAAGGAGAGCTGGAAGCCCTGCCCCACAGCCTTCTGGATCTCATGCTGTTCGTCGCAATATTCGCGCACCGTCTGCCCGGCTTCGGCCGCGGCAAGTTCTGCGGGGGTGCCATGCTCGTCGGTGGCGCAGATAAAGAGCACTTCATGGCCGGCGGCGCGGGCGTAGCGCGCATAGACGTCAGCCGGCAGCATCGACCCGGCGAGGTTGCCAAGGTGCTTCACGCCGTTGATGTACGGCAGGGCCGAGGTGATGAGGATGCGCGCCATTGTACCGCCAGAGCTGTGAGGGCGCGAGGTAAGCGCATAGGCCCGGGGCGTCAATGTTTGGGCGGGTTTTTGGAGCGTCAGGACGGTAACCCAACGGCGGCCAGCGCCAGCAGGCCACCGACCATCGCTGAATTGACGAGACAGGCGCTGACATTGGCCGTCCTCTCCTCCGGCGTTCCCATGAAGGGAGAATGGGCAAGAGCGGTGGCCATGATCATGAAGGCGGCGAGGCCCAGCGCGCAGATGGTCTGATAGACGCCCAGGGCGAGACCGAGGCCGAAGACGATCTGCATGCCTATGCCGAAGGCGGCGGCGAAGGCAGGGAACGGGATATAGCGGAACTTCATCAGGCCGGTGATCGGGCAATGGTTGCGGATATTGCGCAGGCCAACGATCAGGAAGCCGCCGCCGGCAAGGATGCGGCCGATGAGGAGAAGCGTCTGGCCCGTATCCACGGGATCAGCGCAGCCAGGGCGTGACGACCAGGCCGATGAGGATGCCTTCGGGGCTGAGCAGGCGCGTGACCGTCTGGCCCCAGGGTTCTTGTCTGTTGGCGACGAGGATGCGATAGCCCTTTGCTTCGAGCGCCTTGGCGGCTGCCGCCGGGTCCTCGACATCGAACTCCATCCAGGAATGCGGTTCGGGCACATCCTTAGGCCAGGCATCAGCGCCGAAGCAGGACTGCGCTGCTTCCGAGAGCGGCCAGAGCGCGAAGTGCTTCACCCCGTCAATCTTTCCGGAGTGGTAGTAGCCATGCTCCTCGACGAGCGGCAGGCCGAGCGCTTCGACGTAGAAGGCATTGCTCGCCTTGGCGTCCTTAACAAGCGGCCCGAACCCGGCGGCGAACAGGACTTTGACACCGGCGATATCTGGCATGGGGAGTTCCTCGTTTCTTGTTCTGATCCAGGAATGCTCGGACCTAGATATGGCTGCGTGCGGCGTCTTGAACAAATCGGACAGAAACGGGCGTAAATCTACCAGCCCTCGCTGATCCATTCGCCCCAGCCGCGGTCTGCTGTGTTGGCGAAATAGGCGGCGGGGGTGAAGCCAGTGATGTCGCGGAAGTCTCGCGTCATGTGCGCTTGGTCAGCATAGCCGGCGGCGGCCGCGAGCTCGCTGAGGCGCCGCGAAGGTGCGCCGTTGGCGGCCTGCAGGACGGACTGGATGCGCATGATGCGCTGGAAGTGCTTGGGGCTGTAGCCACACGCGGCGAGGAACTGGCGGTGGATGGTGCGGGCGTTCCAGTCGAGCCTCCGCGCGACTTCGTCGATGGCGATCCTGGGGTCGGCGCCGAGCATGCGGCAGGCCTGGATGACAGCGCGGTCCTTGTCAGTAACGCGATCGAGGGCTGCGCGGACCCAATCCTCCAGTACTGAGAGGCGGGCCTTGAGTGTGTGAGCGAGCATCAGGCGCTGATGCAACTGGACGGCGTCCGAGGCGAGATCGGAGAGGAGCACGCTGCCGTTGACGATCGCGCTCGCTGGACAACCGAGCACGGCGCGGCAGGCGCCGGGGCGAAGCCGGATACCAGTGATGGCGATGCCTGCCGAAAGCTTGATGCGGCGCGTGACGGCGTCGGGCCCGGCGACGCGCGGGGGATAGTCGTCATAGGCCATGATGTCGGCGCAGCCATCGGGCAGGATGTCGGCTGAGATCTGCTCCTCCAGCCCATGCACGAGACGCACCCAGGTGCAGGCGACGAACTCGCGAAGGTCAGGAGGCGGTGGGAATTCCTGATAGAGCGGCGCAGCGACAGCGCGCGTGCGGGATAGGAAGAGATCGATGCGCGTGATCGCTCCACCCATTCTGCTTTGCCCATTGCTTCGACCAGGGCGCAAACCAAGAGGTACGGCGCCAACCCGATAAGAGAATAGGTGCGCGGGGACGCTGGGGAAAGCCAGGGATTGCGCGCGTTCGGGTTGAATCACCCTCCCCGGCTCAGGCCTTAGGCGGTAGGGTCAGTGAATATGCACGTGTGAGAGCCCCAAGAGGGCCGTGCGAGAAATCTGGGGAGGGACTATGCCGAGAGTTGCTGGACTGAATATCGTGTCCGTGGCGGTAGCGGCGATCGTCTTCTATGCGGTCGGAATGGTGTTCTACGGCTTCGTGTTCATGGAAACGTGGGGCCAGGAAATGCTGGTCAACCACGGCGCCGATCCGGCGGCGGCACATGCGCTGACCGGAGATGCGCTGTTTGCAGAGCTCAACAAGATCCCGGGCTCGCTCGACATGGCGACGGCTTATGGGCTGGGCTTCGTGGTCTCGCTGATGACTACGATCGGGATCGCCATCGTGCTGAAGATGGCCCGGCCCGCGAGCATTGTTGCAGCGCTGGCAACCGCGCTTACGCTGTGGCTGTGCTTTGCGGTGACGGGGCTGGCCTACAACGTGCTCTATTCGACCGAGTCGAAGACGATCTTCCTGATCGACATGGCGCACCTGTTCACGGCGTTCCTGCTGTCGACGGTGGCGCTGTTCCTGATCGACGGCAAGGCGCTGAAGGGCCCGGCCTGAGTTAGCCGATCCGGTCGGACAAGGTGAGGCGCAGCTTGGCAGCGCGGGCGGCGACATCATCGCCAGCGGACGGCATCATCGCCGGGCTGACGAGGATCACTTTGACGCCGCGCGACTTGAACGTGTCGGAGATCACCGCGGCGCGTTTCGCGTCGATCTTGGTCTCGGCCACAACCTGCGTGAGGCCGCAATTCTTCGCCTCGCTGGCGACGCGGTCGACCAGCGCCTTCGAGAAGTCATTCAGCTGAGACTGGTCGCGCTCAAAATAGAGCGAAACTTCGCGCGGCTCGCTCGTCTTGCAGGGTGTCTGCGCCCCGGCGTTTGCGGCGAACGCAACACCGCCGACGGCGAATATCCCCAGTGTGATTGCGGTCAGCAGTTTCATCGTTCCCAGCCTTTCGATCCCAGTACAACGCGCGAGGACGGGCGGAGGGTGGGCGCCATTCCGGCGGAATGTGGCGGCGGGGCGGTTAATTCCAGCCGATTCGCTTGGTTTTCAGCGGGTTACGCCAGGGATCGCAAAGGTTTGGCGGCCTTTTCCTTGCTATATTGTCAGCCAGACAAGGATGGGATCAGGGGTCATGAACGGTATTGAAGTCTACCTGCGGCAAAGCGGTGAGCGATTGCTGCTAAACATCTATGTACCCAAAGAGCGGATCAGAGATGTCCTGACGCAGCTCAAGAGCGGGTCTTTCGAGGATCCCAACCTGCCTATCGCGTTTGAGGCGCAGATTCAGCCCGACTGGCATCCACAGGGCGACGGACATGTGCGTGTACAGGTATCGGCAATCAACCTGACGGCCAGCGATTAGGAAGCGAGAAAGGGGTCGGTTGCGATCCCCTTTTTCCGCACGTAGAACCCCCCGCTCAGGTCGGGTTCCGAGCCTATTCGTTCGGTGTACTAGAGGCTTGAGAATGCCGGATTAGCTCAGCGGTAGAGCAGCGGTTTTGTAAACCGAAGGTCGGGGGTTCAATCCCCTCATCCGGCACCAGTTGTCCTTCCCCGCCCGGCATCTTTGCCTTTTCAGCCCGCTGGAGCATGATGCGCGCGGGTTGAGGCGCATAACGCGCCGAGGGGGATTTCATGAAATCGATGATGATCGCGTGCGCGGGCGTTTGCCTGTTTGTGCTGTCGGGGTGCACCCCGCAGGGTGCGAAGGAAAACCTGCCGCCTGGCGATCCGGATCGTGTGGGTTTCCTTGGCGCCACCACGTCCCTTGGTTCCATGCTGTCGACGGATAGCGGGTGCGTGTTCTCTTTCCTCCAGGACCACATGTACAAGGAGCGGCTTCCGAAGGCGGCGGCCAGCAGCGCGCGGAAAGAGCCGATGACGATGCCGTGGGCGCTCAGGAAGGTAAGCGCTTTGACCGCGCCGGATACGCCGGCATCGTGGCATTTCGCACTGAATGCTCCCGGCACGCTGGCGGGCGCAGACCTGATCCTTCATGTGCGGGGCGCCTATGACAGCGACACCGCGGGGCCGGTTGGAACTGCGAAGATCATATTCGGCGGGCAGACGGAGGCCGCAAGTTTCACCGTCGCCCCTCCTCCCACGCCCGCGGAGTCACCCGCCGGCGATGTCTTCACCCTGGAGATGCGGGGCAAGATCGCGGCAGGCGTCAACACCATCGACCTGTCGCTGGAACTGGCGGCGCCGCCCAGCCCCAACAGCCAGCAGCGACTCGAAATCTTCTCGCTCGACATCGGCGTGGATGGCCCGGGTGGGGACGGCCCGCACTGTCCTAAACTCCAGGACACCTTGCCGACACCTGACGAGCCCAAGCCGGAACCCGCGAAACCCTGAATGCGCGGCGTTTCCTGACACGCCGATTAGCCTGGAACAACCGAAACTTTTCCGCAGCTTATCTGCAGCGGCGCCTTTCACGCGGGCCCCGCTGGGATATGGTGAACGCACAGGAATATCGTGGGCGGGGATCAGGAGGGACGGTCGTGGGAACCAAGAGGTTCTGGCGGGCGATGTCTGCGGGCATCGTCGGCATTGTTGCAGCATTCGCACTGGCGAGCTGCGGCGGACCCAAGGGCGGCGATGAGGCCGCCACCGTCAAGGGACGCGACCAGGGTCCACAGCTGGAAACCCGGCAGGCGAATTCGAAGCGCGCAGGCGTTGCAGGCTCGAAGGAGTTCGAGTTCCTCCGCTATTCGATCGACGTGTCGAAAGACCTGCCGCGGGCATGCCTCGCCTTCTCCTCCACACTCGACCCCTCCAAGGATTACCGCTCCTACGTCGCGGTGCAGCCGAACACCAACATCGCGCTGTCGGTGGAGAACGAAAAGCTCTGCGTCGGCGGCATCACGTTCGGCGAAGAACGCACAATCACCATCCGCTCCGGCCTGCCGGCGCAGGACGGACGCACCCTGCCCTTCGACGAGAGCGTGGCGATCGAGTTCGGCGACCGACCGAGCTTCGTCGGCTTCAAGGGCGATGGCGTGATCCTGCCGCGCGTCGAGGCTGATGGCCTCGCGCTCGAAACGGTGAACGTCGACAAGGTCGGCGTCACCATTTCGCGCATCACGGACCGCGCGCTGGCGTTCAAGACGATCTCGGCGGGCTTCAGCCACAGCCAGGGCGGCTATGGCTACATGGACTACAATTCGGAGGTCTATGACGTCTCCGAGCCAGTGTGGAAGGGCGAGCTTGATACACCCGGCTCGCCGAACGTCGCCAAGACAACCGTGTTTCCGATCGCGACGGCCATTCCGCGCCTGCAGCCCGGCGCTTATTTCGTCGAGCTCGACCAGCACGATGCATCCGGCGACACGCCGAACGATGCGGCGCATGCCAAGCGCTGGCTGCTGATCACCGATCTCGCGCTCACGACCTTCACCGGCAATGACGGCATGTCGGCGACGGTGCGCTCGATCCAGTCGGCCAAGCCCGTGCGGGGCGTGAAGCTGGAGCTGGTGGCGAAAAACAACGAAGTTCTGGCGCGTGGTGAAAGCGATTCATCCGGCCATGTGAAGTTCACCGGACCGATCATGCGTGGCGAGGGCAATCTCGCGCCGCGCATGCTGATGGGCTACGCCGGCAATGGCGACTTCGCGATCCTCGACCTCGACCGCTCGCCGGTGGACCTCACCGAGCGCGACATTGGCGGGCGCGAGCCGGCGCAGGAGGCGGACGCCTTCATCTACACCGACCGCGGCGTCTATCGCCCCGGCGAGACCGTGCTGGCGAACGCGCTGATCCGCGATGCGGCGGCGAATTCGGTGCAGAACCGTGCGGGCTCGCTGATCGTCTACGGGCCGAACGGGCTTGAGGCCGGGCGCCAACGCTTCACCAAGGCCGAGAAATCCGGCGCGGTGCCGTGGAATTTCGAAGTGCCGAAACAGGCCGCGCGCGGCGAATGGCGCATGTCGGCGGAGATCGACGGCGTCGGCGTCGTCGGCTCCGAGACGTTCTCGGTCGAAGACTTCGTGCCCCAGCGCATCAAGCTGGAGCTGACGGCCGATACGGCAACGCCGATGCGCGCCAAGCAGACGCGGCCGGTGACCGCCAATGTGCGCTTCCTCTACGGCGCGCCCGGAGCGGGCCTGCCCGTCGAAGGCAATGTGCGCGTCGAGCAGGAGCCCAATCCTTTCCCCGAGCTGAAAGGCTTCGAGTGGGGCCGGCACAACGAGGAATTCCGCGAGTCGACCTTCGATCTCGACGCTGCGGTGGCCGACGGCCAGGGCAAGGCGACACTGATGCTGGATCCTGCCAAGGCCGAGAACGCGCAAAGCTCCAAGCCGCTGCGCCTGCGCGCCGTGGTCTCAGCGATTGAGCCGGGCGGACGGGCCGTGCGCGACGACGTTCGCGTCGCCTACCGGCCGAACGAACGCTATGTCGGCGTCAAGCCGGGGTTCGATGACCGCTCCTCGCCCGAAGGCAAAGCCGCAACGTTCGAGATTGCGTCGGTAGATCGGACAGGCGCTCTCAAGGCTGCCGACATCAACTGGCAGCTGGTGCGCATCGACTGGAAGTATGACTGGTACCGCGCTGATGGCGGCGCCTGGCAATGGCGCCAGTCGCGCAACATCGTGGATGTGCAGACCGGCACGGCGAAGATCGCCGATGGCCAGCGCGGTACGATCACAACCCGCGATCTCGACTGGGGCGATTATGAGCTGATCCTCACCGAGGGCGCCAATGGCGGCGAGGGCTCGATATCGTTCTTCGCAGGTTGGGGCGGCGCCCCGGTGGACGGCGTCGAGGCGCCGGACCGGGTGCGGGTGCAGGTTCCGGAATCGCTTCCGGCTGTCGGCAGCGATGTCGAAGTCACCATCCTGCCGCCCTATGCAGGCGAGGCAGAGATCGTGGTTGCAGGCGATAACGTGATCGCAACGCGCACGATGACGGTGAAAGCCAACGAGCCGACCAAGGTTCGCCTGCCTGTCACCAAGGAATGGGGCGCAGGCGTCTATGTGATGGCGAACGTCTATACGCCACGCGACGCCGTAGCCCGGCCCAAGCCTCGCCGAGCAGTCGGCGTGGCGCATGTGGCGGTCAACGTAGAGCCGCGCACCTTCAAGGTGGAGCTGACGGCCCCGCAGGTTCAGCGTCCGCGGTCGGAGCTGACGGTCCAGGTGTCAGCAACCGGCCCGCGTGATGATGCGTGGGTGACGGTGGCCGCGGTGGATGAAGGCATCCTCCTGCTCACCGGCTTCCAGTCGCCTGATCCTGCGACCTACTTCTTCGGCAAGCGCCGACTCGGCGTGGCGCTGAAGGATGATTACGGCCGGCTGCTCGATCCGAACATGGGCGCTGCAGGAACCGTGCGCTCCGGCGGCGACCAGATCGGCGGGGCGGGTCTCACCGTCGTGCCGACCAAGTCGGTGATTGCCTACTCCGGCCCCGTGCAGCTCTCGGGCGGCAAGGCGACGGTGAAGCTCAACATCCCCGAGTTCAACGGCGAGCTCCGGCTGATGGCTGTGGCCTGGTCGAAGACCGGCGTGGGCTCGGGGTCGAAGCCGGTAACGGTGCGCGACCAGGTGCCGAGCGAGATGATCCTGCCGCGCTTCCTCGCGCCAGGCGATACGGCGACGGCAACGGTCACACTCGACAACGTCGAGGGCCAGCCGGGCACCTACAACGCGGCGGTGCGGGCGGTTGCGCCCGTGCAGGCGCAGGCGGGCGCTCTGTCGGCGAACCTGCCCCAGGGCCAGCGTCAGGATCTCGCTGCGAACCTCACTTCGACCACGGAAGGCATCAGCACCATCTCGCTGAATGTCACCGGGCCGGGCGGGTACAATGTCTCGCGTGAATACCCGATCCAGACTCGCTCCGCGTGGATGCCGGCAAGCTATGTGCAGCGCACGATCATCACTGCGGGGCAAAGCTTCTCCCCGGCAGCCAACTCGCTGTCGAGCTTCGTTCCGGGCTCAGGCCTGGTGCAGGTGTCGTTCTCGTCCATCCCGATGGACGCGGCGGCCCTCTATGACTCGCTCGAGAAATATCCTTATGGCTGCACTGAACAAATCGTCAGCCGCGCAATGCCCCTGCTCTACGCCGGTCAGATGGCGCAGCTGGCGGGACGCAAGCCTGCGGGCGACATCCGCAACTCCGTGCAGGATGCGATCTCGACGCTGCTGAACCGGCAAGGCGCAGACGGGGCCATCGGCCTCTGGCGCGTCGGCGACCGCGAGGCAACGCCGTGGCTCGGCGCTTATGCGACGGACTTCTTGTTCCGCGCCAAAGCAGCCGGCTATGTCGTGCCCGACGCGGCGCTCGATAAGGCCTATGACGCTCTGGAGGAGTTTGCGGTTCGCGAGAGCACCTACTCCACCGGCTATGACTTCGAAGTCTATGAGAGCAAGTGGAACCCGGACACAGTCCAGAAACTGATGGACCGGTCTGTCGCTTACGCCGCCTATGTGCTGGCCAAGGCCGGGCGCATGGACAAGGCGCGGCTGCGTTACCTGCATGACGACCGCATCAATCGCATCGAAAGCCCGCTTGCCCGGGCCCAGATAGCGGCCGCGCTCTACATGATCGGCGACAATGCGCGCTCGACCTCCGCCTTCAACAAGGCGGAACAGGCGATCGGCTACACCAACAGCGGCGATTACTACGCAACGCCGCGGCGCGACCTTGCCGGCATGCTGGCGCTCGCAGCCGAAGCCCGCTCGGCGGATCGTGTGAAGCGGCTTTCCGAACGTGTGGCGCAGGACCTGCCGGAACCGGATCGCCTGTCGACGCAGGAGAAGGCCTTCATGCTGCTCGCGGCCAACGCCCTTTCGGGCGGACAGCCGGGCGTCAATGTCGGTGTCTCCGGCCAGGCCGATACGGTGACGCAGGGCCGCGTGTTCAAGCTGAACGATGCTCAGATGCGTACGCCGCCGACCTTCACCAACAATGGCCAGGGCCAGCTGTGGGTGACCTCAACTGCCCGCGGCGCGCCTGCTTCTGCGCCGCCTCCGGCTGCCGACGGCCTCGTCGCCGACAAGCAGCTGTGGACGCC
>DASYKO010000103.1:0-2581 GCA_035995285.1 Hyphomonadaceae bacterium | reverse complement strand
CAAGAACGTGGTACAAACGGGTGCATCGTACGATTTCGTCATGACGGAGCTGTCGAAATTCGTGCGCGTCGAGCGGCCGCTGGGGGACGACGCCAATGCGCGCGAAATGCTGCTGCTGTCGGATCAGTGGATCCGCCTGGTTGACCGGCGTACGGCGAGCGACGGCCTCATCACCGTCGGCCTCGATATCTCGCACGACAAGCATCAGGAGGCGAAGCTGTCGCGCTCCGAGCGCCGCCTGCGCGCGATGGTGGAAGAGCTGCAGCGCACCAAGGGCCAGGCCGAAGAACTCTCCGAGAAGTACAACGAGGCCAAGCAGCGCGCCGAACGCGCCAGCCAGACCAAGGGCGCCTTCCTCGCCAACATGAGCCACGAGCTGCGCACGCCGCTCAACCACATCAACGGCTTCTCCGAGATGATGGCCGGCGAGATCTACGGGCCGCTGGGCGATCCACGCTACAAGGAATACGCCGAGGCCATTCACGGCTCCGGCCAGCACCTGCACGACATGATCAACGACATTCTCGACATGTCGAAGATCGAGGCCGGCAAGATGCAGCTGGCGCAGCGCCTGATCGACCCCTCAGACGCCGTGGACGCCGCCGTGCGCCTGATCCGCCGCCGCGCCGCCGACCGCCAGGTGTCGCTGAGCTTCGATCCGGATGACGACCTGCCGGATATCAACGGCGATCACCGCGCCATCAAGCAGATGACGCTGAACCTGCTCGCCAACGCCATCAAGTTCACCGACCCGGGCGGCGAGGTGAAGGTCGCAGTCTTCGCCGAAAAGCCCTGGCTGATCATCCGCGTGCAGGACAGCGGCATCGGCATTCCGCCCGAAGACCTGCCGCGGCTCGGCCAGCCCTTCGAACAGGCCAAGACGCCGGAAGGCCGCAACACCCACGGCACCGGCCTCGGACTGGCGCTGACCAAATCGTTCGCCGAGATGCATGGCGGCAAGCTCTCCATCGAGAGCACGGTGAATGTCGGCACCACGGTGACGATCTACCTGCCGCTGCTGCCCGAAGACGGCGGCAAGCCGCTGCCGGTGTCGCCGCAACAGCGCGAGAGCGCCTGAGCTTTTCCTGAAATCTAGTTTGGCTTCGCGGGGGGAGCTGCCGGCGGCGCAGGCAACGGGCCCTTGCCGTCCTTGTCGCCCGGCTTGCCTTCGTCCTTGCGCTGCTCACCGGTGCGCTGCATCCGCACGTTGAACGGAGTGAGCAGGCCGACCGCTGCGGTGGCGCGAGCGTCGGCGGGCATCTTGCGCAGGTGGCTGATCAGGATGTTCTCTGCCGCCTGCTGCAGGGCGCGCTCGCGCGTCTGGAAGATCGTCACGGCGTCGCGCAGCTTGCCTTCCTCATACGGCTCGCCGAGAGCGGCGTTGAACACCGCCTTGCCGGCGTCCGACAGGCGTTTGCGTTCGCCTTCGAGGGAACTCCAGCTGTCGCGCAGCTCCTTGCGGAGGACAACGCGATCCTCTTCCGGCAGCTGCGCCCACGCATCGCGCACGACATTGGCGGTGGGTCCGTAGCGGTCAAGCTGGGCGATCACGCTCGGCTCTTTCGCAACGGCCTGCCCGTTCACGAGCCGGCCGCCGACAATACCCAGCAGGGCCGCGTTTACTGCGAGCGAGCCGATAAGAAACAGGGACGTCCGGGAGGCCATAGCGCCTCAGCTCGCCGGATCATCGAGCGCGGCCAGGAACATCGACCCGGCCCCGGCGCCGTTGATCGTGAGCATCTTGGCGTATTCGCCGGATTCCGGAGAGGCCTGCTGCGGCTCGCCCGCATAGCCCACGGCAAATCCGAGCGCGAGCGAGGCGGCGATGGCCCCGCCGGTCACCCATTGCGGCGCCTTCCAGCGTCCGAGCGCCCCTGCCGGGCGGCGCGCGGAGTGGCGATCCGGCGAAGTGGATAGAACCTTGGTCTCGAGCGCGATCGAGACCGGGGAGTCCTTCTCGAGCGCCAGCAGGTGATCGAACGCCCGCTCGCTTTCCCAGATGTCCTTCACCCGGTGCGGAGCAACCTCCAGCAGCGCTTCGGCTGCGGCGCGCTCATCTTCCGGCCAACGCGACAGCTCGGCGCCGTAGGCGCCTAGCAGTGTCATGAAACGTGCTTCGTTCATCGATCGCCCCAATCAATTCGTCTCGATGCCGCTCATCAGGTCGGCCCGCTCGGCAGAGAGGGCTGACTTGAGCGTCCTGCGGGCCCGTGAGAGCAGGCTTTCAAGAGCGTCCACCGAGACGCCCAGGATTTCCGCAGCTTCGATATTCGTCCGGTCCTGGTAGTAGCAGAGCACCAGCGCAGCGCGCTGACGCTCCGGAAGTTCCTGCAGCGCATCCCGCACCCGGTCGCGGCGCTGGCGGTCGTCCAGCGCACGGGTGGCCGAGGCGCGAACGTCTGGCGTCTCCGGGGAGACTTCCCCGCCCTGGCGGCCCGAACGCCGCAATCTGTCGAGGCAGAGGTTCATCGCGACCCTGTGCATCCACGTTTCAAACTTGGCCTGGCCCGGCTTCCACGCGCCGGCATGCTTCCAGACGCGGAGGAAGACTTCCTGAGCGACATCCTCGGCTTCGGCGCCA
>DASYKO010000102.1:0-2030 GCA_035995285.1 Hyphomonadaceae bacterium | reverse complement strand
TTCTGCAGGCGTTCCTCATTCCGCGCGAAGGCGCTGGCCGCACCGTCGAGATTGCGCATCCAGCCGGGCAGCCAGGAGGCGCCGAGTTCGATGACGCCGAATTTCAGTTTGGGGAAGCGGTCGAGCACGCCGTCGATGATGAGGGCGGCGAGCGTCAGCTCCACCGAGTGCGGGATCGGCATGTAGGAGAGGGAGGTGAAGTTCTCTTCCCCACCGTGGAAGTCCTTCACCTTCGGCAGGCCGTTCTCGAAGTATTGCGGGTCGAGCTTCTTCTCGTCGCCGACATGGAACAGGATCGGCAGGGCTGCTTCCTGCGCCATGGCCCAGATCGGGTCGTGGCCGATATGGCTGGCCGAGCGGCCGGTGGGGCGCGAGGGGATCAGCAGGCCCTTGGCGCCCATGGCGATCGCCTCGCGCGCGTGTCTCACCGACATGCCGATATCGATCAGCGGAACATAGGCCGTGCCGAGGAAGCGGCGGTCCACGCTGCAGAAATCCTGCATCATGCGGTTATGGGCCGTGGCGGTCGCGTAGGCGAACTCGGCATCCTCCGCCCGTTCCAGACCGAAATTGTTGAGGCAGAACGTCGTGAACACGATCTGCGAGGCGAAGCCGAGCTGGTCTAGAGCGCGCGGCCGGTCGGCTTTCAGGAAGGCGCCCAGCGCCTCGTGGTTCTTGCGCAGCATGATGTTGGCGTCGGCGCTGTCGCGGAAAGCTGGGTCGGCATGGTTGGCCATCGCCTTTTCGGCGTGGTCGGCGGGCCGTTGGAAAACCCGGGGCAGGAGGCGGAAAGCCTCGCGGAATTTCGGATCGAGCCAGGGGTCGAGACAGTCCGGCAGCTCCATCAGGTGGCTGTCGGCGTCATGGATGATGCGGCCGGCCATCAGGTCGCGGGCGTAAGGCATGGCGTTCCCTCTTATGGTCTTTTGACCGGATGATGCTCCGCAGGAATGGTTTCGCAAGCCATTTCGCTCGGGCTATAGGTGGCCCCATGACCGACGATATCCGGGTCCAGCGCGGGAAAATGGCCGGCAAGCTCCTTCTGGGGGCTGCCGTGCTGGCGGTCGTGGCCTGGGTAGCGATTGCGGTGGCCTCCATTGCGCGCCAGCCCAACCTCGACGGCATTCTCACCGGCCTGTTCACCGGGCTCTTTGTCGGGCTCCTGATCATGGGCGGAGCGGCCTGGCTCGGGATCAAGATGGCGATCGGGCCGCCCAAGCCGCCGGACCTTTCGGCGGGCGACGCCATCGCCTCCTCGCTCAGGCAAGTACTCGACGAGCTGGAGCGGACGCGGCTCGAGACGGTCGCTGCGATCAACCAGCGCGCCATGCTGCGCGTGCCGCTGTGCGTGGCGGTCGGGCTGCTTCTATGGCTGATGGGACAGTTCGGGGATGATCCAGCGGACCTGGGCGAGACGGCGTCGCTGATCATCGTGCCTGCGCTGATGGGCTATGTCTGGGCCTCGATGAAGCTCTCCAATGCTTATGCGCTCCAGTACAAGGCGCGCGTGCTGCCGGAGCTGGCGAAGACGTTCGGCGATCTTTCCTATCGTCACGCGATTGAGCCGGACCTCAGCCAGCTGAAAGCCGAGGGCGTGTTCAAGACGTTCAGCGATGTGACGGCGGATGACGAGTTCTTCGGAACGCACCGCAACCTGCCGATGACTATCGTCGAACTGAAGCTTGAGTCCGGATCGGGAAAGAGCCGGCATACTGTGTTCGACGGCCTGCTGCTGACGCTCGACCTGCCGCGCGATACCGGCGCGGTGACGGCGGTGATTTCGGATGCCGGCGCGCTGGGCAATTTCACGGACCGGATGACGGCGCAGCATCGCGAGCGGGTGCGGCTCGAGGATCCGGTGTTCGAGAAGGTGTACGAGGTCTATGGCACGGACCAGGTGGCTGCCCGGGCGCTGCTCAATCCTGCGTTCATGGAGCGGATGCTGGCGCTGGGCGAGCGGCCGGATTTCGAGCGGCCGCTGGCGCTGTGCTCGGGCCGGATGCTGCAGATTGCGATGCCGAAACGGACGG
>DASYKO010000101.1:0-15150 GCA_035995285.1 Hyphomonadaceae bacterium | reverse complement strand
TCAACGGCCTGCGCGGCGCCGATGTCGATGTCGTGCTGATCGGCTCGAAGACCTGCGGCAAGCCTTTCGGCTTCTACGCCACCGACAATTGCGGGATGACCTACTTCACCATCCAGTTCCAGGGCCTCAACAACAAGAACTTCGGCGACTATCCGGACGGCTTCGCCGCCGCCAACTCGCCGCAGCCGCTGCCGGTCAAGATCCCCGGCTGCGCCATCGCCGACGATTTCAACCACGAACTCGGCGACTCTACGGAAGCCATGCTCTCCGCCGCGCTGGGCTACCGCGCCACGGGAACATGTCCTGCGGTTTCCGGCTCCGGCCTCGCGCCCGCCGCCGCCCGCACGGACGGCATCGCGATGACTAACGGCCGCACGGTGGCCGAAGAATTCCTGCGCAACAACCGCGACCTGCGCAGGCCCCCGGCCGTACGATGAGAGCCCAGCTTGCAGCTCTTTTCGCCACCACGTTGATGCCCGCTCTGGGCGCCTGCCAGTCCATGGCGGCGCCCGCCGTGCTGACAAGGGCAGACCCGCCCGCGATGGAGCGTCTCAAGGCGACGCTCGCCAAAGCCATGGGCCGCACCCACATCGAGCTCGGCCCCGGCGATCCGACGCAGACCTCCGTGATCTCCGTCCTTCCGCTCCCGCTCGCCCCCCAGGAAGACCGCAGCCCCGCCAGGCCAACGATCTTCCGCTTGGAGATCGAAGGCGAGAATTGCGTCCTCGTCCGCGAAGACAACGCCGCGCGCTATCCGCTCGATGGCGTGGCGTGCAAAGCGCTGGCGCACTGAGCACTCGAAGCATCTGAACTAGGCCAACCACCCCCCACCTGTCGTTCGGCGTATACGCTGAACGACAGGTGGGGGGTGGATGGTGTCGTTCAGCCTTCCGAGACTGCGCTCTTTATCTCACCATCGCCGTCAGCAGCCGATCGAACTCCGCCGCGTGCGTGGCCAGCGCAAAATGCCCCGCATCCTCGATCACCGCATACTGCTTCCGCGGCGTCTGAACCTTGTCGAAATAGGCGCGCGCCAGCGCCGTCGGTGCATTCAGATCGTCCCGCCCCTGGATCACATAGTACGGCATCCTGAATGCAGGCGCCGTTACCGGCAGGTCCGTCAGCACCGTCACCCCGATCAGCGCCGCGCCTGATGCGCTCTGGCCGGCGCTTGCCGCCTTGATCGTCTCATCCGTCTCGCCATTGGCCTTCGCCGTCGCCATCATGTCCTTGAACCAGCCCGCATCCGCCGGCCCCCCATTCTGCCTCAGCGCCCGCGACCACCCGAAATACTGCGCGATATTCTTCGGATCGGGTTTGCCGATCGCCTCCAGCTTCGCCAGCTCTGCAGCATTCCCCGTTTCGCGATAGCGCTGCTTCAGGAAATCGAACTGCCACTGCACCGTGTCGGCCCACGCCGCCACTTGTCCCGTGCCGACATACGCATCGAACAGCTCCGGCCGCTGTTGCGCCATGCCCGAGCCGATGATCGTCCCCCACGAATGCCCCATCAGGATCAGGCGATGCCCGGGAAACCGCGCCCGCAGCTGCTGCGATAGATCGATCCCGTCCGCGACCAGCTTCTCGAGCGACACACCGGCCGCACCATTCTTCGCAAACGTCCGCCCGGCCCCGCGCTGGTCCCACTGCACCAGCACGAAGTCCCGCTCATAGGGAACATACGCGCTCGCAAACGCCGACTGCACATCCCCCGGCCCGCCATGCAGCAACAGCAGAACCGGCTTGCGGTCATCATTCCCCCGCATCGTCACCCACTGCTCGATCCCCCCAATGGTGAGATACCGCGCCTCCGCGATCCGCTGCGGCGCCGCCGGCGCCGGCTTCGACACGCACGCGCAGAGCAGGGCGAGCCCCAGCACAATTCCCGCAACGACCCGCATCGCCCCCTCCAACAACTATAAAGATAGTTGTTCTTTGTTTGCAGCGTTTTCCAGGCGCCGTCAACCGCCTCCCGGCAGTCCAGCCGGTATCATGCCGCTTCAGTGCGCCGCCGGCTTTTCGAGCGTCTGGCTGTCGCTGTCATAAAGAGCGCTGCGAGCAACTTCCCTGATCCGGTCCCGCAATGCCGCCTCATCCATCAGGCCGGCCACCGAGAGGAAGAGCATCTGCGTCTCCCCGCCTGCATCCGTCACGCACTCGGCCATCGCAACGCGGACCCCGCGATCTTCCAGCAGCCGGATTTCGGGATTGATCCGGAACACGTGCGTGTTCGCCTTGTGCTCGGGTTGGCCCGCGAGCGCGCCCGGCCAGTCCTTCGTATCCTTGCGATTCATGCTGACAGAGGACGCCTGGATCGTTTCGTGCGCCGGATGCCAGATCATCACATTCGATCCATCGGCATCCACGTCCTCATGGTAGTAGCCAGGCATCTCCAGTTGCCACCGGCCCGTAAGCGCAAAGCGCCGCTTGCGGCGGCGATATCCGATCTCTCCCTGCGGCGGCGGCTCATCGTCCAGAGTGGGGCCGCGCAGCTCCGCCAAAGTCTTTTCCAGATCCCCGGGCAGGGCGGGAAACGCTTTCCTCGCTTCAGCTTTCGCAGCCTCGATCGCGTTGCAGAGAAAGCTCTCCCACTCCGTGTCCGGCCGCCGCCACGGCGCCTCGGTCCACAGCATCACGCGCAGCAGCGACAGCCAGAAATCCGCGTCCGCCTCGCGCGACCACCACGGATAAAAACGCTTCGCCAGTTCCGCCAGCGTCTTGTCGTCAGCGTGGGCCGCATCGATCAGCCGGCTGCCCGGCATCGGCCCGAGCGGCAGCGACACCATTCCCACCTCATCCCCGCCGAGCTGCACATCGATATTCATCGTGATGGGAAGCCCGTGATCGTGCTGCTGCATGAACTCGCACAGGCCGCGCAGCTGGCCGAGGAAGGCCTTGTAGAGTTCGTCATGCGACCGGCTCAGCGCATACCCGCAGGAATCCCCGCCCGCATCCCAGCGCCACTGGAGCCCAAGCTCGCGCTCGAAATGATCGCAAAGGTCGATCAGCGCCAGGTGATAGCCGGGCCCCGCCGTCGAGGTCTTGATCCCGAAATCCACCCTCTCCTCGCTGATGCTGAACCGCACGCAGCCATTCGGCGGGTAGAACGACAGCAGCACATCATCGCCGTTGTCGCCGTAGTAGAGATAGAAAATGCTGGAGAGGCCCCGCTGTTTGGCCCACCGGGCTGCCGATTGGCCCATCGCCTCCTGCGGATCGCCCCCCAGCAGGGGCGTGCGCAACGCAAACGCTTGCAGATAAATCCCCATCCGTCCCCCAAAACCCACTTGCGAGCGATCATTCTACCGGGGTGCATTCCAGAACAAAATGGATTATATGCCCCGCCAACATCAATCTGCTTCGGGCCTTGAACCCGCTGGAGAGGCATATGACGACCCTCATCGGGCCCGGCGCCAGCCGCGGCCAATCCCCCGCACCGACACCCGCCGAAGCAGCGCCCGATCTCGGCGTGCTCTGCGACTTCTCGCGCCTCGCGCAAGTCGATCTCTCCGGCGCCGATCTCGATCTCTTCCCGGGCGATCCGCGCCCGCGCTCGGACATCCGCGTCGTCGCCGCCATGTCCGGCGGCGTGGATAGCTCAGTCGTCGCAGCCCTGCTGAAGTATGCCGGCTATGACGTCGTCGGCGTCACGCTGCAACTCTACGATTTCGGGGCCGCGCTCAAGAAGCAAGGCGCCTGCTGCGCCGGCCAGGATATCCACGACGCCCGCCGCGTCGCTGAAGCGCTCAACATCCCGCACTACGTGCTCGATTACGAAAGCCGCTTCCGGCAACAAGTCATGGAAGACTTCGCGGACACGTACCTCAAGGGCTCCACGCCCATCCCCTGCATCCGCTGCAACCAGACGGTGAAGTTCTCCGACCTCCTCGCCACCGCAAAGGATCTGGGCGCCGACGCCATGGCCACCGGCCACTACATCCGCCGCACGGCCGGCCACAACGGCCACGCCGAACTCTCCCGCGCCGCCGACCCGGACCGCGACCAATCCTACTTCCTCTTCGCCACGACGAGGCAACAACTCGATTTCCTGCGCTTCCCCCTCGGCGGCATGAAGAAGCCCGACGTGCGCCGCGCTGCCTCCGCCCTCGGCCTGCAAGTGGCCGCCAAGCCCGACAGCCAGGACATCTGCTTCGTCCCCGCCGGCAAATATTCCGACATCGTCGAAAAGCTCCGCCCCGGCGCATCCGAACCGGGAGACATCGTCCACATGGACGGCCGCATCATGGGCCGCCACGAAGGCGTCATCCGCTACACCATCGGCCAGCGCCGAGGCCTCGGCGTCGCCACCGGCGAACCGCTGTTCGTCGTCAAGCTGGACGCTCCCAACAAACGCGTCATCGTCGGACCCCGTGAAGCGTTGGCCACCGCCGCCCTCACCATCGGCGAGTCCAACTGGCTCGGCGAAGGCTCCCTCGCCGACGCCTGCGCCAACCACGCCCCCGCACTCGCCCGCGTCCGCTCCACCCGCGCCCCCGTAGCAGGCCGCATGACGCTCATAGATGGCCAACCCGGCTTCACCTTCGACACCCCCGAAGAAGGCGTAGCCCCCGGCCAGGCCTGCGTCCTCTACGCCGCGCCGGACGGCCGCACAGTGCTGGGCGGCGGCTTCATCACGGCAACGGTCAGCGCGGCGCAAGAGTAGACGCCGCGCCCGCCTCGTCGCATGATCGGGGATCGCGGGGAGGGGGCATGCGCAAGCTGATACAGCGGCTTCAGGACGGCGTGGTCTATGGGCTCCGCTCCAGCCTTGGCTTCATCGCCGGGTTCGCCGCGCTCGCGGCCGGCGGCCAGATCGTCGGCAGCCAGTGGGCCTTCCTCGGCGCGATCCTGGTCACGCCTTTCTTTTCCCTCGGCGCGATCGTGGTGCACGAGTTTGGGCACGCCGCCGGCGCCCGGCTTGCCGGAATGCGCGTCAACCGCATCGTGGTGGCCGACTTCGCCTGGTCGCCCAAGACGCGCAAATGGTCCGCCGCCAGGCGCCCGCCCGACGCCAGCGACATCGGCGGCTGGGTCGAAGCAAGCGAGGGCCCGCGCGGCGCCTCACGCATGGGCGACACGCTCTTCGTCCTCGGCGGCCCGCTCGCGAATATCCTGGCCAGCGTGATTTGCGTCCTGCCCGCAACCTATCTGCCCAGCCCGCTGGCCGGGATCTTCGGCGGCTTCGTCCTCTTTTCGATGACGCTGGCGCTTGCCAATCTCATCCCCTCGCGGATGAATGGCGCAGCCAGCGACGGCCTCCAGCTCTGGCGCATCTGGCGCCCGCACCGCCGCCGCAAACCGCCCAAACCCTCCCGCTCGGGCTGGAAACGCACGCCGGATTTCTGATACAGTTAAGCCATGCCCGTCCGTCACGTCACGCCCATCCTCAACGTCTCCAACGTCGAAGCCAGTGTCGACTGGTTCGGCAAGCTCGGCTGGCGCGTCGGCTTTCTCTGGCGCGACAAGCCATCCGATCCCGTGAGCTTCGGCAGTGTGTGCGCCGGCGAAGGCGAGGGCGCCGCCGAAATCTTCCTCTGCCTCGACTTCCAGGGCCCGCGCGGCACGCCGACGCCGGCGCCCCGCGGGCAGCCGCCCACCGACGGCGTCTGGATGAGCTGGTGGGTCGAGAATCCCGCCGAGGTGGACGCCGTCCACGCCACGGCCCTCTCCCACAACATGCTCGTCACCTGGCCTCCCACCAACGAACCCTGGGGCGTCCGCGAATTCCACCTCCGCCACCCCGACGGCCACGTCTTCCGCGTGAGCGCGGGCACTGGCGAGGAGTAGGGCGCTACTCGCCACGTGCGCCGGACGCGAACGCCAACGGCGATGAGTGAGTCAGCCCTGGGCCCGGCGCACATAGACCCGCCTGATCAGGTTCTCATCTGCCCACATCTTGGCCCTTTCAATGGCGGCCGCGAAATCAGCCGGGTTGTCGTAGGCGTAGAATATTCGTTTGCCGTGATTGGCCGAAAGCAGGGCGCCCGCCACTGAAGGCCGATCGCTAACCAGCACCATCGCGTATCGCTCGAACTTGCTCGGCTCTTCGCCGACGCTCAGCTCAATGACCTCGGCCATTCAGGCTCCAGGCTGCACGCCGACAATTCGACAAGATTACCGCCGTCCCCGGGTGTAGGGCTGAGGGACGGCGGCTTTTCGTGCGGGAGAACCCCGGGGGGCGAGACTCTCAACCGCGGAAAGCTGTTAGCACCGATTTCGGTCTCCACTCGGTACGGCGTCGGTCACAAACTCAAATTATTGGCGAAGCGGACCGCCTCTCCCTCGCTGCACCAAACAAGCCCATATTGGTGGTGCTCAGCCAGAAACTTTCCACGGTTATGGCGACGCGACCCCCGCCATTCCCTCAGCAATTTCCACAATCGACATCACATCAGCGTTCTCAAACTGTAGGTCGAAAAACCTGGGCGATAATGCCGCCCATGAGCACCCCTTCAGACCGCCCCAACAATCCCACCACCGCACTCTGGAACGAGTGCATCGCCGGCTGGGAGAATATCATCCGCGCCTTCGGTCATCCCATCGAGCTCGTACGCTGGGGCTGGATGCGCGCACTGGAACATCGCGCCCTCGGCCACTGGCTGCGCGATCTCGAAGCGATCGTGCGCAAGGCTATCCTGTCAGACGCCCTCACGCGCGAAGTCCCGGCGCTCAAGCCGCGCGCGCCCGGGACACGCAAGCGCTGCGCCCAGCCGTCATCGCAGGAAGAGATGCCGCGCTTCCGCCGCACCTACAGTTTCGATCCCACCACCTGGAAGGTCAGCTTCCGCATGCTGACCCGTACAGCGCCTGATCGCAACGTTCGCCGCTCGCCGCGCAAGACGCGCGAACCTGCGGAGCGCCGCCGCTGCCAACCCTTCGCCTACCGCATCGAGGCGCTGCGCCGCGCCATCAAGTACCGCGAGGACTATGTCGTGCGCCATGTGCGCCGCCTCGCGCGCCTCGCCACAGCCAACCGCGCCGCCAGCGTACACGCCAGCAGCGACCCGTTCGCCTCGAAGCCCGTCCGCGCCCTGATCTCATATCTGCCGGACGCAATCGCCACCGCGATCGAACGCATCCTCTGGAGCCCAAAGTTCGTCGAGCCCGGCTAGGCGCCCCGTCGGCATTCAACTCCCGCAGTCCCCCATCCAACCCGGAAGCCCAGCTTCCGGCGCCGCCACCGCATGCAAAAAACCTCTTGACCAATACATAAGCTATCACTTATATATCCTTCAATGACAACCGCGGCCCAAAATCAGATCCAGTCGGAAGTCTTCCGCATCCTCGGCGATCCCACGCGCCGCAAGCTGTTCGAACGGCTTGCGCGGGAAGGGGAACTCACGGTCTCGGCGCTTACGGTGGGATCGAAAGTCTCCCAGCCGGCAGTCTCCCAACACCTCGCCGCGCTCAAGCTTGCCGGCCTGGTCAGCGACCGGCGCGAGGGCCGCGCGATCCACTACAGCGTCAAACCCGAAGGCCTCAAGCCGCTGGTCAACTGGGTCGAGCACTACACCCAATTCTGGGCCGACAAGTTCGACAACCTCGAAGCCTTCCTCAACAAGATGGACAACTGATCATGAGCAAAGAGACCGAAACCCCCCAGGCCGGGACTAGAAGCGTCGTGATCGAGCGCGTGATGCCGCATCCGCCGGAGAAAATCTGGCGCGCCCTCACCCAGTCCGCGATGATGGCCGAATGGCTGATGCCCAATGATTTCGAGGCGAAGCAAGGCCACGAATTCAAGATGACCTGGTCGAACAACGGCTATTCCGGCGTCATCGATAGCAAGGTCACGGCGATCGAGCCGCACTCGAAGCTCGCCTACACCTGGGCCTCCATGGGCGTCGACACGCTGGTCACCTTCACGCTTGTCCCCGAAGCCGGCGGCACGCGGCTGCGCATGGAACAGTCCGGCTTCGATCCCGCAAACAAGCAGGCTCTCGGCGGCGCAATGCATGGCTGGACCGGCTTCCTCGAAAAACTCGAAACCGTGGTGGGGAAAGCATGAGCACCGCAACGCAAACAAAATCGATCGTCGTCGAACGCACGATGCCGCACTCGCCGGGAAAGATCTGGCGCGCGCTCACCCAGGCCCCGATGATCGCGGAGTGGCTGATGAAAAACGATTTCAAGCCCGAGCCCGGACACAAATTCCAGTTCCGCGCTACGCCCATGCCCGGCTGGTCCGGCATCACCAACTGCGAGGTCAAGGAAGTCATCGAGAACCAGCGCCTCGTCTACACCTGGGGCGACGGCACGGAATCCGACAGCGGCCTCAAGACCGTCGTCACCTGGACCCTCACGCCCACAGCCAACGGCACAATGGTCCGCATGGAACATTCCGGCTTCCGCCCCGAAGACGAAAACGGCCGCAAGGCCATGAGCGGCGGCTGGCCGGGCATCCTCGAACGTCTGGAAAAGAAAGCAGGCGAGGCCTGAGCGCCTCCAAATCAGAAAGGAGATTCAGTTGACCAAGTTCATCCGTCATTTCCACCGCTGGGTGTCGATCGCCTTCGTGCTCGGCTTCCTCATCAACGCCGTGGTCATCTCGACATCGCCCGGCGGCGTGCCGCCATCATGGATCTATCTCTTGGCCCTGATCCCGCTCTTCCTTCTGCTCGCCACCGGCGTCTGGATGCTGGGCGTCCACTACGGGCAGAAAATGGCGCGCAATAAAGAGGTCGCTGCGTAGCAGGTGGTCTCTTCCAGTCGAACGAACAACGGCGTGCTCAACGCCCTTCAGGACAAGGACGCCCACCCCCCACCTGTCCGCCCCCCTTCGGGCGGGCGGAACCTCGTTGAGCGAGCTTACCGAAATTCGTTGTCCAGTTGGTGCAACAGGGTCCCGCCCGCCCGAAGGGGGGCGGACAGGTGGGGTGTGTGGGTCCTTGTTCCGACGACGGCCAGCTCCCACACCGCTGGATTGAAGCACTCTCACCAAGGCGCGCTAGTCTCCGCTAAACTTCGGATCGCGGCCTTCGAAGAAGGACGACACGCCCTCGGCAAAATCGTCCGACTGTTCCATCAACGCGAACGCCTCAAGGTCGCGATGCGAAGTCGCGCGCGCCAGCGCCAGCGCCGCAACATTCACATCCTGCTTCACCATCTTCAGCGCCGTCGGCGGCAACTTCGCAGCTTGCCCAGCGAATTCCATCGCACGCTCCAGCGCCCTGCCATCCTCGCTCACCGCATCGGCGAGTCCCCAGTTCAGCGCCGTCGCCGCATCCACCTTCTCGCACAGCGCCGCAAGCCTCTTGGCCCGCGCCGGTCCCACCAGCGCCGTCATGCGCGGGATCGAACCCCAGCTCATGTTCATCCCCCGCGCCACCTCCGGCACATACACCATCGCCGACTTGCCCATCACGCGCAGGTCGCACGAAACCCCCAGCGCCGCTCCTCCACCCACGCACCATCCCTCGATCGCCATGATCGTGAGCGCATCCACCTTCTCCCACGCCTCGCACATCTCCGGCCCCAGCCGCAGAGACACGCGCCGTGTCCCCAGCCCTTGCTCGCGCATCGCCACGCGCTCGGGATCCTTCAGGTCCGCGCCCAGCGTGAAATTATCGCTCCGCCCCGTGAGCACCACCGCCGAAATATCCGGCCGCGCATGGAATTCGCGCGCCGCCGCCGTCAGCTGCCGCAAGGCCTCTGCGGAAAGCGCGTTCGCCTTGTTCCCCCGGTCGAACCGCACGATGGCGATCCGGCCTTGCGTCTCGATACGGACAAACCCATCTGCCATCTGCGCTCTCCTCAAGCGCCGGCAGTCTCACACGGGAGAACGGGTCGAGGCCAGACTTGCCACGACCCCTTCGCTCAGAAACAAAAGCCCCAGTGGCAAGAGCCTCGAAGAAGGACAACCAGATGAGCGACCCCTCCCCAGAAAACTCGAAAGACTTGTTCCGCGGCAAGCGTGTCGGCGTCACCCTGGCCGATCCCGCAGCCAAGGGAAAATCCGGCATCGAGATTCTCCGCGCTATGATCTCCGGCGAACTCCCCGGCCCGCCGATCGCCCGCGCGCTCAATTTCTGGATCGCGGAGGTCGGCCCGGGCACAGCGGCGTTCGAAGGCGAGCCTGGCGACGAAAGCCTCAACCCAATGGGCGGCGTTCACGGCGGCTGGGCGCTCACGATCATCGATTCAGCGACAGGTTGCGCCGGCATGAGCACGCTCGAAGCCGGCGTCGGTTGGGCCACGGTCGAAACCAAGGCCAACATGGTCCGCGCCATCAAGCCGAACTCCGGCCGCTATCGCTGCGAAGCAAAAGTGCTGGCTGCGGGCCGCACCATTATCACCACGGACTCCCAGGTGATCGGACCAGACGGCAAACTCTACGCCCACGGCACATCAACGCTGATCGTGCTGCGCAGCTAGATGCTACGCCTCGACAAATCCTCTATCCGCTTGTCCTCGTCCTCGTCATCGACGTGATCCGCCGGGTCGTCATCATCGCTCCGGTTGTCGCTGTCCATGCCGGTCGCGGCGAGTTCGGCATCGCCCTCGGTTGCGTTGCCCAGAGAGGCGATGCGGTCGTTGAGGTAGGTGAACAGCGACCCCATGTCCTGATCGTGTAAGGCGTTCTCTGTGTCATCGCCGATGCGGCGCGTGTCGAGTTCGTCCTTCATCTCCTGCAAGCGCTCGCGGCGCTCGCCGACGGAGAGATTGGGATCCATCGCCACGTCGTCGATGTCGTCGGTCGTGAGCTCCTGCGCGATGCCCGGAGCATCGCCATCCTCGCCAACCTGGATGTCCACCGCGCGGACCTCTTCATTCCGGTGCACGTCAGCCATTGAGCATTCCTCCCTTCAGGTCCGTATCGAAACCATCTGGCGCCGGATTGCCGAGCGTCAGCACGCGCTCGATCTCGTGTGGCGGCATGTTGGTGAGGTTCTTGGAAATCTCCGCGACCACACGCGAGGAGACTTCTTTATGAAGCGCTTTGCGCAGGTCGCCCATGATCATCGGCGGCGCCGTCAGGATCAGTTTTTGATATCGGCCGCGATGGGCCGCCTGATAAAGCGTGTCGGCGATTTCCTTGGCGAAGCGGTGCTTCTCCAGCTTGTGCCAGTTGGTCTCCTGCATCGAACTGCGCGCTGTCCCGACGGAAGAGGAGGAGCGGCCGGGCCGGTCCGTGCCCTGCTCGCGGGTCGAGGGGTTCTCATGTTCAAGCACATCGACCACTTCGAGGTTAGGATACGTGGCGTCGCCTTCATTCCTGAAGAACAGCGCTTTTTCGCCGTCTCCCACCATCACCCATGCATCGTGCTCGATCATAACGCCCGTCATGCGCATACCTCCGGTTTTCGGCTTCTTAGGTCCAACGGATGGGCGCTCAGGCCGTTCCAATCCCTTGACGTTGCAGGGCCTCAGGCAGATTGTGCAGCGCACATTAACGAGGACATTTCCCCATGAGCGCATCTGATCCCGTCGTCATCGTAGGCATGGCGCGCACGCCGATGGGCGGGCTCCTGGGAGAGCTGGCCGGCTTCTCCGCCAACGAGCTTGGCGCGCACGCGATCAAGGGCGCGATGAAGGAAGCCGGGATTGCGGGCGACGATGTAGACCTCGTCTACATGGGCAACTGTCTTCCCGCCGGCCAGGGCCAGGCGCCGGCAAGGCAAGCCGGCATCAAGGCTGATCTGCCCAAGGGCGCTCAGGCCACCACCATCAACAAGATGTGCGGCTCGGGCATGCAGGCGGCCGTGATGGGCCGCAACGCCATCCTCTCGGGCGACGCCAACGTCGTCGTCGCCGGCGGCATGGAATCGATGACCAACGCCCCACACCTCGTCGACCTGCGCAAGGGCCACAAGTACGGCGCGGCCGGAATGAAAGACCACATGGCCACGGACGGCCTCGAGGATGCCTATGCCGGCGGCGCGATGGGCAACTTCGCCGACATGATCGCGAAGGAATACCAGTTCACCCGCGAACAGCAGGATGCCTACGCGCTGGAGACGTTGAGCCGCGCTCAGTCCGCCACGAAAGAGGGCCGCTTCAAGCGCGAGATTTCGTCGATCACGGTCAAGGGTAAAAAAGGCGACGTCACCATCGACACGGATGAACTGCCGCGCACGGCCATGCCGGAAAAAATCCCGACGCTGCGCCCTGCCTTCTCGAAGGACGGCACCGTCACCGCCGCCAACGCCTCGGGCATTTCCGACGGCGCCGCGGCGCTCGTTCTCATGCGAGAATCCGAAGCCAAGAAGCGCGGCCTGAAGCCGCTCGCGAGAATCGTGGCGACCGCCGCTCACAGCCACGAGCCCGCTTACTTCACCACGGCCCCCGTTCCCGCGATGAAGAAGGCGCTCGAGAAGGCCGGCTGGAAAACCTCCGACGTCGACCTCTGGGAGATCAACGAAGCCTTCGCGGTCGTGCCGATGATCGCGATGAAAGAACTCGGGATCACCCACGACAAGATCAATGTGAACGGCGGCGCCTGCGCCCTCGGCCACCCGATCGGCGCCTCGGGCGCGCGTGTCGTGGTCACCCTCATCAACGCGATGGAACAGAAGAACGCCAAGCGCGGCATGGCCGCCCTCTGCATCGGCGGCGGCGAAGGCATCGCGATGGCGATCGAGCGGGCTTAGGAGGTTCGATGGGGGAGGTACTGGCGACTAGACTCGTAGCCGTTCCGACGGTTCTGGCCTACCTCCTCACGATCGTCCTTTTTGCCCGCAGTCTCCTGCCAGGCGGGCTGCTGAAGTCATTTGGATTGAGTCCTGGACCACGCCTGAAAAGGTTGCTTCTGCTCGCAGGTGTGGTTTGGGTCTTTCTCGCAGGCGTGATTGTTCATGCGGTCGCTTGGGAAGACACCCTTGGTCTGGTTGGCGGTCCGATCGGCTTTTGGTTCACTCTCCCGGCCGCCTACCTAATTCCGGTTGCCGCGTTCCTCGCGATCGTTTGGTTCGAGAAGCCGACCGATCTTCGGGGGCGACTCTGGCGAATGGCCCGACTGATGGTCATCGTGCTGACGCTGCCAGTGGCGGCGGTAGCTTTTCATTTTTTCTTCCTCGGCCCCTCTTATCCCGGCGGGTCCGGTCTGGCGGGACTCAACCCGCCCGAATGGTTCACGTGGATCGAGAAAGCGAGTGGCTGCTCGGCGCCGTTCTGGCAGGGCGACAAGGGCAGTTTCGCCGACGAGCCTTTTGCGACGTCGCTGTTCTGGATTGACGCCACGATCCAAGGTCTCACGTTTGACTACTTGGGCAACAAAGGGTGCACGTTCACTCGGCTTGATCTGGCTCCCTCGGCCGGTCCCATCGTGGAATTCTACACCGGCTACAAATGGTTCTGCGGCGGGACCCTGGTCACTCTGATCGGCGCTGTGTTTTTTGATCTCTTCTGGCCTAAGAAGGAACCGGCCGTGCCCTAGATTCTTGTTGTGGGCGTGCCTGCTGGCTCGACTGCGCGTGGCGTGGGGTGTAGTTGGTCCGCCGAAGTTGAAAAGACAGGAAAGCCATGGCTGCCTCAGACGTCGTAAAAGTTCCCTCGGGCTCGAAGCTTGGCATCGGTTTCTCCCGCGCCGTGCGCGTCAACGACCTCGTCTTCGTCTCGGGCTGCGCGCCGATCGCGGCGGATGGCTCGGTGGCGGCGCCCGGCGACATGAAGGGCCAGACCAAGCGCTGCTTCGAGATCATCGAGGCCGCCCTGCAGGCCGCCGGCGCCGACCTCAAGCACGTCGTCCGCACCCGCATCTTCCTCACCGACATGTCGCGCTGGAAGGAAGCCGGCGAAGCCCACGGAGAAGTCTTCGGCAAGATCGAGCCGGTCACCTCCTTCCTCGGCACCAACGCCCTGATCAACCCCGGCTGGCTGGTCGAGGTCGAAGCCGATGCAGTGGTGACGCGCTGATCGCTGGCCTGCAGCGCTGCCGGCTCAGCTTCTGGCGCTATTGAGAACGCCCTCATCCTGAGGACGCGCGAAGCGTGTGGACTCGAAGGACGAGGGCGGGGCTTCCGGACGGGTCTGGGTCTGCTACTGTCCTTGAACAGAAACTTCGGGAGGTCTTCCATGCTCAGCTTCGACGTCTGCGAATGCGGCGCGCCCTTGCAGCGGATGGAGCGCGAGACGCCGAAGCCGACGGGCGCTGAAGTCGTGCTCAAGGTTCTCGCCGCGGGCGTGTGCCATTCGGACCTGCACATCTGGGACGGCTATTACGACATCGGCGGCGGGCAGAAACTAAAGCTGCTGGAACGCGGCATCAAGCTGCCGCTCACCATGGGCCATGAGAATGTCGGCGAGGTGATCGCTGTCGGCCCCGATGCAAAGGGCGTGAAGGTCGGCGATACGCGCCTTATTCATCCGTGGATGGGCTGCGGCGAGTGCGCGGTCTGCAAGCGGGGCGAAGAAAATCTCTGCCTCAAGCCCTGCAGCGTGGGAATCCATCGCGGCGGCGGGTTTGCGACCCACGTGCTCGTGCCGCATACGCGCTACCTGTTCGACATCGGCGGCATCGATCCTGCGCGCGCGGCGCCGCTCGCCTGCTCGGGCGTCACGGCGTACGGCGCACTCAAGAAGGTATCGCAGACGCTGAAGGATGAGCCGGTCGTGATGATCGGCGCCGGGGGCGTGGGCCTCATGGCGCTGCAGCTGCACAAGAAGATGGGCGGCAAGTCCGTTGTCATGGTCGATCTCGATCCCGCCAAGCGGGCCGCGGCGCAGGAAGCGGGCGCAACCCATGTGATCGATGGCGGGGCAAAGGATGCGCTGGACCAGGTCCGGGCGCTGACCGGCGGCGGCTCGTGGGCGACGATCGATTTCGTTGGAGCTGGTCCGACGGTGAAGCTTGGCGTGGATGCGTGCATCAAGGGCGGCAAGGTGGTCGTGGTCGGCCTGTTCGGCGGCGACGTCGTGATCCCGACGCCGTTCTTCCCGATCAAGGCCATGACGGTGCAGGGCTCCTATGTCGGCAGCCTGCCGGAGATGGCGGAGCTCATGGAGCTTGTGAAGGCCAAGGGCATGCCGAGCGTGCCGGTGAAGACGCGGCCCCTGCCGGAGGTGAACGCTGCGCTCAACGACCTGCGCGACGGCAAGGTGATCGGCCGGGTGGTGATGACGCCGGCCTGAGGCCAGGTTGAGGGAGGCGGGGAGATGAAACGGTTACTCGCTGCGGTTCTTGTCAGCCTCGCGATGGCGGGCGCGGCCCAC
>DASYKO010000100.1:0-8792 GCA_035995285.1 Hyphomonadaceae bacterium | reverse complement strand
CGAGGAGGGAAATCTTGGACTTCAACCTTCCGCCCGAGCTTGCGAATTACCTGAAGGAGCTGGACCGCTTCATCGAGGCGGAGATCCGGCCGCTTGAGCTGGCGGACGACAATATCCGCTTCTTCGATCACCGGCGCGAGCATGCGCGCACGGACTGGGACCGGGAAGGCTTGCCGCGGGAAGAATGGGAAGCGCTGCTGGCGGAGGCGAGGGCCCGCGCCGACAAGGCGGGGCATTTCCGCTTCGCTCTGCCGAAGGAGATGGGCGGCAAGGCGGGCGGCAATCTCGCCATGGCGGTGATCCGCGAGCACCTCGCGGCCAAGGGGCTGGGGCTGCACAACGACCTGCAGAACGAACACTCGATCGTCGGCAACAGCGTCGGGGCGCTGCTGATATGGCATTACGGGACGGACGCTCAGAAGAAGGAATGGATGGCGGACCTTGCCGCGGGCAAGCGCGGGTTCGCGTTTGGCATCACCGAGCCGAAGCACGGGTCGGATGCGACGCACATGGAGACGGTGGCGCGGCGCGAAGGCGGCGAGTGGGTCATCGACGGCGAGAAGACGTGGAACACCGGCGTCCACAAGGCCAGCCACGACATGATCATGGCGCGCACCTCGGGCAAGGCTGGGGATGCGAACGGGATCACGGCCTTCCTCGTGCCGATCAAGTCGCCGGGCTTTACGATCGAAGAGTATCTCTGGACGTTCAACATGCCGACGGACCACGCGCATGTGACGCTGAAGGGCGTGCGCGTGCCGGATGGTGCGGTGTTCGGCGGTGAGGGCAAGGGGCTGCAGGTCGTCCAGCACTTCTTCAACGAGAACCGGATCCGGCAGGCGGCTTCAAGCCTGGGGGCGGCGCAGTATTGCGTGAATGAGGCGGTGGCCTACGCCAATGAGCGCGCGCCGTTCGGCAAGCGGCTGTCGTCCAATCAGGCCATCCAGTTCCCGCTCGTGGAGCTGCAGACGCAGTGCGAGATGGTGCGGGCGCTGGTGCACAAGACGGCGTGGATGATGGACAACCACGGCGTGTTCACGGCCTCGGACAAGGTCTCGATGTGCAACTATTGGGCGAACCGGCTTTGCTGCGAGGCAGCCGACCGTGCGATGCAGGTGCATGGAGGCCTCGGCTATTCGCGCCACAAGCCGTTCGAGCATATCTACAGGCATCACCGGCGCTATCGCATCACCGAGGGGTCGGAGGAGATCCAGATGCGGCGGGTCGCTGGCTACATGTTCGGATTCATGGAACAGCGGGCGCCCAAGGGCGTCACGGAATAAAGAACAAGACTGCGAGTGGGGTTTACGACTTACCATGATTGATTGGCGATGATTGATCCGGAAAAACTCGACGCCGTCATGAAGGCGCGACTGCCGGGCTGGGAAGGCCTGGTTGCGTGCGAGCACCTGTCCAGCGGCGCCAGCCGCGAGACGCACAAGGTCACCGCGACCGTGAAGGGCAAGGAGCGGATGTTCGCGCTGCGGCGGGAGCCGGCTCATGGCAAGTCGGTGATGGGGCAGGGGCCGGGACTGGATGTCGAGGCGAAGCTCTTTGAGGCCACGCGAAAAGCCGGCGTGCCGGGGCCGGAAGTGCTGCTGGTGCTGAAGCCGGAGGATGGGCTCGGCACGGGCTTCCTGATGGAATGGATCGAGGGCGAGACGCTGGGCGCGAAGATCGCGCGTTCCAAGGATTTCTCGGTTACCCGCAAGACGCTGGCGCGGCAGTGCGGGGAGATCCTCGCCAAGCTGCACAAGGTCGATGTGGTGGAGGCGGAGCTTTCCGACAGCCTCGAGAACTTCACGCCGGAGCATGCGGTGAGGAAGACGCATGCGGCGTATCTCGAGTTCGAGACGCCGCAGCCGATGATCGACTTCACCATGATGTGGCTGCTGGAGAACCTGCCGAAGAAGCGCAAGCCGGGGCTGGTGCATTCGGATTTCCGGAACGGGAATCTGATCGTGACGCCGGATGAGGGCGTCGTTGCGGTGCTTGACTGGGAGCTGGCGCATATCGGCGATCCGATGCGCGATCTGGGCTGGCTGATCACGCGCTCGTGGCGGTTCGGCGTGGCGGAAAAGCCGGTCGGCGGGTTTGGCGAGATCAAGGAGATGGTTGCGGGCTATCAGTCCGTGAAGGGCATGAAGGTCGACCAGGATGCGCTGAAATTCTGGGAGGTGTTCGGCTCGTTCTGGTGGTCGGTCGGCTGCCTCACCATGGCGCAGTCATTCCGCGACGGGACGAACGACAGCCTGGAGCGGCCGATGATCGGGCGGCGCAGTTCCGAATGCCAGATCGATTGCGTCAACCTCATCATCCCGGACTGGGCGCGCAAGGGCGGCAAGATCACGCGCACACTTTCCACAACGGACCTGCCGCGCTCGGACGAGTTGCTGGTGGGCGTGCGCGATTACCTGCGCGATGTGGTGGCGCACAAGCTGCCGGGGCGCGAGGGGTATCTGGCGAAGGTCGCCTCCAACTCGATCGACATCGTGCTGCGCGAGCTGGAGTACGGGCTCGACGCCGAGGCGTGGGAACGGCAGGCGCTCTATGGCCTGCTTGGAAAGCAGGACGGCTCCGTGCCCGACATGCGCGATGCGCTGTGCAAGAAGATTCGCGCGCGCGAGATCGACCTCAAGCGTCCGGACCTGCTCGCCTACCTGCGCGACAGCGTGCTGGCGCAGGTGATGATCGACCAGCCGACCTATCCCGGCGCCGTGGAGTGCAATAGCCGGGGGTAGGCTGTAGAGAAGACGTCCGGGGGGGACAGGCCGATGCTGAAACTGGTGTTGAAGATCATCAGCGGCCTTGCCGCACTTGTCGTGCTGGCGGTGGCGGGACTTGCTATCGCCTTTCAGCTCTGGATGGGCGGTTACGCCAAGGAATTGACGGCCGGAAGCCAGATAGCTCGCACGCCACTCGGCGACGTCGAGTATGCGATCGCCGGCGAAGGCACGCCGATCCTCGCGCTGCACGGCCGCCCAGGCGGTTACGACCAGATGATCTTTGGTCCCCGCTCCCGCCCAGATGACTATGCCGGCCTGCGCACCATCGCCCCTTCACGCCCCGGCTATCTCCGCACTCCGCTAGCGAAGCAGCGTACGCCCGCCGAACAGGCCGACCTCTTCGCGGCGTTACTGGATGAACTTGGTGTGCGCCGCGCAATCATCTATGGCGTCTCAGGCGGCGGCGCGTCGGCGCTCCAGTTCGCCATCCGGCATCCGGATCGAACAATGGGCCTCATTCTCGTCGCTCCGCAGCTTGTCTCCGACCAAAAGGAAGCCGCAGAGAAGACGCCTTCCGGCCCAGTACTCTACGCGCGGGACCTTGCCATGTGGGCCGGCGGCCAGCTTGCGCTGGAGCAGATGGCCGGCGGCGTCATCACCGGCTTCGATGCGCATGATCCCGAGCAGGTCGCCTCGGCGCGCAGCATGATGAAGTCGCTGATTTCCACCGGCCGCAACGCGGGCAATGAGAACGACCGCGCCCAGTATGCGGATCTGGGGGTCGATCGCTGGCCGCTGGAGGCGATGTCCGTACCTGTCCTGATCCTGCATGGCGACGCCGATGAGAACTCGCCTTACGAAGGCTCTGCCCGCGCCGCGGCTCGCATTCCCAGGGCAGCGCTCGTGACTTTCAAGGGCGCCGACCACTACATGATCTTCACGAAGGCGCCCGAAATTCGCGAACGAATTCGCCAATTCGTCGATGTCGTGTCGCAACGTTAGCCATGGGCAAGAAGATCCGCGCGCGCGAGATCGACCTCAAGCGGCCTGACCTGCTCGCCTACCTCCGCGACAGCGTGCCGGACCAGGTGATAGTTGACCAGCCGACCTATGCGGGGGCGGTGGAGTGCAATAGCCGGGGGTAGGGCGAGCGGCTCTGGAGCGGCCTGACGGGTTGGACCTCGCCGCAACCGACATTGGCAAAGCCCGCTCGGATCAGACCTAACACGATCGGTTGAGCCTCGTGCGCGGCCAGGGATGTGGTGACGCTACCTTAACCGTGGGTTCGGTACCTTGAGCATCTAACTGTTCAAGGAGTTGGGCCATGAACATGTCGGTATCATCTGTTGCCGCCTCTGCGTCGGCGAACAAAACTTCATCCGCAATCACCTACACGCCTGAGAAAGCGGCCCTGGTCGCTCGCTCGCTGGAGCTGGCGAAGTCAGTCACCGACGAAAAGCTGTCGGTGGCGGACCGGGTGAAGGCCTGGGATGAATTGCAGGGCTCGGTTGCTCGCAGGGAGCTTTTGAACCTCAACGATGAGGACCTTCAGGCGGTCAGGCAGGCGCTGGACCTGAAGAAATCGAGCCTCGCGGATCGCATGAGCAGTCTCTGGGAAGATTGGTCATCGGCAACCGACGGCGCCGGCAATGTCTATCGGGAGACGCTGGCGTTCTATGACGCGCTGTCTGCAGACGACAAGCTGTTGCTCGGAGCCTGGATGAACGGTCCCCTGCAGGACGGCAAACGCTTCGCGAACATGGATGTGTGGTACTCGACCACGAGCGCGCTTGCGGAAACCGCTGACAGGTACCTTGCGACCCAGAAAGACTCGTCCTTCGCCGCGTCTCAGGCGGGGTGGCTGGATCAGTTGCAGACGCTTCAGGACAACGTGAACCCAGCCGACCTGTTCAGCGGCGCATACGCCGCCAAGCTTCGGCAGATGCTTGGTCAACCGGTCGATAGCGTGTCCCTGTCGCCGCATGCGCGCGGGTTGCTTGGACTGAGAGCATCAGACCCGTCGGCGCAGGGCAGTGCCCAGACGAAAGAGTCCATTGCACTGATGGTCATGCAGGGTTCGTTCTTGAACGTCTCCGCCTAGCGGTGTCGTCTGACGCCGTCTGCCTCAACAGACCTGTGGCCGGCGCCTGACAGCGCCGGCCTTCGTGTCTTGTGTGCGCGTGGTCGTTCAGCTCTTCTGCGCGCGGCCGCCCTTGGCGGAGACCATGAGTTTGACGATCTCCTCGGTCACCTTCGGCTCGAGGCCTTCGGTGTGGCCCTTGTCTAGGCGCAGGACGTCGGCGACGACGCGCTTGTCCTTGCAGCCTTCATAGACCCACATCTTCGCCGTGCCCGGGCGCTGCTGGCGGCCCCAGCCGATGCGGGTGGGGTTCTGGCGCGAGGGGTCCCAGACATAGCCGGGTTTGTCGTCGATGATATCGGGACGGGCGACGCGGCTCGTGCAGCCGAACTTGTCGGCGATGGTCGACTTGTCCGGCATGGCGGCGATCTCCCACTCGCCAGAATCGTAGATGTGCGAGTAGTCGCAGGTGGCCGGGCCGTCCGCCGCGGGGGTTGGCGTTGGGCGAGGCGTAGCCGGCGGGGCCTCCGGCACAGGCGCGCCGACAGCGGGTGCGTTGTACTGCGGATTGCGCTCTGTCGTTCCGCCCTGGCGGCCGCCGGAGAGGCTGAAGAAGCCGTCGACCTTGGTCTTGAAGTAGTCGGAACAGACGATGCGGGCGGAGGTGGCGCCGCCCTGGCTGTGGCCGGAGAGCCAGAAAGACTTGATATTCTGCTTGCCGAACTCGGCGAACATCAGGTCGGTGAGGTCGTGCAGGTACTGGTCGTCTGCGGCTGCCTGCCAGGAGCGGTTAGGCATGGCCGCCGCTGCGGTGGGCGTCACGACAACCAGTCGGTATTTCTGGGCGTAGTCGCCGGCGGGGAAGTAGCGGTGCTGATACTGCGAGGACGAGCCGAAGCCGTGGATGTTGAGGACCAGCGTGACCTTCTCGTTCTTCTTCAGGTCGCACGGATACTGCAGCACGAACTTGCGCCCGCTCTTGGGCTCGACGGCGTTGTCGGGAACGGCGGTGGCGCTGGTGGCCCCGCAGGCCGCCCCGGCCTTGGTTGCGGCGGTCTGGGTTGCGGCCGTCGGAGTTTGACAGCCCGCCAGGAGCGTCGCGCCAAGCATTGCGCCTGCGAGCAGGCCCGTGGTCCATTTCATGATCGTCTCCCGAGAGTATTTGCCAAGCATTCTTGGATGCTTTCCGGCAGCTAGGACCGGCAGAGGGGCGCGCGTCAATAGGCTTGTCGTTACGTAACAGAGGTCCCTACTCGACGCTGGGGCGCTGGGGGCTTAGCCTTGGGCTTCAGCTTCAGGTGTTTCATGACGCGTCCAGTGATTTCGGCGACCGGGCTCTACACGCCGCCTCATTCCATCTCGAATGCCGAGCTTGTCGCCAGCCTCAATGCCTGGACCGACAACTGGAATGCCGAGCGCGCCGAGGACATCAAGGCGGGCAGGCTGGAGGCGCGGCAGCATTCCTCGGTTGAGTTCATCGAGAAGGCGTCGGGCATCAAGTCGCGCTATGTGGTGGAGAAGTCGGGCGTCATCGATCCCAAGGTGATGCGGCCGCATATTCCCGAGCGGCCGAACGATCAGATTTCCGTGCTGGCCGAGATTGCGGTGGCGGCGGCGAAGGAGGCGATGGCCAGGGCGGGGCGGACGGGGGCGGATATCGATGCGGTGATCTGCGCGGCCTCCAACATGCAGCGCGCTTATCCCGCCATGGCGGTGGAAGTGCAGGCCGCCATCGGCAGCCAGGGCTTTGCGTTCGACATGAACGTGGCGTGTTCCTCGGCGACGTTCGGCATCCAGACCGGCGCGGATTTCGTGCGGGCGGGGCATGCGCGATCCGTGCTGATGGTGAATCCGGAGATCTGCTCGGGGCATCTCAACTTCACCGACCGCGACAGCCATTTTATCTTCGGCGATGTGGCGACGGCCGTGCTGATCGAGGCGGAGGACTTTGCGCCCAAGGGCTCGTGGCAGATTCTCGGCACGCACCTGAAGACACAGTTCTCGAACAACATCCGCAACAATTTCGGCTTCCTCAATCGCGGCGATCCGGATGGGGTCGGCAAGGTAGACAAGCTATTCGTCCAGGAAGGGCGCAAAGTGTTCAAGGAAGTCGTGCCCATGGTCTCGGGCATGATCATGTCGGAGATGGACCGGCTCGGTTTGCGCTCGACAGACCTCAAGCGCCTGTGGCTGCACCAGGCCAATGCGGGGATGAACCGGCTGATCGCGGAGCGCGTGCTTGGGCACGAAGCGAGCGAAGCCGAGAGCCCCACTGTCCTGGACACGTATGCGAACACATCGTCCGCCGGATCGATCATCGCCTTCCACAAGCACTCGGATGATTTCCGGCCAGGGGATAAGGGCCTGATCTGCTCGTTTGGGGCAGGGTATTCGGCCGGAACGGTTTTCGTGGAGAAGGCGGCGTAAGCCTCCTCAAACTACCTAATTCACATTCAGGTTGGCCGGTTTGCGCAATCGGCTTCCGTATGAGTAATCTCCGGGTCACAGCACGCCGTAAGAGCGTCAGAGATACGTCAGGGAGGCTACCCATGGCCGATCAGGCCACCGCGCAAACGGGCGCAAAACTGCCGCCATTCCGGGATCTGCCGTACAAGGCGCCGGATATCGAGGTGCGGCATGGCGCGAACGGCGTCGTCTATCTCACCTCGCGCACGCCGATCGGACAATCGGCGCGGTCTGTTCCGCACATGCTGGATGAGCGGGCGGCGGAACATCCTGACCGGCCCTGGCTGAAACAGCGCGCGCCCAATCATGGGCCGTGGCGGCAAGTCACTTACGGAGAAGCTGCGCGGATGACGCGCTCGCTGGCGCAGGCTCTGCTGGATCGCGGGCTGGGGCCGGATGCGCCGCTGCTGATCCTGTCGGGCAATTCGATCGAGCATGCGCTGATGTCTCTGGCGGCCCAGCGCATCGGCGCACCGGCGACGCCGATCTCGATGGCGTATTCGGTTATGTCCTCGGACTTCGCGAAGCTGAAGCATTGCTTCGGCGCGGTGAAGCCGAAGGCGATCTTCGTGCAGACGATGGATCCATTCCGCAAGGCGCTGGCCACGCTGCCGCTGGAAGGGGTCGCGATCATTTCGGCGGACGGTTCGGAAGGATCGGAGAGCTTTGCGAAGCTGGCGGAGACGTCTGCTACCTTTGTCGTCGATACGGCGATGGAATGGCTGGGGCCGGATGCGGTCGGGAAATATCTCTTCACCTCGGGCTCGACCGGCATGCCCAAGCCGACGCCGCAATCCCAGGGCCAGATGACGGCGCAGGTCGCGGCGCGCTCGGCCATCGAGGGCGAGCCGCATGACCCCAACGAGATTCCGCAGACGCTCGACTGGATGCCGTGGAGCCACATCTCGGGCGGCAATGTGAACTTCAACAACGTGCTGTCGCTGGGCGGCACGTTCCACATCGACGAGGGCCGGCCGATGCCGGGTCTGTTCCACATAACGATCGCCAACCTGAAAGAAGTGCGGCCGCAGGCCTTTGGCTCGGCGCCGATCGCGTTCGGCATGCTGGCCGAGGCGATGGAGGCGGATATCGAGCTGCGCGATGCGGTGTTCTCGCGGATGCGGGCCTTCATCTATGGCGGGGCGACGCTGTCGGACGATGTGTATGAGCGCATCCAGAACCTTTCGATTGCATCGACCGGCCTGCGCATTCCGCTGCTGACCATGTATGGCGCGACAGAGACGCAGGGCGTGACGATGACGCACTGGATTCTCGAGCGTGTAGGCATGGTGGGCGTGCCGCTGCCGGGAACGACGCTGAAGCTTGCGCCGGTGGGCAACAAGATGGAGGTGCGCGTCAAGGGCCCGACAGTGATGCGCGGCTATCTCAACATGCCGGAGAAGAACGCGCAGGTGTTCGACGAGGAGGGCTTCTACTGCCTCGGCGATGCGGCGCGGTTCGAGGATCCGAATCATCCCGAGAAGGGCCTGGTGTTCGATGGCCGCGTGACGGAGGACTTC
>DASYKO010000099.1:0-13306 GCA_035995285.1 Hyphomonadaceae bacterium | reverse complement strand
ATCAACGCAAGGAGGTGCCGGCCACTTGACTGGACGGTCGTCAATTGAGATTCCTGATCGCCGGTCAGCGGTCCCGGCAATCGCATCAGCAACGTCCCGGTAAAGCCGATGATGGCGTTAAGGGGCGTGCGCAATTCGTGGCTGGTCTGCGCGAAGAAGGTGGTGCGCGCATCCAGCTTGGCGTTGGCTTCGGCGAGTTCCCTCTGCACTGCCTCTATCGCCGCTTCGGCCTCGCGCGTGCGCGCTTCGAGCTGGCGGAGCCTGAGCAGTGATTCCGGATCGGGCTGTTTGCTGACGACGGGCTTGAGCACCTGCCCTGCCGCGCCGGCTTGAGGGCGCGCAAAGAGGGCTGCGAGCGCGCCGAGCAGGGCCACGGCGGCAACGGCGTAGACCATTGCAAGCGTGTCAGAGTCCTTACTGTCGAGCCAGGTTCCGTTAGCTCCGGCAAGTGACGCAACGGCGAGGCCGATCAGGGAAAAGCCAGCCGTTTCGGCGCCGAGCCGCTTAACCCCTGATGTCCAGGCGAAGGCCAGCGCAACGGCGAAGAGGATGATCAGGGGCGAGGCCGTCCCGCCTGTCGAGGCTGCGCCAACCGTTGCAAGACCAATCCAAATCGAGATCTCGATCTCGGCTGTGCGCGAAGGTGTCGCGTAACCGTACAGAAACAAGCCGGCGAGAACCGGCAGGACAGCGCAGGTTAATGCCAGGACGCTGATCCAAACGGGCACAGCGAGCGCTATGGCCCACACTGCCGCAACGACTGCGAGGACCAGCCAAATGATGCGCGAGGCCGTCATTTGACTGCTGCCAGTGACAGTATGCCCCTTGAACCCCGGAAGTGCATCAAGCATCCTAACCATGCATCAAGGAATCCAAGAGCAACTTGGTCTGGAAAGCACATAGCGGGCCGCGATTGGTGGGGACCGCAGCAACCACTCAAACTTTCCGTCGGAGGTTTTAATGCGTTCCACGACCGGGCTCGCCGCTGTTGCGCTCGCCCTCGCGCTCTCTGCTCCTGCTTTCGCCCAGTCTGCTGAACCTCGCGTTCTGCCCTCGGCGGCCGCTCACTATGGTCAATACCAGGGCGACGTGACCGCCATCCAGGCGGCCCCGCTCAAGAGCGGCAAGGAACTCGACACCGCTCTCGACACGTTCGGCGCGCAAAACCCGGACCAGCTGTCGTCGGGCTGGATCGCCTACTCGGCCATGGTCGCCGCGCAGGACAAGGACTTCGCTGCGGCGGTCAAAGACATCGACGCCTACTACGGCCGTGAGCGCGTGATGACCGGCTTCCGCAATGACGTGGCCTATGCCCGCACGCTGAAAGGCGGCGAGGATGCGCTGCAGGATGCGCTCTCCGCCAACTCGCGCGACGCCGGCCGCATCTCCAGCGCCGCCGCCTTCGTGAAGGACCAGGCCTACAAGCTGCAGGATGTTGCCTGGGGCAAGGCGCGCCTTCCGAACGCATCGGGCGTCGCCAACGGTCTGAAAGCTTCCGCCAAGGCGCAGCGCCCTGTTACCGAAGCGGCCCAGAAACTCTTCGCCGGTCCGGACCTCGGCATCGTGCTGTCGAATGCGCATGGCGAGAAGTCGGTGTGGGACAAGGTCTCGATCCTGGCCTCGGCCCCGACCGCTGCTCTCACCACGGCTGGCGTCATCTCTGCGCCGGCTGCCCCGCTGAAGGTTGATCCGAAGCGTGAAGGCACCGCCAACCGCATCGTCACGCTCGCGGCCTTCCACGTTCTCGAAGCCGAGAAGACCAACAAGGACGACGTGAAGACGGCCATGAGGGACAAGCAGACCTTCGATTGCATCGACTGGTCGCAACTCCAGCTGCAGGCCTGCGTCTCGGCCGCCTACACCCGCGCCGACCTCTCCTTCTGCCTCGCCGAGCACGCCATCGGCGACGCCGGCCAGTGCTTCTCGGAAGTGACCAAGAAGTAGGTCTCGTCTGATCTGAATATGAAACCGCCCCGGTGATGAGCCGGGGCGGTTTTGTTTTTGGGCTGGGCGTTCCTTACTTCCCGTGACACGTCGTGCACTTGGCGGTGTCGGCGCGGAGCTGGGAGATGTCAGAGGGCGCAACGCCGCCGGTGTCCAGCGCAGCGAGGCGCTTGCGGGCGAGGTCGCCGCCGCGGCGGGGGGATTTGGCGGCGAGTATGTAGGCGGTGCGGGCGGCGGCGGAATCGCCGGCTTCGACGCTGAGGTCGCCGGCGATGACGCGGATCATGTCGCCCGAGTTGAGGCCTTCGGAGTCCGCGAAGCGGGAGACCAAGTCGGCTTTTTCGGTTGCGTAATCGCGCTTGTCCTTCGGCAGGTTGACGCTGACGAGGGCGCGCAACAGACGCTGGACACCTCCCTCATGGGTGTTCGCAGACAGGGCGACGGCGCGGTTCATTTCAGCGACCCCCTGCGTCGCGAGTTCGGGCTTCTGGCGGATGAACGAGAACGTCAGCGACTGCGAACCGTGGCCGCCGAGGGCGGTGACGTTGTTGGGGTCGAGTTCGAGCGCCTTGCCGTGCTCAGCATAACCCTTGCCGAGGATGGCGAAGAGTTCGGCGTACTTCGTTTGGTCGCCCCCAACGGCCTGCAGCAGGTAGGCGTTGCCGAGCTGTGCGTGGAGTTCGGCGTTGTTGGGATCGGCGGCGACGGCGGCTTCCATCGTCTTCACCGCATCATTCGCAACCTCGTAGCGGCCGGTGCGGATCATCATCGAATAGGAGAGCATCTGGTCGACATAGCCTTGCGTCTTTGTGTCTAGCTTGGGCTTCGCGGCCTGCGAGCCTTCACCTTTTGATGGCTGGCTCTGCGCAAGCGCGGGCTTGTCGGTTGCGCTCGCGCATGCGGCCGCGATCAGCGCCATGGCGCTGGCAAGCGTCGTCTGGATTTTCATCTGTCTTGTCCCTGCTCTGCCGGATCTTCCCGGGCCAACCACGCCGGACTGTCCCCGGCTGCCCGACCTCGATATCACGACTCACTTGAGATTTTCAAGTACTTGACGTGTAAAGCCCGCGAGGGCATTTTGCGTGACTGAGAGATTCCGTCTTGATGGAATTCATGACTTGAAAGATTGGCCATGACTGACCAGGCGCGTGCGGCGCGTGAAGACCTCGCCTTCATGAAGGAGCTTGCGGAAGACCGAGGGCCGGCGCCGAGTCATTTCGGCGAGCAGATCTTCTGGCCGGGCCTGCTCTATGGCCTCAACATCATCTACGCGTGGGTGGGGATGACCGGCGCCGCGCCATGGCCGGACAACTGGTATGAGCGCTTCGGCTTTCTGGCATGGGGACCGGCAACGGCGGTCTATCTTCCCCTGCTGATCTGGTTCGGCTTTCGCGGCTATTACAGGAGCACGGGCCTCGCCGCGCGGATGTTCACCGGAGCGTGGAGCGTCGCCGGGTTCATGTGCATGACCTGCATCGCAGTGCTGATCGTCGCCAGCTACAAGATGAAGGTGAACTACGCCGTGGTCTGGCCCTCGATTGCCATGACCATCTATGGCAGCGCGTGGCTCGCTCAGGGCATCCTGCGCCGGCATCTGTGGCTGCTGCTGCTGGCGGCGGGGTGCTGCGTGACGGCGGTGGTGATGGCCTTCCTTGTCGGACAGAACGAGATGTGGCTGGTGATGGGCCTGGGCCTGCTCGCGTTCATGGCCCTGCCCGGCGGCCTGATCATGCGGAGAAAAGTAAGCTCTTGAGAAAGCCGCCCCGAGTGGACCCGATCACCAACGAATTCGACATCGCGCAGATCGACGATGTGATCCATGGCCGCGTGCGGCTGGGCGTGATGGCCTATCTCGCGGCGTCGGATGCGGCTGAGTTCAACACGCTGAAGGAAAAGGTCGGCGCCACGGACGGCACGCTCTCCGTCCACCTGCGCAAGCTGGAAGAGGCCGGCTACATTGCCATCGACAAGAGCTTCCGCAATCGGCGGCCACTGACGACAGCGCGCCTCACGCCGGACGGCCGCAAGGCGTTCAAGCGCTATCTCGAGGCGCTGGGGCGTCTGACAGGCTTGGGTAACTGAAGAATAATTCGGCGATAGTCGGGCCCTGTGCTATGGGCCGCGCCCCATGCGCAAGGACATGTCCAAGGTCATCGTAGAGCGTCCGCGCGCCGGCAATGGCTGGCGGCGGAAGGGGCGGACTCATGCCCTCGATGATGGCGAGGGCAATGCTCTGCGCCAGCGCGTCCCGCCGAAGAAAACCGAGAGCACGAAGATGCTCAACGAGAATCTCGCCCCGCTGCGCCGCTATCTGGAATCCAATGTCGGGCGGCCGTGGGACAAGGTGCATTCCGACATCGCCGAGCATATCCGGCCGACATCGGTGGTGCAGCAGCACGTGCTCGACCATGTCCGCGGTTATGTCGACACCAACACGAAGATGGTGGACGGCGAAGTCGTGGTGCTTGAAGGCAAGCGCCTGACGCCGGTCAAGGAGAGCTGCACGCTTTTCTATGTGCATCCCAAGACCGGGATCCTGAAATTCAACCGGCGGCCGGGCTGGTACAATCCCAGAAAGCGGCCGAAGGACGATCCTGAGGCGCGCCGCCGCGATCTGGGTCCGATGCGCCAGGCGCACCTGTTCCGCGACGGGGCGTGGTGGGACATCGTGCTCGAACCCAACCCCACGCGCACCGAGACGGTACGGAACGCTGCCAATGCGGTGGTAAAGCGGAAGGTGGAGCTGCCGTTCGAGGACGTGGTGCACGCCCGCAAGCTGTCGGACCTGGCGGCGGAAAAGCTCTATGGCCGCAGAAATGCCTACGCGGTATCAGCCCGGCGGCTGACGAAGGCCGACCGGAAGAAGGTTGGCCTACCCTGACCGGACTTTGGGCCGCCTGGTTGGGCGCCGAAAAATTCCTGTCGAAAAATTCTCTGACATTCGTGGATTTATCCGCCGAGCAAGACGCCCTAGATGTGGGTCATGGTCAAACCCCTGCCCCCGTTGAACGCCGTGCGCGCCTTCGAGGCGGCTTCGCGCCATCTCAACCTTTCCCGCGCGGCCGAGGAGCTGGGCGTGACGCAGGGGGCCATCTCCAAGCAGGTGATCGCGCTGGAGGATTTCATTGGCGCGCAGCTGTTCCACCGCGAGCCCGGCGGACTGGTGCTGACCAATGAGGGCGGGTCGCTGAAGGAGGCAATCGCGCCGGCCTTCAACATGCTGGGCGAGGCATTTTCGCGCTATTCGCGCCGCCCGCCGCGATCGAATGTCTGCCGGGTGTCGACCACGGCCTCGTTCGCCTCCCAGTTCCTGGTGCCGCGGCTGCATGTCTTCCGCGAGAAGTTTCCCGACATCGAACTCGAATTCCTGACCACCATCCGCCTTGTCGACCTCGCCAAGGAAGAATTCGACATCGCCGTCCGCTATGGCGGGGGAATTTGGGACGGCGTGGTCTCGACACCCCTGTCCGAGCCCGTGCTCTACGGCGTCTGCACGCCGGAAATCTATGAGCGCAACCAGCGCGACCCGCAGACCATCGTGCTCAACGAGCGGCGCATCCAGTGCGCGACCTACAATGAGTGGCGCGATTATGCCGAGCTCACCAAGACCGATTTCGCCGGAACCAAGCCGACCATCGTGATCGAGGAATTCCAGGTGGCGCTGACGGCAGCCTGCCACGGCCAGGGCGTCGTGCTGCTGCCGGAGATTCTCGTGCGCGAGCGGGTGAAGCGCGGCGAGTTGGTCGTCTTCTCCGATGCACGGGTGAAGAACGAATACACCTTCCACATCTGCCACACGCCCAACTTCAAGCGCTCGCCGCTCGTTCCCGACGTGGTGGCGTGGCTGAAATCGGAAGCGGCCAAGTCGATCTGAGGCTTCAGCCGCACGCCATAGGCACGGCCTTTTCGGCGGGCGTTTCCTTTTTGCATCGGCTGGTTGTATGATCCGGATGTAGTTCGGCGACTTGCGCCGCCTCTATGGGGACGAAGAGCATATCCGCTCCGTGCATCTCGCGCGGATCGATCGTTCGTTTCCAGGGGTGGGACTTGCCCGCATCGACCAGTTCTCCCCGAAAGCTCGCGCTGATCACCGGCGCTTCGTCCGGCATCGGGGCCGCCTTCGCGCGCGCCTACGCTGCCAAAGGATACGACGTGGCGCTGGTCGCCCGCCGCGCCGATCGCCTTGAAGCCCTCGGCAAGGAGCTGACGGCCAAGCATGGCATCGAGGCCATCGTTATCTGCGCCGACCTTGCGGTGTGGGAGGGCCACAAGCCGGTGCTAGACGCTGTCGCGCAGCGCGGCCGTGTCGTCGATGTGCTGGTCAACAATGCCGGCTTCAGCATCGCGCAGAGCTTCACTGGCGCGCCCTGGGAGAAGCAGCGCGATTTCCTGATGACGCTGATCGTGACTGCCTGCGGCCTCAGCTATGGCGTGCTGCCCGGCATGGTGGAGCGGAAAAGCGGCGCAATCATCAACGTCGCCTCGCTTGCGGGTTTCGCGCCTGGCGTTGCCGGGCACTCGCTCTATCCCGGCGCCAAAAGCCTCGCGATCAAGTTCAGCCAGGCGCTTGATGCTGAGGTGCGCGCGCATGGGGTCAACGTCACCGCGATCTGCCCCGGCTTCACGCTCACCGAATTTGCGGAGGCCAACGGCACCAAGGAGGTCATGGACAACGCCAATCGCCGGTTGTTCCAGACGGCCGACCAGGTCGCCGCCATCGCCATTCGCGCCAATGAGCAACGCCGTGTCGTCGTCGTGCCCGGCTGGCACAACGCGATCGCAGCCGCGCTGATGCACTACCTGCCCGAATCCTGGGTGCGCTTCGCCCTGCGCAAGGGCTCCGCCAGGTATCACCTGCCAGACAGCAAGTAGGATCAGGCCCCAAGTAGGATCAGATCATGTCCGACTTCGACATCGTCATCATCGGCAGCGGAGCGGGCGGCGGCACGCTGGCCCAGCGCCTCGCGCCCACCGGCAAGCGCATCCTGATCCTCGAACGCGGCGAGCATGTGCCGCGCGAGATCGAGAACTGGAACGCCCACGAGGTTTTCGTCCGCCACCGCTATCGCACGCAGGAGAAATGGTACGACAAGGAAAACCGCGCTTTCGTTCCGAACACGCACTATTGGGTCGGCGGCAACACCACCTTCTATGGCGCGTGCCTGATGCGGCTGCGCAAGAGCGACTTCGAGGAGGTGAAGCACGCCGACGGCGTCTCGCCCGCCTGGCCGGTCGATCTCACCGAGATGGCGCCCTACTATGCGGAGGCTGAAACGCTTTGGCACGTGCATGGCAATCGCGGCGAGGACCCGACCGAGACGGGTGACGAGCCGCCCTATGCCTACGCCGCCATCCACCACGATCCCGGCGTGCAGGCGCTGAAGACGCATTGGGAGAACCAGGGCTGGAAGCCGTTCTCGCTGCCGCTCGGCATCCGCCTCGACCAAGCGAACCCGATCATATCCAAATGCATCAAGTGCAAGACGTGCGGGGGCTATCCCTGTCTGGTGAAGGCCAAGGCCGACGCCCGAACGATCGCCATCGAACCATTGCTCGACCTGCCGAACGTCACGCTGCTGACCGGCCGCAAGGTGGTTCGCCTCGAAACGGACCCGTCAGGCAAATCCGTCACCAGCATCGTCTGCTCCACAGCGCACGGCGAGGAGCGCTGGAGCGGTGAATTCGTGGCGCTGGCCGCGGGCGCGGTGAACTCGGCGGCGATCCTGCTTGCCTCCGCGAATGCGGCGCATCCCAATGGCCTCGCTAACGGGTCAGACCAGGTGGGCCGCAACTACATGTTCCACAACCTGACGGCGATGATCTCGGTCAGTCCCGCGCCGGTGGACACGACCTTCCCCAAGACGCTCGGCGTCAATGATTTCTACCACAAGGACCCGACGGGCGGCTTCGACTTCCCGATGGGACACATCCAGATGCTGGAATACATGTCCGGCCAGACGCTGGAGGGCGAAATCTCGAACTGGGTGCCGAGCTTCCTGATCCCCAATGAGATTTCCGAGGCTGCCGCCACGCGCATCCTTTCCATGATGGTGATCTCGGAAGACCTGCCGAAACCCGAGAACCGCGTGCGCCTGACCGCCGATGGCCGCATCCATCTCGACTACACGAACAACAACCTGCAGGGGCATGAGCGTCTTGTGAACACACTCGACCGTTCGCTCGACGGGCTTGTCGATCACAAGCATCCGATCATGCAGCATCGTTTCCAGATGGATCAGCTCATCCCGCTCTATGGCACCGCCCACCAGAACGGCACGATCCGGTTCGGGGACGATCCCAAGACATCGGTGCTGGACCGCTGGAACAAGGCGCACGAGCTCGACAATCTCTATGTCGTGGACACGAGCTTCTTCTGCTCTGCCGCCTCGGTTAACCCGACGCTCACGACCGTCGCCAATGCGATGCGCGTGGGCGATCACATCAGGTCTCTGATGGGCGTTGCCGCCGCCGAGCCCCCGAAGTCGCCTCCCGCGCCCCGCCGGGCGAGAAAGCAGAAGCAAGAGGGCCTGGCCTGATCGCCGCCGGATTTCAGACTAAGGCCCCGCCAAAAAAATCTACGTAAGTTGTTGCGAATGCATCGTTACAGATGCTGGCGGACTGTCGCCTTCCTGCCACCTCTGCGCGACGATCCCGCCATAACAGCAGGGCAAAGCCGCCATGGCTGCTGACAATGGGATGGCGCGCGCTTCATTCAAGTTCAGAAACCGAAGCTGGCCATGAGATTTCGTATTGGGCGCCCCGAGCCCTTCTCGATACCGCTTCGCGCCGAGGCGCCCCATGTAGTCGCCATGCCCGCACAAGACGGGCTGCAACAAAGAAAGCTCCTCCCCATGAAGACGTTCAAATCCTCCGGTAAGATCTCTGCGGTTGCTCTGGTCCTGATGGCGGGCGCGTTCCTCGCTCCGCAAGGCGCCTCGGCCGAAACCCGCGAGATCCGCGCGTCGTTCTCCTACTACAAGAGCCAGCCGGCCGAGAAAATCTATTCGGATTTCCAGCACCGGGCGGCCTATCTCTGCCGGGAAGACTCCAAGCGCCCGATCTCGCTCCGCATCGCCGAAAAGCGCTGCGCAGAGGACATGCTCACCAAGGCCGTGACCAAGCTTGGCCGCCCTGACGTGGCGGCCCTGCACAACGTGGAGATGGCTCAGGTCGCGAGCCGCTAAGCACCTGAAATCTCCCGCAGCGGAGGACGACCCGCTGCGGGGCGACAGGGCCGGAAGCCGCCTTGCCCCCTCGGCGTGCAGCTTCCGGCCCGAAAACTGCGGGCGAGACCAGGTCCGGTCTCGCCCGCTTATCCTTTTCTGATTCCGTTTCGGGCCCCGCCTCCCGTCCGCTTGTCCGAGCACAAACAAAGCGTTGCGTGTACTTAATCGTGCGCAGCTTGCGCTGGGGTTCACGTACGCTGTACTCAGCGCGGCCATGGCAAGGATCCTGCCCCCGCTGAATTCCATCCGCGCGTTCGAGTGCGCATCGCGGCATCTCAGCTTTTCGCGCGCGGCGGAAGAGCTGGGCGTCACGCAAGGCGCCGTCTCCAAGCACGTGATCGCACTGGAAGATTTCATCGGCTCCCAGGTGTTCGTGCGCGCGCCGTCGGGGCTGTCGCTGACGCAGGAGGGCTACACCCTCATGGAGGCGCTGCGGCCGGCATTCGCCATGATGCTTGATGCGTTCTCGCACTATCACCGGCGCGGGCCCCGCTCGAATGTCTGCCGCATCGCGACGCTGGCTTCGTTCGCCGGGCAGTTCCTGGTGCCGCGTCTTCCCGCTTTCAGGGAAGCCCATCCGGATATCGAGATCGAGTTCATCACCTCGACGCGCCTCATCGATCTCGAGCGAGAGGAAGCGGACCTCGCGGTGCGCTATGGTCTCGGCGAGTACAAGGGCCTGGTGTCGACGCGGCTGGTGAAGGGCGAGCTCGCCCCGGTGTGTTCGCCGGAACTGCTTCTGCAGTCCGACGGCGATCTCATGGCGCTGCTCGGCCAGACGCGGCGAATCCAGACAGCGGGCTATAACGAGTGGCGCGACTGGCTCGACCTTGCGAAGGTCGATGTCTCGCAGCTGAACCCGGCCTATGTGATCGAGGACTTCCTGGTGGCGATCCAGGCGGTGAAGTTGGGACAGGGCCTCGCCCTGCTGCCGCGCATCCTGGTGCAGGACCAGATCGATCGCGGGGAGCTGGCAGAGTTTGCAAAGACGCCGCTTGAGGTCGAGCACAGCTATCACATCGCGCACACCACCGCCTCGGTGCGCAGGCCGTTCGTGAAATGCGTGGTGGACTGGCTGCAGGCCGAGACAGCGAACCTGAACTAGGGGCCCGTCCCCCCAATACCAGTGCCCCGACTATTCCGGCCCGCCCCGCCGCCCGATAGCCCCGGAGGCCATGACTTTTCGTCGTGCCGCAGCCGACAGATGCGCGCGCTTCCGCTTGCCTTGTCGCGTGGGGCAGGCCATTTGCCCAGTATGAGCGTTGCCGACGAAGCCCAGAAGCTGAAAGACGATTTTGCCTTCCTCGGCGACTGGGAGGCGCGTTTCACGCATCTCATCGACCTGGGCAAGGCCCTGCCCCAGCTCGCTCCGCACGAATATGACGACGTCAACAAGGTGATGGGCTGCTCCAGCCAGGTCTGGCTGGTGGCAGAACCCTCCACTACCAAACCCGGCGCACTCCGCTTTCGCGGCGCCTCCGACGCGATGATCGTCTCCGGCCTGGTCGCGATGCTGCTCCAGCTCTTCTCCGACCAGTCGCCCAGGGACATTTTGGCTTTCGACGCCGAAGCCTTCTTCCGCGAGCTGGGCGTGTCGGATGCACTGACGCCACAGAGATCGAACGGGTTGAAGTCGATGCTCGCGCGGATCAGGGCAGTGGCGCAGGCGGCCGCCTGATCTGCGACGGCGCGGCGGCGTATCTGCTACGGGGACCTTAAGGCCAGAATTTTGCGGACCGTTAAGGCCGCCGCTTCGCTGTCTTGAAGTTCGCCCTTAGGCCCTTCCCCAAGCCCCGTTCAAGGCTATGATGCGGAGATGACCACTCAGCAACGATATCTCCTGATCAGTGGCTGCATAGTTCTCGTGTGCGGGCTCGCCATGATACTTGCGAACATCACCACGCCGGGCCGATTTGCCCTGATAGCCGGCGGCATCGCTATCGCGACGGCGATGTATGGCAAGGCCAAGCGCAGGAGCTAGACGCCCCGATCGTTCACCCGCTTCGATCGCTTCTCCCAGTCTCCGCTCTAGCCATCGTAAACCGCAGCCATCACGTCGAACATCTCCGGCAGGCGCCGAGTCAGCTGGCGCGTTGGCACGCCCAGCTGCGCCGCCAGCTTCGGCATGGGGCGGCGCAGGATGCATAGCGCCCACAGCACATCGAACGCTTCGTCCCCCAGCGCTGCGCGTATCTTCTCCACCCGCCGCGTCGCATCGCGTGCAGAGGGCGACACAGCGCCACCGCCGCCGCGGCCTTTGCGCTTCTCCGCCGGCATGCCGGACCAGTCCATCGTCATGCCGGGCAGGCGCGCCGCGCTCTCCGCATCGGCAATCAACCGCAGCCCCGCCGCTATGTGGCGCAACGTCAGCGGCCCCTCTCCCTCGCTCGCACGCCGCGCCAGCCGGTCGAACCCGCGGCCTGTCCCCTTGGCGATGTGCTTGCCGGCCGCCTCGAACACCCACGCGCCGCTCACCGGCGCTACATCGGGCGCAGCGTCCGCCTCCACCACCTGAGCCGCCGCGAGGACCATGCCGCCGCCCGCTGCGTCGACCACGTGATGCTCCGCCATCAGGAACGCACCCTCCTCCACCGTGAGCTCCGCCACCACGCCCCCGCCATGCATCACGCGCCAGCCCTCCTGCCACCGCACCAGCCGCCGCCCCGACCGCCTCATCTGCCGCAGCGCACGCCTCAGCCTCGCCTCGCTCCCGCGCGGTATCTCCACTTCACCCATCGCATCACCCACCGCATCATCCACCGCGCCATCCACCGCACCACCCTCCAGCTCATCCACCAGCTCGATCATCACTTGCCTCCCGTGAGGGCGAGCGCCTCGGGCTCGGCCGGCACGGGCGCTGCGGCGGCCGAGCGCTCCAGCGCGGCCATCCACGCGTCGAAGTCCGGATCGTCGCGCCGCTCCTCGATCGTCTTGCACGCGATCGCCACCGTCGAGCGGTCGACGCGGAACGCCACCGCCGTCTGCCCCAGGCTCAGCCCGTAGGCCGAGTGCAGCACGTAGAAAGCGATCCGCCGCGCCGTCACCTCCTTGTGCGTCGAGGAGCGGAGAATGCCGTCCGCGGTGAGCGCCAGCGCCCCCGCCACCTGCATCACCACCTGCCGCGCCCGCGCCTCGATCCCGTCCCGTTTCATCCTTCTCGCCATTCCCAACTCCTTGTCTGTCAGGAGCCAGTATACCCCGGAATCCGAGGTGTAGGAAATATTTCCTACCAATGGGACATTGGTCCTAGTAGATTCGGCGTGGAATCAGGCGGGTAGGTTTTCGGACCTAGGGTTATCCCCGTGGGGAGTTTTGCGTTTGTGGCGTGCGTCGGTGAGCACGCCGCCCTCGTGGTTCGACGGCTGGCGGCTTCGCCGCCTGCTCACCATGAGGGCGTCATCGACGCTCGGCTGAAATGCCAGAGCAGCCTCAGGTGAGCGGCACGCAGTGAGCCCGTCGAACCACGAGGGCGTACTCGAAACGAGCATCCTATGCGAGAGTAGTGATCGCAATTGAGCATGCGATCCAAGGCTCGGAATATCTACTCGATCTTCAGGACAGCGAATGAATAAGAAGAGTTCGCCTCAAACCTCGCTTGACGAGCTAATGCGCGGCGAATCGTATGAAGAAATCGCGGTGATTGGGGTGCGAGCTGCAGGTCGAATCATTCCTTACTTAGCGAAAGGCGCTGAGCACAGCGCTAATCGTGGCAATTTTGCCCTTCCGTGCTTTCGCGCACTTTCTGGTGCGTGGCTGAACAATTTGGGAAAGATCGACGTTGATCACTATTTGAGAGAGAGCGCTAATGACGCCACGATCGCTGCAGCCCGGTTCAGTTCGCTCGATCAAAAGCATGGCAGGGACTACGCCGGTCTCGTCAGCACCGGTGTAGCTAGGACAGCTCGGCGATCTCTCCGTAGAATGAGCGGGTATGACTCCGACAGATTGGTCATTGACGACCTAGTGCGTTCGGACCGTTTCGAATTGCACCCTGATTGGTCTGAGCCCCTCGGATCCCACGTTCTTTCGGAGAGTCCAGGGTTTTCATAACGTGTCTTCTATCAGCTTGCGAGCGCGCGTGGCGTTGAACCGCCACAGAGCTCGGACGACCCGCGCGCGGCCGCAGGCGGGATGCC
>DASYKO010000098.1:0-9286 GCA_035995285.1 Hyphomonadaceae bacterium | reverse complement strand
TACGCTCGCACGCGAAAAACAGCTGTTTTCGCCGCAAAACCCCAGCCACGTGACGATGTATGTCTGCGGGCCCACGGTCTATTCCTACGCCCATATCGGCAATGCGCGGCCCCCTGTCGCATTCGACGTTTTATTTCGCCTACTACGACATGTGTATGGCGAGGACGCGGTGGTTTACGCCGCGAACATCACCGATGTGGACGACAAGATCATAGCCGCCGCAGCGGAAAGTGGCCGGCCGATCGGCGAGGTAACCGAGCTCTATGAGCGGATCTATCGCGAGGACATGGGCGCGCTCGGCGTCATCGAGCCCAGCATCCGTCCGCACGCGACCGAGCATATTCCGGGCATGATCGAGATCATCGAGACGCTGGTCGAGAAGGGTCATGCCTATGCCGGGAATGCCGGCGTCCTGTTCCACGTTCCGTCCATGCCGGACTACGGCAAGCTGTCGAGGCAGCCGCGCGACGAGATCGTTGCGGGCTCGCGCGTCGAGGTCGACACGGCCAAGCGCGATCCGGCTGACTTCGCGCTGTGGAAAGCCGCCAAGCCGGGCGAGCCGAAGGAGGCGCGCTGGGAAAGCCCGTGGGGCGAGGGCAGGCCGGGCTGGCACATCGAATGCTCCGCCATGGCCAAGGCCGTGCTGGGCGAGACGATCGATATCCACGCCGGCGGGCTCGATCTCATCTTCCCGCACCATGAGAACGAGATCGCGCAGAGCGAATGCGCCCACGGCAAGCCAATGGCGCGCTACTGGCTGCACAATGGCTTCCTCGACATCGACTCGGAGAAGATGTCGAAGTCGATCGGCAATGTGAAACTCGTCCACGATCTGTTGAAGACGTATAAGGGCGAGGTCATGCGCTTTGCGCTTCTGTCCGCCCATTATCGCGGACCGCTGGACTGGACGGAGTCGCTGCTGGCGCAGAGCAGGACGACGCTCAACGGTCTCTACAACGCGTTGCGCCGGATGGATGTCGAGGCTGACAATGTCGAGCCGCCGCAAGGCGTGCTCGCCGCCCTCAGCGACGATCTCAACACGCCGCTCGCCCTTGCCGAACTTTCCGCGATCGCAACGGAGGCGAACAAGTCCGAGCTGCATGACTGGCCGCGCCTCAAGGGCGCGATGCTGGCCGCCGGCCGCCTGCTCGGCCTGTTGCAGCAGGATCCGGAAGACTGGGCGCGTGGCGATGAAGGAGACGCCTCGCGCATCGATGCCCTAGTCGCCGCTCGCGTGGCTGCACGCAAGGCGAAGGACTTCGCCGAAGCCGACCGCATCCGGAAGGAACTCGCCGCCGAAGGCGTGGAAATCATGGACGGCCCGGGCGGATCGACTTGGCGCAAGGTTTAGGGCGCAAGGTTTAAGGCGGAACGATTAGGGCGGAAGGTTTAGCCGCACATTTCGCTGCGGCTGGCGCCTTTGACGGCGCAGACGGCGGGGCTATGGTCGCGCCGCTTGGGGCACGGTGCTTGGGTTAGACGTATCAAGGGGAGTTGGATGAAACTTGCCATCGCCGCCGCCATTGCCGCCCTCACGGCCGCATCGGCCTGCAGCAGCATGCCTCAGGTCGCCAACGGTCCGCGCCCGCCGCAGGGGGCAGGGCCGGCCGGCACGCAGTTCGGCTTCTGGGAGCGCGACGCCGAAGGGGCGGTCGACACCACATTCCGCGCCTATATTTCCCTTACCTACAATCAGGGCGATGAAGCCAAGGCGCGCACTGCGCTGACAAAAGATGGCTTCAGCTGCAAGGACGGGAACCGCCCCGAGGGCCAACCCGTTCCGAACCTTGATTGTCAGCGGCTCTATCAGCAGGCAGAGAACGTGCATGCCTGGACCGTCAAATTCTGGCCCAACCAGCGAAAGCCCGAGGCTCACTACAGCCGCACCTACCTCCGCGATCCCACACGGGTCTATGACGAGCGGAAGAACAAGTAAGCCGGGCGCCGTCCCAAAGGGCCGGCAGAACTTCACCGGCCTGGTCAATTGTCTTGTGACGGAAACGTCCGGGGAGACCGTCACGCTCGGCCAGCTCATGGACATCATGGAACGCCGCTCCTTCGGGGCGGTGATCCTGCTTCTGGGGCTCATTGCGATCTCCCCGCTGACGATCGTGCCCGGCGCCACCTGGCTGGTGGCGACGGTGACGCTGCTCGTCTCGGTCCAGATGCTGTTCGGCGCGAAGCATCCCGTGCTGCCCAGGAAGCTTCTGGGCTTGTCCATGAAACGCTCGCAGCTTGTCGCAGTGGCGGCAGCGGCGCGGAAGACGGCGCACACGGCCGACGCCCTGACCGCTCCGCGCCTCGAATGGCTAACGCGGCCGCCTTTCGTCTTTGCAGTGGCGCTGATCTGCGTGGCTGCGTCGCTAATCACCTATCCGCTGGGGCTGATTCCCTTCGGTCCGGTGCTCCCCGGGGTGTCGATCGTGCTGATGGGGGTTGGACTAACAGCTAAGGACGGTGTTTTCCTGTTACTATCCGGCCTCGCCCTTGGCGGGGCTGCCATGCTTCTTGCACGCTGGCTGCTCTAGAGAATCGGAGCCGCAATGAGCTTTCTGGTCGCCCAGTGGGAGACATCAGGAGACGGCCTTTCGCGCGTGATGCGTGAGCAGGCCGAAAAGCTGGTGACCGAATGCGAGACGGCGGGCGAGAACCCGGCTGCCTTCGCCCACAAGGCCCGCGTCCGCGCCAAGAAGATCCGCGCCGCCCTGCGCCTGTCCGCCCCGCTGATGGGCAAGAAGGCGTACGCCAAGGCCAATCGCTGGTGGCGGGACGCCGCCCGGGAGCTTTCGGCCCTGCGCGATGCCGACGCCCGGGTCGAGGCGCTGGAGGCGCTCTCGCCCTTCCTTACCGCCCGCATTGGCACGGCGATGATGCGCCGCCTGAATGAGCGCTTCCACCGTGAGCGCAGCGAGGTAGAGCCCGGCCCGGCCGTCATCGCCTTCTGCAGGATGGTCGCCAAGAACAAGAAATCCCTGACGCCTGACCTGTCGCCCGGCAGCCGCGAGGAGATGGCCGAAGCGCTGGTCGCCACCTACAGGGAGGCTCGCAAGGCGATGGGGATCGCCATCAAGAAGCGCGACCCGCTGCTGTTCCACGAATGGCGCAAGCAGACCAAATACCATGCGCTCCAGGCCCGGCTGATGCGCCTCACCTTCCCGGAGACGCTGGAAGACCGCACGTCCGGCTCGCGCAAGCTGGCCGAACTGCTGGGCGATGCGCAGGACATCGAAGTTGTGCTGGAAGGGGCGAGGGACTGGGCCGAGGCGCCGGAGGGCTTCACCGCCGCGCTGAAGGAAAGGCGCAAGCAGCTGCTCGAGGACGCCACAAAGGCGGGGCGCAAGCTGTTTTCCGAAAAGCCCAAGGCCTTCCACGCCCGGCTGCTTGATCCGCCGCAGGAAAAGCCTCGCGTGCTGGCGCCGGTGGAGACCATGGAGTAGTCTCTGCCGGGGGATGGCAGGGATCGGGACGATGAAATTCTTCGCAATGCTTGGCGCGTGTGCGGCTCTCGTGGCCTGCACCGAAGTGAACGTGGATGAGACGAAAGTCTTCGCGCCGGTCGCGTTCGACAAGACGCTGGCCGCGCAGACCGGCGAGGTCATCGACGGCGAGAAGGGTTTTGCTTCTGCCGATGCGTGGAAGACAGCCTGGGCTGCGCGCGTCGCCAACCTTCGCCTCGGCGAGCCCATGCTGGCCTTCGCACCGGCAGCGGTTGAGCACGGCGTCACGCCTTCGGGCATTGCGTGGTCGCTGGTGACGCGGCCCGGAGAAGGGCGGCCGTTGATCGTGCGTTGCGGCGGTAACGCCTCGACGCGGCAGATGACGGGGTTCACCTACACCGCTGCTGCGATCGATCATGGCGACGTGCTGCTGTTCGACTATCCCGGTTCCGGAGAGACGGGTGGTGAAGTTTCAACTCCGCGGTTCGTCGGCATGAGCAGCGATCTGATCGCGCTGATCCGCGCCAAGGCAGGTTCGCGCAAGCTGGTGCTGTGGGGGCACTCGCTCGGCGGCTTCGTCTGTTCCGATCTCGCTCGGCAGATGCCTGAGACGAAAGCGGTCATTCTTGAGACGACTGCCCGCAACGCTGCCGAGACGGCGAAGGCGTGGACGCCGTGGTATGCCGGGCCGTTCGTGCGCATCAAGATCGGGCCCGGGATCGATGCCTATGACAACGCCACTGCCCTGAAGGATTTCAAGGGGCCGGTGCTGGTGTTCGGCGCAACGCTCGACAAGACACTGCCGGTGCAGCTGGCGCGCAGCCTCGACAAGGCGCTGAAGGAAGAGGGGCTCGATGTCACCTATGTTGAGTTTCCCGCCGGCGGGCATTCGACATCGCCGCACGAACCGGGCTTCCGCGAGGCCGTGGACAAGGTTTTTGCGAGAATCCAGTGAGAGCCAGAGCTTGATTGCTGGGTCATTCCGCCCGATCTAAGGCCCATGTTCGGCGAGCTTTATCACAACCGGGTTCTGGAGCTGGCCGCGGATATCCCGCATGCCGGGCGGCTTGCCGATGCACAGGGCTCGTCTCTGAAAGTCTCGCGCGTGTGCGGCTCGACCGTGGAGGTCGATGTGAAGCTCGACGCCGAGGGCCGCATCTCCGAGATCGCCGTCGATCCCAAGGCCTGCGCGCTGGGGCAGGCGGCAACGTCCATCCTCGCACGGCATGCGATTGGCCGGACTCTCCCCGAGATCGAAGCGGCGCGCGACGCCCTGCGCGCCATGCTGAAGGACGGCGCCGAGCCGCCGACGGGCGAGTTCTGGGAGCTGCGTCACCTGCAGCCGGTGCGTGATTATCCGCCGCGCCACACCTCCACCATGCTCGCTTTCGAGGCGGTGGTTGAGGCGATGAAACAGGCGCTTGCGGCGCGCGAGGGTTGATCAGGCAGGTTCAGCTTCCACCGGCCTGAATTCTCCGATCGCGGCTTCGACGCCGAGTTCGCGCATCAGCGTCTGCGGGTTGAAGCCCGTGCGGTTGTGCCAGGCGCCGACGACGCCTCGGGCGTGGCGCACGGTGTCCTCGTCCTTCCACATGGCGATGGTGACGATGTTGGATGCGCCGGGCCCTGCCGGCCGCTCGATGATGTGATCCTCGATCAGGCCGGGAATGGCGCGCAGCACGCGATGCGTTTCTTCCACCGCTTCGAGAAAGCGGCGGCGCGCGCGTTGAGGCACGTTGAAGATGTCGACCCGAAAGACGGGCCCAGATTTGGAATACGGGGAGGATGCCGGCATCAGTTGCTCCTGATTGTCTGCGGCTATGTTTTTCGACGTGCCGGACCCTTGCGGGTCCGACGAGTCGCATGCATCTTGCTTCCTCAAGTAAGGTTGAGGTCAAGGCCGCAATGCGGAAAGAGTCGAAAAAGATCGTCGAAGCAGAAAAACCTGCAGTCCCGGTCATGCTGACGGTCGGCGATCTGGCGCGGCGGGCGGGGGTGGCTGTCTCGACGCTGCACTTCTACGAGGCTGAAGGCCTGATCCGCTCGATGCGCACGCAGGCTAATCATCGCCGCTATCCGCGCGGCATGCTGCGGCGGGTGGCGATCATCAAGGTGGCGCAGAAGGCCGGCATACCGTTGAGGGAGATCGCCGAGGCGCTTGATGCTCTTCCGGACGGCAAGCCCACGGTTGCGGACTGGCGCGCCATGGCCAGCCGCTGGCGGGAGAGCCTCGACGATCGCATCGGCCGGCTTACGCGCCTGCGCGATCAGATGTCGGACTGCATCGGCTGCGGCTGCCTGTCTATCACCGCATGCCCCCTGCGCAATCCGGGCGACAGGCTGGCGGCAGAAGGCGCCGGTCCGCGGATTCTTGATCCGGTGGAAGAAGACTAGGCGCCGAGATACTTGACTAAGTCAACTATCTGTCGAAAATGTCCGCATGCCTGCACCGAGCCAATCGCAGATCGCCGCTGTCCGCCGCTTCAACCGATTCTACACCCGCGAAGTCGGCGTGCTGCGGAAGAACTTCCTGGATTCGCCGTGGACACTCACCGAGATGCGTGTCCTGTTTGAAATCGCCATCGGAAGGCAAGTCACGGCGAGCGAGGTCGGCAACGTTCTCGATCTCGACACCGCCTATCTGAGCCGCCTCCTGCAGAAATTCGAAAGGGATGGCCTCGTCGCACGCACGCGCTCGGCGGAGGATGCGCGCGTGAGCTTCCTCAGCCTTTCGGCCAAAGGGAAGAAGCAGTTCGACGCCGCTAATGCGCGTCAGATTGCACAGACAACCTCAATGCTTGGCCGCCTGAAGCCAACGGACCGAACGCGCCTTACTTCCGCAATGCAGATGATCGAGGACCTGCTGGCGCATGGCGCAGGAAACGCCGATATCACCCTGCGTGATCCGGCCCCCGGCGATTTCGGCTGGATGGTCGAGCGGCACGCCATCCTCTACCACGAGGAATATGGCTGGCGAGAAAAGTTCGAGGGCGTGTGCGCCCGGATCGTTGCAGACTTCATCGAGCACTTCGATCCGAAACTCGAAAAATGCTGGATCGCCGAAATGGCCGGCCAGCGCGTAGGCTACGTGATGCTGGTGAAGGATGATCCCAAGGCGAAGAAAGCAGATGTCGCCCGGATCCGTCTCCTGCTGCTGGAGCCGCAGGCTCGCGGGCAGGGACTTGGCCGGCGCCTTGTGGAGGAGTGCGTCGCCTTCTCGCGCGCCAGGGGTTATCGGCGAGTCACGTTGTGGACGCACAAGGAACTCACCGCCGCGCGTGCTATCTATGCCAAGCTCGGCTTCAGGAAGACCGGCGAGGAGAGCCACGACGACTGGGGCGGCAAGGCGACCAGCGAATTCTGGGATCTCGACCTGTGAGCCATCCGCCCGACGATCATCCGCTGGACAGGCCGATCTGGGGTTCGCTCAACAGCCATCAGTCGTATTTGAGACAGGGCGCGGCGCCTGCCATCCGCTTCCCCGTCGACATCTCGCCCTTCGTCGTGGGGCAGGATGCCTCTCCCGGAACCGCCCTCGCGCTATCGAAGCTCATCCCGCCGGGCGACGATGTCTATTTCATCGAAGCCTCGCCGCCTCCCGCGCCCGAGGGCGTCTCCTCGGTTCACAAGGCCGTCGTGCAGATGGTGTGGACCGACTTCCCCGCCTCACCGGCGCCGGTTGCCACGATGGAAGACCTCGACGACAGCCACGCCGCCGAAATGCTTGCGCTCGCCACCCTCACACGTCCTGGCCCATTCCGCACGCGCACCCACACGCTCGGCCGGTTCATCGGCGTGCGAGAAAAGGGTGAACTCATCGCCATGGCGGGTGAGCGGATGCACCTCACCGGCTATCGGGAGATCAGCGCCGTCTGCACGCATCCTGATCACCGCGGGAAGGGCCTCGGCGCGATGCTGATGCACGCCGTCGGCGCCCGCATCCGCGCCGATGGCGAACAGTCGTTTCTCCACGCCTATGCCGACAACCATGTCGCCATCGCCCTTTACCGCAAGCTGGGCTTCGAGGTTCGACGTGAACTCACGCATGCGTTATGGAAGCATGCATGAAGCTGCGTGCTGCTCTCATCCTCGGCTGCATTGCTCTTGGCCCAAGCGCCACGGCGCAACTGATCACGATACCGCCGGCCCCGACGCAGCAAGGCAATGGCGATGGCGGCAAACCCGCCACCAAGCCCAAGGTGCAGCCCGCGACCAAGCCCACGGTCGCCAACGCCTCGCCCAAGACGCCGCTGCAGGATCCTGGCGCGGTCTTCGCCGGGCTCACGGGCTTCTGCTGGCAGGCGACGCTCGACCAGGGCAACACCGATACCCACTGCATCACGGTTGGCTTCAACGGCAAGCTGGTGATGGACGTCCACAAGGTGCGCAATTCCTCGCAGGCCGTGGTCTATGAAGGCGTCACGGTGTACCGGCCTGACTCGAAGTCCCGCTCATTGAGCTACGATTACACCAATTCCTTCGGCAACGTCCTCAAGGGGCAGGGCTGGCGCGAGGGCGGCGCGATCAACTTCTCCTCCAGCCTCAGCCAGATGGCCAAAGCCGAAACCACCTGGAAGCTGAACCCCGAGGGCTACCAGGTCACGCAGGCCGATCCGAAGGCCCCGAAGCTGCAGTTCAGGAAGACCGGTCCGGCGCCGGACGGGCTTTAGCTTAGCTTGCCGTCGCGCGTTTGCGTTGGACTCGTCTCATCGCTGCCAGTCGTTGTCCATTTGGAGACGACCTTGCCATCCCTGATTAAGAGACGATGCACGCGAAGAGAAACATTTCGTTCGCCCTTCGCGAACGCCAGGGCCTCTTCGAGACCACGCAAAATGCTTTCATGGTGTTTAGTCATCGCCGTCCCACCCTGCCAATCCGCGGGCCTCCAGTGTTCGGAGGTGAGGGAGCTTCTCCTCCATCTGTAAAATACCGCAGAAGGGCAGCACGGTCACTCTTGCGCATGTGAAGATCGATCCACGGCACTTTGCCATCTCCAATTTGCCGAAGTTTGCCTTCCACGACTTCGTGCATGCCTTCAAAATCGCCGTTCGGGATCTCTTCAAGCTTCATTCCAACATCAGCTCGACCGAACAGAGCAGGGCGCGCGTGCGCATCGAGCTGGGAAATAAGGTTTGCAAAAATCTTGGCGGTCAAAGTGCCTGTGGGGCTGAGCATGCCCCCGTACTTGTGACGCGTTTCAGATGGGAGCTTAGGTACCAGTTCGCGCGCCGCCGCTTCCAGCATAACGTACTTTGCTTCGCCTAAGACGAGTGATCCAATCAGTAGTGCTGCGGCCCAGAGAGCTAACGCAGCTGAAAGGGTGAGCGGAATGTAACCAAACCAAGAGGGGAGATCGTCTTCCACAGCCGCGAATGTCGCTAACCCAAGCGTCAGGGAAACAGCCAGTAGTTGCACCGACGACCGATTTTGTTCCATCCAATTCAATCTGGGCTCCGCGTTGGCCGTTGGCCAACTCCAATGGTTCCTAGGCCGAAGACACTACATTTGCCCCATTTGGACGTTTGAAGTATATGCCCGGCATGGCTCAGGCCTCTGCATATAAGCCGGTGATCGGCGCCCTGCTGAAGGGCTACAAGATGACGCTTTCGCCCGTCTTCATGGCGTGCGGCGTGCGTTGCCGGCATGAGCCGTCGTGCTCGGAATACTGCGCAGCTGCGGTGTCCATGCATGGCGTCTGGGCGGGGTCGTGGATGGGATTGGCGCGGTTCTGCCGCTGCCGGCCCGGAGGAACGCACGGGGATGACCCGGCGCCGACCCTCACTAGCACCGGCGCGCGCTGGTACGCGCCCTGGCGCTATGGCGTCTGGAGCGTGGCCGGGTCCGAAGCG
>DASYKO010000097.1:0-2062 GCA_035995285.1 Hyphomonadaceae bacterium | reverse complement strand
CATCGGTCGCCAGTTTTTCGAGAACGGCGACGCGTTCGAGTAGGCGGTCGATGGTGGCCTGCATGTCGGCGATCTTGGTTTTCGCGCCCGTATCCGACGCAGGCGCGGCGCCCACATCCCCACCCCAGTTTCCGGCCCAGTCGCCGCCATACCAGCGGGCGCGCCAGGCGGCGCGGCGGGCTTGACGCATTTCGCGCCAGGCCGCACGGCGTTCGCAGCGGCTGGCGCGCCATTCCTCGCGCCGCTTGCGGTATTCGGACCAGGGGTCGTCTCTGGTGTCAGGGCCGGGATCGTACATCTGCAACTCCAACCTAGCCGCGTAGCTTTTCTATTTCGGCGGCGAGGCGCGCTTCCTCGTCGGTCTTGATCTTTCCTAGCACGGGACGCTCGGATTTCTCATCCAGGCGCCGTGCTTCCTTCTTCGGGTCGGGAGCTTCGGAAGCTTCCTTCTGTTTGTCTTCGGTCATCAGCGCTCTCCCTCAGCGTTGCCCCCTCAATGTTACTCCCCCGACGAAACTGTCAGAGCGACGGCCGGTCGCGCAGGCTGTTGATCTCGCGCGACAGGCGGCGGTCGTCGTCGGTCAGCAGGCGCTCGAGCACGGCGACGCGGTCGGTCAACCGGTCGATCTGGCTCTGCATCGAGCCGATCAGCGCATCATCCTCGCGCGAGCGGCCGACGCGCGACTGGGTCAGCATGTGCGTACGCCAGATCCTTGCGCCGAAGACGATCGCGACGATCATGACGACCATCGAGAAGGGGTTCATCACATTGAACATCTCGGTCAGCCTTTCAACTCACGTACCAACCAGATGGCCCCGCATCACCACTGTGCAAGCGGATGGGCAAGCGGGCGCCAGCCGATGTCGAACGAGCAGTGTGGCGGGCATGTGCGCGAGGCGACATCGAGAGTGAGGCCGTCGTCGCCCCGGCCGAAGACGATCTTCATGTCGCCGGCGTTGAGGTGGACGGCGCCCAGCTGGGCGCCGACGGACAAGGCCGTCATGCCCGTGGCGAGCAGCGCCGCTGCGCAGCCGAGGCGGATGGTGAGATCGCGGGAGAGTTTGCGTTTCGTAGCCATGGTCGTCCCTCTGTCCCTTCTTGTGGGGCTCAGTTCCCAATCTTGAGTCAGGAAGTCATTGCTTGGCAGTCCGTGGGCTTGGCAGTCTTGAGTTACCTTGGCGGCGAGAGGAGGAGGATCGCCGCCCGGTCCGTTTCTTACGTGCCTTCCAGGTCGCGGAATTCGCGCTTCAGTTTCCATTCTTCGGAGGTGACCGAGCGCTCCATGCGGGCGAGGCGGTCGTCCATATCCTTGAACTTGTAGCGGATGTTCGAGAACGTCTCGCCCGGGCGGTCGGACACCGAGCGCCAGAAGCGGTCCTCATCCGGAGAGAGGTCGCGGCGGCGATACGGCGCCACCGGAGTGATGGCCCACATCACGATGTAGACCGGGAGAATAAAGCCGCCGCCGCAGAAAAAGAGGACCGCGAAGACGACCCGCACGATCACCGGATCCCAGCCGTAGCGGTCGGCAAGACCGTGGCAGACGCCGGCGATGACCTTGTCCCTGGAGCGATAAAGCCGCTTGGGGTTAGGCGAGTATGTGTAATCGTCGACCATCAGTTGATGTCCCCTCTCGTGCTCTGGGCCGGGCGCGGACGCGTCGGTTGCGCGTCCGGCTCGATCAGGCGTTCGAGCGTTTCGATGCGGCGCTCCATGGTGCGTGCGGAGCGCCAGAGATCCTCGAGCATTCGTTCATCGTCTTCGGTAAGTTTGCCGGCGCTGCGGTTCTTCGAGATGTAGTGAAGGATCAGCCACAGCGGCGCGACGATGACGCAGAAGACGATTGCAAGTACGAAGAACCCCTCTCCGATCGCCATCACACGCCCTCGCCTTCAGCGGTCCGCGGACGGCGCGGAGGTTGAGCCGGCGTGGGCGAAGATGAACCACCGCCGCGGCGGCGCTTGATCTCTTTCAGCTCCTTCTCGATCGACTCTTCAGCCGCGAGTTCCTGGAACTGCGCTTCGAGGCCACGCTCGCCGACATTGATGAGATCGGCATAGG
>DASYKO010000096.1:0-3672 GCA_035995285.1 Hyphomonadaceae bacterium | reverse complement strand
AAACCTGTTGGTGGTGACGGGGTAATGGCGCCGCGGGGGCAAGGCAATGGGGGTTACCGGCTGCGCAGCCGGTTTTCGCAAGGGATTGCCGCTTTACGCGGGTATCCGCCCAACTTGCCGATCAGGTCAGCCGATCCGGGTTGGCGATACGGTGCGTTCGGCCAGTGTCGCCAGGTCTTTCCACCAATAGCCGACCAGCGGCACGATCTGGCCGCCGACGCTGTCGACCTTGCGGCCGGCATGCTCGCCCTTGAGGACTTCGTAGAAATCCCGCGCCGCACCATTGTCGCGCAGCACCCAGAGGCCCCCGGAGAACATGGCGCGCCGGATGCAATGATCGGCGGCGGCCTTCATCAGCGCGCGGCCGACGCCGGCGCCGCGATGTTCCTTCAGCACATAGACCATGCTGACCTCGGCTTCCCATGGGGCAAACGCCTCACGGGAGGAACCGACGCCGACGAAACCGATGATCTCCTTGCCGGAAGCGGCAACGAAGATGGCTTCGTCGAGGTCTTCGGAGCGGCGATCCAGGCTCTGGCGCCAGCGCGGGGCAAGACGGCGCTCGTTGAGGCCTTCCAGGTAACCGCCATCGAGGAGCCCCTTGTAGGACTCCTTCCAGGTACGCTCATGGACGCGCGCGATGCCGAGCGCATCTGTGCGGCGGGCCGTGCGAATGTGGATCATCCCTAACCTCCATCCGACTCGTTCAGACTATGGCGAGTTTTCCGTTCCGCAAGGCGCCCGCGATTGGACGCGCCGCCGCAGGCCGGGTTAAGAGCCGCGGCAAAGCCGCCCTGTTCCCGTTTTGATTCGTCCATAGCGCCCGCCGCCAGACAGCCAATGTCCTCAGCCGTCATCGCCGTCATTCTCGCCGCCACGCTGATTACGGCTGCAATTTCCGGCGTGTTCGGGATGGCGGGCGGCCTGCTGCTGATGGGGGTGCTGACCGCGTTCACCCCCGTCGCCACGGCGATGGTGATGCACGGCTTCATCCAGATCATTTCGAATTTCTCCCGCGCAGCGTTGTGGCGAAAGCACATCTCCTGGTCACTCGTGGGCCGGTATGCGCTGGGAATAGGCGGGGCGCTGATTGTGATCGCCGCGATCGCCTGGCGTCCGACCCAGCCCCAGGTGTTCCTGATGTTGGGGGCGACGGCGATGCTGGTGTGGGTCCCCAAGGCGTGGGTCGAGATCAATGTGGAAAAGCGGTTCCAGGCGGAACTCTGCGGGTTCCTTGTCCAGACGCTGAACACGATCTCGGGCGTGGCGGGGCCGCTGCTGGACCTGTTCTTCGTCAAGACGCTGCTGCCGCGCCAGACGGTGGTGGCGACCAAAGCGGCGACGCAGGTGATGGCTCATGCGGTCAAGATCGCCTTCTGGGGCTGGCCGCTGCTGGAGGTGCTGAACTCGCCCGACGCCGCAAGCGCCCATGTGCCGCCGCTGTGGGTGTTCGGGGCGGTGATTCCCCTGTCACTGTTCGGCACCTGGGCGGGCGGGCGCGTGCTGGACCGGATGACGGATGTCAGCTTTCGCGAATGGACCAAGTGGATCGTGAGCGCGACGGGCCTAGTTTATCTCGTACGCGGAGCGATGGGGTATTTATGACAGTACCTCAATGCTCGACCCGGGGCAGCTTTCATGCAAACTGGCCGCGCCAAGGCTGGCCCCACGGGACGGAGAAGCTTGCCGGCGCCTGAAAAAGTCAAAACGATAAACCGATTGAGGGGAATTGAATGCTTCGGAACATGATGATCGCGGGCGGCCTCGCCCTCGCAGCTATGACGGCCGGTTGCGCAACGGCCCCGGCGGCGGAAAAACCAATGCCGGCGGCCCCGATGGCTGCAGCCGCTCCGGCAGCGCCTGCCGCTCCGGCGATGTCGGCAGCGGTGGCTGCGGCGCAAGCGCCTGGACAGGCTACCTTCATGGGAAGGTGCAATGGCTGCCATGGCTCCGGACGCAACGGCGCGCCGGCGGTTGAAGTGCTGGCAACCAAAGCGCCGGCCGATATCGTCACCGCGCTGACGACCGGCAAGATGGCGGCCATGGGCGCCGCCCTCAGCGCCGAGGACAAGGCCAACGTGGCCATGTTCCTTACGAAGAAGCCTGTCTGATAGTCAGGCCGACAAGACGTAGTTGGAAACGCCTCCCTCGCGGGAGGCGTTTTTCATTCGACCGAGCAGAACGGATCCTCGCCCGTCGCTTTCTTGCCGGCGTCGCAGCCGGCGCTCGTGAACCGGTCCATTTCCGCAGAGAGCCAGTCGCTGCGGCGCTCGATCTCTTCGATCGGAACGCCGGTCTTCGGTGGCTCCATGGTCCAGGCCGGCCAGTTGCGAAGTTCACAGGCATCGCCCGTGACCAGTCCTTTCACACATGCCGCGTTGCGCAGTTCGATCAACCGCGCAGCGCTCGACTTGAGCGCTCCATCGGCGCGATACATGTCGTCTTCCATGCGCTGGTCGGACGTCGGATCGGGCGCCTCGCGCACGCCGTCGAGCGCCTTGTCGATGATCACGCCCCAGCGTTCAGCGCCGATCATTACCACGAAGGGATCGAGCTTCTCGGCGGAGGCCTGCGGGGCCTGGGTTGTAGCTTGAGTTGGGGGCGCCGGCGCCGGCTGGCAGGCGGCGAGCAGCGGCAGTGCGAGCAGGAAGTGGCGGATGGCCATGTTGAGTCCCCTAAGCATCGGCGGACTCTAGCAGCATTGCAGGCGCCCGGAATGGGGCGATGCTCTGTCAGACTGGCGTCAGCCAGCCTTTTGTCAGGACGGCTTAATCAAGACGCCTTGGGCGCCGTGCTGGCCGCGACAGCGGCGCGGCGCTCGGGCCCCTTGAAGAGCGGATCAGCCCGGCGGCGGCGGCACGGGCCGACATAATCGGCGGTTTCGATGAAGGGGCGGGTCGAATTGCGCGCAGCCGTGATCTTCTTCAGCAGTTGGTCGCCTGACGCCGGAAACAGCGCGTATTCATGGCCGCCGGCGTTGATCACGGCCTGGATCGTGGCCATGTCCCGGCTCTGCGAGACGACGACGACCGGCATTTCGCGCTTCGGGCTGTTCGGAGAACGGCGAAGCCAGCGGAGCCTCTCAAGCCCGTCGTCCTTCTCCGCGCCTTCCACGTAGATAACCATCACGGTCGGATCAGCGGTCGCAAAGCCTTCCATGATCCCGCTTTCGTCAACCGCAAGATGCACGCGCCGCACGGCCATCCCGCGCAACGCTGTCCGCATCGTGCGCGCGATATTCATGTTGGTGCAGAATATCAGGATCGAGACGTCTGTAGCGCCGCTCATGACCGTACCCCTGTCGTTCACACGGGATAACGTACCGGACGTTAACGTAAACCTACTGTCGCGTATCACTGGATCGTGACGCTATGTCCATAGCCAAGGGTAAACCCCCGGGTCTGGTGAAGAAAGCCTGATCAGAAAAGCGCGGTCAGGAAAGCTGATGGGCGGCAAGGCCGGCATAGACGCCACGTTTGGCGACCAGTTCGTCGTGCGCGCCGGCCTCGGCCACGCGGCCATCCGCCATGACGAAGATGCGCGACGCGCGGCGCACAGTGGCGAGGCGGTGTGCGATGACGATGATCGTGCGCTTGCCCGATAGAGCGGCGAGCGCGACTTGCACCTTCGCCTCGCTGTTGGAATCGAGCGCGCTTGTGGCTTCGTCCAGCA
>DASYKO010000095.1:0-8187 GCA_035995285.1 Hyphomonadaceae bacterium | reverse complement strand
AAGTCCACGCTGATGAACATCCTCGGCTGCCTCGACCGGCCGACCCGCGGTTCCTATCGCGTCCTCGGCAAGGACACGCGCGAGATGGCGCCCGACGAACTCGCCCAGCTCCGCCGCGAGCATTTCGGCTTCATCTTCCAGCGCTATCACCTGCTGCCCGATCTCACCGCCGCCGGAAACGTCGAAACCCCTGCCATCTATCTCGGCCGCGACCCCGCGACACGCAAACGCGAAGCCCGCAAGATTCTCACTCGGCTCGGCCTCAAAGACCGGATGACCCACACGCCGAGCCAGCTCTCCGGCGGCCAGCAGCAGCGCGTCTCCATCGCCCGCGCGCTCATCAATGGCGGCGAAGTCATCCTCGCCGACGAGCCAACCGGCGCGCTCGACACGCACACCGGCGAAGAGGTGATGAAGATCCTGCGCCAGCTGAACACCGAAGGCCGCACCATCATCATCGTCACGCACGACATGGAAGTGGCATCCCACGCCGACCGCATCATCGAGATCCGCGACGGCGCCATCGTCTCCGACAACCGCAAGGCCCCGCTCCAGCCCGCAGCTTCGCGCCCGCAACTCCACACCGAACACGGCGCCGAAAGCTGGCGCGACCGCTTCACCGAAGCCTTCCGCATGGCGATCCGCGCGATGCGCGCCCACAAGCTGCGCACCTTCCTCACCATGCTCGGCATCATCATCGGCATCGCCGCCGTGGTCAGCGTGGTTGCGCTTGGCGAAGGCTCGCGCAAGCAGGTGCTCGCCAACATCTCCGCGCTGGGCACCAACACGATCGACGTGCGCCCCGGCACCGGCTTTGGAGACAGACGGGCCGCCGCCACGCGAACGCTCACCGTCGCCGACGCAGACGCAATCGCCCAGCAATCCTACATCGACAGCGTCACGCCCACCGCCAACACCAACGCCACCCTGCGCCGCGGCAATGTCGAAGCCACCGCCACGGTCAACGGCGTCGGCGATCAGTTCTTCCGCGTGCGCGGCATGAAGCTGGAATCCGGCTCGCTCCTCTCCGCCGACTCGATCTCCTCCACATCCCAGGAAATCGTGATCGACCAGAATACCAAGAGCACCCTCTTCCCCGGCGGCGAAGACCCGGTCGGCGAAGTCATCCTTGTCGGCCAGATGCCCGCCCGCGTCGTCGGCGTCGTCGCCGCCTCCGGCACGGGCTTCAACTCCGACCAGCTCAACGTCTACGCCCCCTACACCTCCGTGATGCGCCGCCTGCTCGGCCAGAACTACCTGCGCTCGATCACCGTGCGGGTGGACGACAATACCTCGATGGATGCAGCGCAGGCGGGCCTCACCGCCCTCCTCACCACGCGCCATGGCAAGGAAGACTTCTACCTCAACAACACCGATGATATCCGCCAGTCGATCGAACAGACCACCGGCACGATGACGCTCCTCATCGCCTCCATCGCGGTCATCTCCCTCATCGTCGGCGGCATCGGCGTCATGAACATCATGCTGGTGTCAGTCACCGAGCGCGTGAAGGAGATCGGCGTGCGCATGGCCGTCGGCGCGAGACAGGCCGACATCATGCAGCAATTCCTCATAGAAGCCGTCCTCGTCTGCATGATCGGCGGCGCCCTCGGCGTCTCCCTCGCTCTCGCCTTCGGCATTCTCTTCCCGCTCTTCGGCTCGGCCTTCCAACTCAGCTACTCGCTAAGCTCGATCATCCTCGCCTTCGTCTGCTCCACCGCCATCGGCGTCGCCTTCGGCTTCCTGCCGGCGAGAAGCGCCTCGAAGCTCGATCCGGTGGACGCCCTCGCCAGGGAGTAACAGCGAGGGAGCAGTGTTGCCCCGCCATTAACTCCGGCGCTCGCATGTCGAATGATGGAGACTTCGCTCGGCCGCCCGGTGCAGAATGAGAAACTGGCAAGCCGCCCCGGGCCCGCCACAACAAGGAGCGCAAAATGCGCCCTCATCATCCGCCCTCCGAGCTGCACCGCTTCAACGGACGCCAGCACAAGCTGCTCCCGAACTGGGCAAGGCCGATCATCAAGTACGGCGCCCTCATCGTCCTAACGGCAGGCTGCATCTGGCTGGCAATAGAGTCGCTGTTCTAGCCGCCGCTCAGCGTTTCCGCCGGACGTAGCCGACTATCAGCAGCACCACGAGAACCACAAGAACAGCCAGGCCATAAGGCGAGTGGGCCAAGGCCCCTCCAGTTCCCGCCAACCCCATCGCCATTCCTCCCCGCAAGCCTTCACCCTAGACGGCGAGACAAGCGTCCGCAACGGCGCCCGCTTCCCCCCGTTGTCCTGACGCATGCGACCGATCGGACATCGCGGCAGGCGCCGCTCAAGCACACGCTGTCACTCCGCCGGACCGGAAGCGATCTCGGGCTGAACGAACATGTCGAGGCGCCCGCCAATCACGGTCGGGCTGTCGCCTGAAAGCCGGTTGAAGTCGTGCACCATGTGCATCTGATCATGGTATCCAAGGCTGTGCGCGATGTCGGTCCAGCGCGTCGCCGGCGCCGCCGTCTTTCGCCGCAGCGCAGTCTCGAAGCGGACGATGCGCGCATACAGCTTTGGCGCGATCCCTATTTCGTCGCGAAAGCGCCTTTCGAACTGGCGAATTCCCAGGCCCGCCTTCTGCGCAAGATCCGACACGCCGATAAGTCTGCGCCCCGATGACCGCGATGGAGTGAGCGTTCCTGACGTCAGCGCGATCCAGCCGGCGAACTTCGAACGGCGTTCCAAATGTGAATTCGATTGCCTGCGGACTTCTCGCCGGCACAGGCTGCACCGCAGTTCCGGCGGCCGGCACGGCGCCGATCTGGTAGTAGTACCGGATGAAGTGGCGCAAGGCCGGGGCGAGCCCGCAGACCCCAAAGAAATCCCCGCCCCATGTCGCGTTATTACTATCGGCGGCGCCGCCCTGGTCGGCAAATCATCCCGGGACCAGCGGGAGCTACAAATTGAGCGATGCCAGCGACATGCCGCAAACCAGGCGCCTCGTTCTCGCGGGTCTCGCGACGACGTCGCTTGCCGCCGCCTGCGCGAGCGACAGGGACGCGGTCAAACATCAGACATTCATGATCGATGCGCGGCCCGGCCCGGTCGCCATCGATCCTCGCTCCAGCGCCGTCATTGTTGTCGACATGCAGAACGACTTCGGCTCTGCGGGCGGAATGTTTGGCCTCGCGGGGATCAACATCACCGGCATTCAGGCGGCAATCGCCCCAACAGCGCGCGTTCTTGTCCGGGCGCGGGCCGCCGGCATCCAGGTCATCTATCTGAAGATGGGCTTTCACGCCGACCTGTCGGATCTTGGTACGCCCGATTCCGTAAACCGCACGCGGCACATGCGGATGAATGTCGGAAAGACCGTGCAGGCGCCGGACGGGCGCGCGAGCCGCATCCTTATCCGCGACACCTGGAACACGGATATCGTGCCGCAGCTCACTCCAGCTGAAGGCGATAAGGTCATCTACAAGTCGCGTTTCAGCGGCTTCTACAAAACCGATCTCGATGCGCATCTCCGGCGTTCTGGAATCAAACACCTCATCTTCACAGGCTGCACCACCAGCATTTGCGTCGAGTCCACGGTGCGCGACGCCATGTTCCGAGACTATCTCAGCATCCTGCTGCAGGACTGCATGAGCGAACCGATCGGCGATGGACTATCCCGCAGCAATCACGAAGCCTCGCTCCTCTCCGTCGAAACCCTGCTCGGCTGGGTTGCGACGTCAGACCAATTCCTCAGCGCCCTTCCTGCCTGATCCTCGGCCCCGGCGGCAGGATTGGACGCAGCAACGCCGGTCATGTAATCCTGCACAGGATCAATCGGCGCATGTCCGGGTCTTTCGCGATCTACGACATCAGCTGCAGCCAGGCCCCTCTCATGCCAGCCGAAGAATGGGACTTGCTGTTCAGGGCATCCTTGATCGCCCGCGCCCACGCCCTCGCCGCCGAACTCGGCCCAACCAACCCGGACGCCGAACCGCGCGGCCGCTCCTTTGAAATCCTGCTGGTCCAGCAGCTCTACTGCCCCGAATGCTGGGTCAGGCACGGCCAGACGGTCACGCTGCACCGTGCGCGCTGGCTCATGAGCTGCGGCGAACACGACTACCAGGTGCGCTAGTCCGCCATCATCTCCGCCGCCACCCGCGCCTCAGCCTCGCGCGTCGGCATCATCCGCTGGCGGATCACCTCATAGTTCGCGCGCACTGCCTCCGGCGCAATCTCCGGCCGCCCCGCATGGAAAGGCGGCGCCGGCGCATACTCCAGCCCGAGCTGGACGGTCTGCGCCAACTCGTCTCCGCAGATCTCCGCCAGCACCGTCAATGCAAAGTCGATCCCGGCCGTCACGCCCCCGCCGGTGATGATGTTCCCATCGCGCACGACACGCGCATCCTCGTGGATCGCACCGAACAGCGGCAGCAGGTGCGCCCAGCCCCAGTGGCATCCCGCGCGCCTGCCCTTCAACAGCCCGGCCGCGCCGAGGATCAGCGATCCCGTGCACACCGAGGTGACATACTTCGCCGCAAGCGCCAGCCGCCTGATCTCGCCAACGAAGGCCTGATCCTGCGCCACCTTCGTCGCCACCACGCCGCCGGGCACACAGATGAGGTCGCAGCTTCTGACGTCTGCAATCCTCACAGTGTCGGCAAAGATGAGCCCGTCGGCCGGCACCATCCCGCCCTCAGGCGAGGCCACGATCGTTTCCGAATTCGGCATGCGGCTGAGGAACTGGTGCGGCCCCGTAAAGTCGAGATGCGTCATGCCCGGATAGATGGCGAACACGATCCGGAATTTTGTCTGCTCTTGTTGCACGTCGCACGTCCTTTTTCTGGGCCCGCCTTCATGGGGCGGGCCTCGCTGGTTTGGCGTCAGCAGCCAGAGAGTCTGGGGGAGGAAACCTGCTTGACGCGCCCTTCATGCCGGAATTACCGTCTGGCTGGAATGACAATGTTCCATCTTTTTCTGCCAAAGACCGACAAGAGGCGCAAATGCCCGGCAAACCCCGCTCCGTCCGCACCCCCACACTTCGCAATGGAGTCGCCCGCAAGATCGGCGTGATGATCTTCGACGACTTCCAGCTGCTGGACGCCGCCGGCCCGATCTCCACCTTCGAAATGCCGTCCCGGCTGAAGCCCGCTCCTTACGAGATCCAGATCATCGCGCCGGAACCGGGCCAGGTCCGCTCCTCCTCCGGCGCCTCGATGTATGCCGACCCTCTCCCGCGCGATCCGAAATACGACACGCTCATCGTCTCCGGCGGCTGGGGCACGCGCAAGGCGATGCTCGATCCAAAAGTGCAGCAGTTCATCCTCAAGGCCGCAAAGTCCGCGCGCCGCGTCTGCTCCGTCTGCTCCGGCGCCTACATCCTCGCCGCAGCCGGCCTCCTTGATGGCAAGCGCGCCACCACCCACTGGCGCCGTACGCCCGATTTCCAGCAGCGCTTTCCCAAAGTGAAGCTCGAGCCCAACTGCATCTACACGCGCGATGGAAAAGTGTGGACCTCCGCCGGCATCACCGCCGGCATAGACCTCTCCCTCGCCCTCATCGCCGACGATCTCGGCGAAGACATCTCCCGCTCCGCAGCCCAGGAGCTTGTCGTCTACCACCGCCGCCCCGGCGGCCAGTCGCAATTCTCGGCGATGCTGGAGATCGAGCGCACGCAGGGCCGCTTCACGCCCCTCCTCGCCTGGATGCGCGAGCGCCTCGACGAACCGCTCTCCGTCGAAGACCTCGCCCACCAGTCCAACATGAGCCCGCGCAACTTCGCCCGCGCCTTCGCCGCCGAAACCGGCGTCACCCCCGCAAAAGCCGTCGAGCGCCTCCGCCTCGAAACCGCGCGCGAGCAAGTCGAGAACTCCCACGACCCCCTCGACCAGATCGCGCTCCACTCCGGCTTCCGCGACCCCGAACGCATGCGCCGAGCCTTCCTCCGCTCCTTCGGCCAACCCCCACAAGCGCTACGGCGGCTAGCAAGGGGACAACCGGCGGCGTAGCGCCACCCCAACCCCCACCACGCCGTCCTCCAGCGCACGCAAAGCGTGCGCGAACCGCCACAGGCGGGGGAGGTGGATCGCGGCAAAGCCGCGAGACGGAGGGGGAAGGCCCAGAGCCGTCGTCCCGCGCTCATCCAACTTCAAGTTCCGGATGAGTGCTGCGTCGCAAGGAGCTCGATCTCCTTAAGGAGTTTTTTGAGAGCGTCATGCTGTTGTTCGACTGTTTGAGCTTGGTCGGGATAGAAAAACGCGATCGCGGATTTCTGGATCGCCTCGGGCAGCCTCGTCCTCGGAATAAACCCGACAAGTCCCGTCGGGGTTCTGTCTGCAAAGAACCAATTGAACTTGGCAATCCGGTCAACTTCACCAGCAGATATCTTCTCTCGTGTTAGCGATGGGCCTGCCGCGAGGAATTTCAGCAGGCTGACCAAGCGCGCCAAAAGTTCGCTGTTGGCCGATAGGCCTTCTCCTCTCGTGAGGTACTTCTCAAACGAATACTCACGGTCTGAAAACCTCGCGCGATGGCTCTCGTAAAGTTCGGCCAACCGCGCCATATCCTGCTCTGCGCGAGCCTTGCGCAGACGATCGAGCTCGTCTGCTTTCGCCTTCTTGATCCGCTCAGCTTCGTTGGAGGCAACACGGTAGGCTCGACGCAATTCGGTATACCGCCAATACTGCGAGCCAGCGAAGACACCTAGGCTCATCAGCGCCGCCAGGAATACCGCTGAGCCGAATTCGGTATTCAGCGCGCTTGCAGCTCCCGTACGTGCAAAACCGACGAAGCTTTCCGGACCCCACAGCACAATTAATGAAACGACGAATGCCGCAACAAAAACGAATGCGGCGCTATTGGTTTTCGGCTTCAAATCATTGGACCCCACGTAGGTGCCTTTTTCGGCATCTTCGCTTAATTTTTGGAATCTCTTATCTAGGTCCCGATGGGCGTCGGAAAAACTACTGCCGAGCATGATGAACGAGGCCGCGAACAATGTAGCCAGGGCAGCCCAAGGAAGGCTGTTCCAAAAGGTAATAGTCGTTTTATCGTCCGCGGCGTCGTCGCTCTGACCTTCATCGATGTTCTCCGAGCCGATAGTCAGTTCGTTCTTCGGATCGGATGCCGGAGGTATTCGTGCAGCAGCAACGGCACTGGATAATGCTGGCTTGATCTCTAGAAGCTTCAGCGCAGAATTTTGGGCTGACCCCACAAGCAGCACTTTGATCTCGGCGTGCGGGTACTCCGTCCGGATAACGTTGAAGTCGGCGTTACACTCTTCTTGGCCATCTGTGATTAGGATAACCTTCGGCTGATCGCCGGCTGCGCTAAGGATTGACCGCAGAGCGGTACCGATCGCGGTCTTCTCAATGGAACCTCCCAATTCGGGGAACGGCGGTACGTCTGACTCCCGGATGATTGAATTCGACGGCAAGATGTTGTCCGCGCAGCGATCAGCGCGGCTCGGGTCATCGGATTTTGCTCCGAAATAGTTGACCGATATCCATTGCCCGCGTGGGAGGGACTCCGCTCGCAGAATGTCCAAAGCGTCCTTTTGATTGTCCCCCCTCATCGACCCGGATGCATCGATCAAAAGGTAGACAGGATTCGTGGACTGGCTTCCCGGCGTTTGCTGCGCAGACGCACTCATCGCCAAAAGCGCGAGAAACAACACTGACAGCGCGGTGCGCATTTCGTCCCCGAAGGATCGTCAGTCAGCCAATATGTCTAAATCAATGTTCATCTTTTGTTCGATTGCAGGCTTTTCGTCAAGTGCCAGTGGCAGAGCGCATCCTTGGTAAGGCTGAGGTCGGGAGTTCAACGCGCCCGATATCTGGAGCCCTTGGCGTGGCCCTCGCGGATAACTCGATCGGTCGCGACCAACCCTTTCAGGATTGGCCGAACATCATCGATTTCTTTTCCCACACTCTGAGCAATGGTCGACATGTTCGACGGGCCGATGGCTTTGAGCTTGTCGACAATACGGCCCGCCAACACTTCGCCCTCGCGAGCCGGATGTCGGAGATGCTGGTCGATAACTCTCGAGATTTCCCGCTTCAGCATTTCGGTGTGAACCGCCCCGGGTTTGTCGGAGGCCCAACTCTTTGAGAGACTGGGTCCATGAGCAAGAAGCACGTACCGAAGTATGCCCCAGAGGTCCGCGATCGAGCGGTCCGGATGGTGATGGAGCACGGGGCTGAGCACGCCTCGC
>DASYKO010000094.1:0-2295 GCA_035995285.1 Hyphomonadaceae bacterium | reverse complement strand
CTTCCATTTATGCCCTCGGCTCTTCTTTTGCCGCAGGGCCTATTCCGCTTTGATGCAGTGCGCAAGAGACACCGCCGAGGCCGGAATGAATCTTCGGGGGAGCGTAACTTTCCGGCCTTGAATCCGGGCTGTGGAGCACTTCGCAGAGTGCGCCGGAACGTCGCAACACTGCGCCTAGATGATGGGCTGCTCGCGGTCGCGCACCCATTGCGACAGCAGCCATTTACGTCCCTGCGAAACAGGCAGCCCGGCATGAACCGACATCGGGTCCGGCTTCTGGTCCTGAGTCACATTCATGAAGACCATCGCATCGCCCGTGCGGCCCTTGTGGCGGAAGCGCGCCTTGGGAAAGTCCGTCTCGCCGCCGGCGAAGTCGTCGTTGAGCCAGGTCAGGCAAGTCGCCACGCGCTGTCCAAGTATTGAAAGCATCTCGGCAAAGGCCGGATATTCGGGATTGAAGTAATCGGCGTGCTGTTTGTATTGCTGGCCCACCTCGTAACTCAGCACCTGCGGCGCTTCGAGCTGATGCAGGACCATGCCGGTTGCACGCACCAGTCTTTCCTGCGCCAACACCATGGCCAGCTCCGTATCGAGCAGACCGAATCCCGCCGACATGCCCGTGCGGTTCGGATCCGGCAGCCAGCGCCTCGTCACTGGGTCGCCCACAACGGCCTGCTGCAGCCTCCGCTGCGCCTGAGCGATGAACCAGCCGCAGACAACCGGCGGCACGAGCTGATCGATCAGCACAATCGTCGGCGAGGCGCTCACCCGGCGCGCGGCAGGCGGCTTGAGCAGCCTGTCAATATCGATCGAACCCCGAAGCCCCTTCCAGTTCGCCACCTTCGGATCGGAAGGAACATGCTCGGACAGCAACGCGATCTGCTGCTGCGCCGGCACGTCGCCCAGCTTTGCCGCTTCCGCCAGCCAGTCCAGAGCCTCGCGCCAGTCCGCCGGCCTGCCCACGCCCATGGCTGCGACAACAGCCAGCCGGTTTGCCGCCCGCCCCGAACCTTTCAACGCAGCCTGGTGATAGAGCCCGCTCGCCTCGGCAGGATCGGGCAGCCTGCCGTCAGCGCCTATCAGCCGCCTGTTCGCCGCCAGGACCAGCTGATCCGCCTCGACGGTCATGGCTCAGATAATCGCCTGGACCTTGTCGCGCACCCATTGCGACAGGATCCACTTCTTCCCGCGCCTCGGCGCGAGGCCCGCATGCATCGACATCGGGTCCGGCGCCTTGGACCCCTGCAGCACGTTGAGGAACAGGATCGCATCGCCTGGCTTGCGCCGGAACCGCATGTTCGCCCGCGGGAATTCCGTCTCGCCGCCATCGAAATCGTCGTTGAGCCAGGTCAGCGCCGTCGCCACTCTCTGGCCGATGACCGACAGCTCCTGCTGATAAGCAACAATTTCCGGATTGAGGTAATCGACGTGCGGCCGGAACTCTTGCCCCGGCTCGTAGCTCAGCACATGCGGTACTTCCTGCTGATGCACGACAAGGCTCGTTGCGCGCGCCAACCTCTCCTGCGCCAGCACCATCACCACATCCGTATCGAGCAGCCCGAAGCCCGCCGACAGCCCGGTGCGGTTTGGATCGGCAACCCCCTGGCCTGTCGCATAATCGATGATCTGGCCCGGCTCCATGCGCGGCCCGGCGCGGTGCATGATCCAGCGGCACATCACCGGCGTGATCAATCCGTCGATCTCGGCGATCGAGGGCGATATCGACACACGCCGCAAAGGCGCAGGCTTCATGAGCGTCTTGAGGTCGATCCCGACGCGCATGTTGTGCCAGCGCGCCCCGCCGCCTTCCGGCATGCGCTCATGGTCGTGGCCCGCAATCACGGCCAGCTGCTGTTGCGCCAGGCGATCGCCCAGTTCGGCCGCATCGGTCAGCCGATCCAGAGCCTCGCCCCAGTTCGGCTCCCGCGCGACGCCTGCCGCCGCCAGCACCGCCAGACGCGCCGCCGCCGCGCCCGCGCCACCCGCCGCAGCCTCTTCATACAGCTGCGTCGCAGCGACCGGATCGGCGCCCATCCCCGCATTCCCGACAAGTAGCCGGTTCGCGGCGAGCGTTTTCTCGAACGCGCCTGATCCACCGATACTGGGAAAGAGTGAGGTCATGTCTCGCGCGGACAAATCACAAGAGTCGCCGTGGCCGCCGTTTCGAAACGCGCGAACGGCCGGCCGCTAAGTCCCTGAATCCAATGGCGCGAGTGACGGGGCTCGAACCCGCGACCTCCGGCGTGACAGGCCGGCACTCTAACCAACTGAGCTACACCCGCATTGGCATTTTGG
>DASYKO010000093.1:0-3121 GCA_035995285.1 Hyphomonadaceae bacterium | reverse complement strand
GAAATAGACCTCGTTGAATTCCTGCATGCCGTTGGCCTGCTTGATCGGCCTCACTTCCACACCCGGGCTCTTCATGTCGAGGAAGAACATCGTCAATCCCTTGTGCTTCGGGACATTGGGATCGGTACGCGTGATCAAGAGGCCGTAGTCGGAATAATGCGCGCCTGAGGTCCAGATCTTCTGGCCGTTGACGACCCAGTTGTCGCCCTTCTTCTCCGCGCGCGTGCGAAGCCCCGCGACGTCAGATCCGCCGGCGGGCTCGGAGAACAACTGGCACCAGATCTGTTCGCCGGAGGCGAGCTTCGGCAGATAATGGCGTTTGTGCTCCTCGCTGCCAAAGGCCATCACGGTCGGCCCGCACATGCCCTCGCCGATCTGGAACGGCTGGGTCAGCTTGCCGTAGACGCCTTCCTCCTGCTGCCAGATCACCCGCTCGATCGGAGTGGCACCGCGGCCGCCATATTCCTTTGGCCAGTGCAGGCAGGCCCAGCCGCCTTCGGCTTTCCTCTTCTGCCAGGCCTTGCCGACCTCGACGATGTCGTGCTTCTGCAGCCGGATGCGGCCGAGCGAGGATTTTGAAAGCTCCGCCTCAAGCTCCTTCGGGGCGTTGGCGGCGACCCATTTGCGGGCTTGCTCGCGGAACGCGGCTTCCTGCGGGGTGTCATCGAAATTCATGGCAAACCTCTCACGTTTGAAGTCTTGTATCGATATTTCTCCTCATGGTGAGGAGGCGTTCTTACGCCGTCTCGAACCATGAGCTTGCGCCATCCTTCGAGACGCCGCGCTTAGCGCGGCTCCTCAGGATGAGGCCGCTTTTCATGCCCGCCCCTTGGTCGGTATCTTGTTGAACGGCACGTCCTTGTCGACCCGGATATCGCCAGGCAATCCGAGTACGCGCTCGGCGATGATATTGCGCATGATCTCGTCGGTGCCGCCTTCGACCCGGGTGCCGGGCGCGCGCAGCAGCATCGCCTGGAATTTCCCGGCAGCTTCCGCATCCTCCGGCCCGCTCAGGACGCCGGCGGCGCCCTGCAGATCGAGGGCGTACGTCGCGACGTCCTGGATCATCGATCCCGCCACCAGTTTACCGATGGAATTCTCCGGTCCGGGGCGTTCGCCTTTGGAAAGCGCCGAGATCGCCCGCATGCTGGTGTATTTCAGCCCGCTGGCGCGCACCGCCCAGTGGGCGAGTTTCGAACGCACGCCGCGATCGTCGATCGCAAGCCCGTCTTCGAGCATCAGATTGCTGCAGAACTCGAACAATTCCGGAAAGCCGGTGGCGACGCCAGCCCCGATCGACATCCGCTCGTTCATCAATGTGGTCAGCGACACGTTCCAGCCGTCATTGACCTCGCCCAGCCGCTGCGCGTCGGGGATTTTGACATCAGTGAAATAAACTTCGTTGAAGTCGGACTGCCCGCTGGCCTGCTTGATCGGCCTGACTTCGACGCCGGGACCTTTCATGTCCAGGAAGAACATGGTGAGGCCCTTGTGCTTGGGCACAGTGGGGTCGGTACGGGTCAGCAGGATGCCGTAGTCGGAGTAATGCGCGCCGGAGGTCCAGATCTTCTGGCCGTTGATGATCCAGTCGTCGCCTTTTTTCTCGGCGCGGGTGCGCAGGCCGGCGACATCGGATCCGCCCGCAGGCTCCGAGAACAACTGGCACCAGATCTTTTCGCCTGAGGCCAACGGCGGCAGATATTTTCGCTTCTGATCTTCACCGGCGAACGCCATCATGGTCGGGCCGCACATGCCGTGGCCGATGATGAACATCGCGCTGAGCTTGCCGAAGGCGCCCTCCTCCTGCTGCCAGATCACGCGCTCGATCGGCGACGCGCCGCGCCCGCCATAGTCCTTTGGCCAGTGCAGGCAGGCCCAGCCGGCGTCGGCCTTTTTCTTCTGCCAGGCCTTCGCGACCTCAAGGATGTTGGCGCCTTTGAGCTGAGTGCGGCCGAGCGAGGATTTTTTCAGTTCCGCTTCGTATTGTTTCGGCGCGTTCGCCGCGATCCACGCCTTGGCCTCGGCACGGAACGTGGCCTCCTGTGGAGTGTCTTCGAAGTTCATGCGCGTGGTCCTTTATGAAGCTACGCCGCATTCCTCTTGCGCATCCGGTCGATCAGCTGATCTTCCCAGTATGAGAGACTGCCAAGCCCCAGCGCCGACGCGTTCGCGCGGCGATAGTACATGTGGCAATCGAACTCCCAGGTGAAACCCATGCCGCCGTGGACCTGGATGTTGTTCTTGGCGCAATGCTGGAACGCCTGCGTCGCGCTGATACGCGCCGAGGCCGCCGCTTCCGGCAGTTCCGAGGCGTTGGTCGAGAGCGCCCAGGCGCCGTAATAACAATTGGAACGCGCCAAGGTCGCCGAGACATACATATCGGCGAGCATGTGCTTCACCGCCTGGAACGAGCCGATCGGACGCCCGAAAGCGATGCGGTCGAGCGCGTAATCGCGGCCCATCTCCAGCGCACGATCGGCGCCGCCGACCTGTTCAAAGGCCATCAGCACCGCGGCGTGGTCGAGCACCTGTGACAGGATGCTCCAGCCTTCGCCGGCGGCACCGAGCGGCTCGGCTTTACAGTTCTTGAACGTCAATTCGGCCTGCCCGCGCGTCGGATCGACATTGGTGAGCGCCCTGGCTTCAACGCCACCGGCTTTCACGTCGACCAGGAACAGCGAGATATCGGAGTCGCGCCCGCCTGATCCTGTGCGCGCGGCGACAACGATGACATCGGCGATGGCGCCGTCGGGCACCGGCTTCTTGACGCCGTTGAGCGTGCCGCCGGCAGCCGAGAGTTTTATTCCTTGCGGCGACGGATTGCCCTTGCCTTCGAACAATGCCAGCGTGCCGATCGCGGCGCCCGACGCAATGGCCGGAAGCCATTTCCGCTTTTGCGCGTCGCTGCCGGCGAGCAGAATCGCTTCGGCGGCGAGATAGACCGTCGACGAAAACGGCACCGGCGCCAGCGCGCGGCCCATTTCTTCCGCGACCACGCAGAGTTCGAGATGGCCCGCACCGGCGCCGCCGAAGGCTTCCGGGATCGCGACACCGAGAAAGCCCATCTCGGCGAGGCCCTTCCACAGCTCGCGGTCGTACGGCTCCTTGCCGTCGAGCACGG
>DASYKO010000092.1:0-5498 GCA_035995285.1 Hyphomonadaceae bacterium | reverse complement strand
GAAGTAGCTGTCGTTCGTCCCCTTCCCTGAGCTGAGGCTCGCCGGGTTGGTGCAGGCGGCGACCATGCCGTTGCGCGTGCGGCCGAAATTGGAGTTGGCGGCGGGCGGCAGGCGATCGCGGAAGGAGGCGTAAGTGATCATGCAGCCGACTTGATCCTCGGACTTGCACAGCGGGATCGTCTTGTACGTGCCGCCGACATCCTGGCCGGGCGGCACCATCACGGCGGAGCCGAGCACGATGCCGGAGATGAACTGTTTCTGCACCGGCTTGCCTTCGACCTCACCGGCGATGAGGCGTGCGATCAGGCCTGCGCCCTGGGAGTGGCCGATCAGCACGACGCCGCGGCCCTTGTTCTCGTTGGCCATGTACCAGTTCCAGGCATCGACCACGTCGGTGTAGCCGCCCATGCCGGCTGCAGGGCGCTCCCCCGCGGGCTGTGCGCCGCCCGAAGCCACGCGAAGCGCAGTGAGCGTGGTCTGGCGGTAGATCGGCGCGAACTGGCGGCACTGCGAGCCGAAGCGCGCGAACTGCAGTTTGACGTCATCGATCTCCATCTTGTCGGCGTCGAAATCCGACTGCCAGCCCGTATCGAGCGAGACGGTGGGATAGACGAAGAAGCAATCGATCGCCGGCGCCGATGCGGGCTTGTACTTCTCGATGGCGGTAGACCCGTCCGCCTTGATGACCGTCGCGTCGAGATTGATCTTGCACTTGTCCGCGGCAAGGCCGGGGCGGCAGAGCCAGAGCGATGGGTTGGCATAGTCTGCATGCGCAACCGTTACTGGCGGCAGCAGCTGGGGCGCGAGGGTTGCGACCTCGGGGGCTGTTGAGCACGATACAGCCAAGCCAGCGGCCAACACCGCGATCATTCCGCGCATATGTCTCTCCCTTGGCCGTGTCTCCGGCTTGGGCGGTACTAAGCACAACAAGGCGCCATCCCGGAAGCCCGTCTTTCGACAAGCTCAGGAGAGCGGCGGAGCTCACTTTCCACTATGGAAAGTTTTCTCTTTCCAAGATGGAAAGTCTCTGTTATATCTTTCCGTATTGGAAAGGGACGGGCCGCATGGGTGAACAGCTGACGCCGGAGGCGGCGCGCGAGGCGTTGGCGCAGGCGGACCGGATGGCGCAGGCCGGACACCGGCGTGCATGGTGGCCACGGTGGGCGATGGCGGTGGGGTCGCTGCTGTTGGGCGCGATGATTGTCGTGTCAGGACTTCCCGAAACGAGGATCGGAAGCGCCGGGGCCCCCTTGCTTCTCTTGGCTTTCATTGCGGGCCTTGCGTTCAGAATGTGGTGCATCCGCAAGTATGGAGCGGTGGCGCGTCCGAATGCGATCGATGCGACCATGATGCTGGTGCTCATCCTTTGCGTTGTGGGCGCATGGGTCTTGCCGAAAATCTATGGGTTGATGTGGGGACCATGGGTAATGGGCGCTGGCTATGCGGCGCTGCGCATGATCCGCTATGAGTTCGGCCGCCGTGGCGCGCCTGCAGCGATGGCGCAGGACGGCAAAGCGTGAGCCCGCCGAAATTCGATCCCGTGATTCATGCGCCGCTGCGGCTGCAGATCTGCGCCCTGCTCTCGCCGATGTGGACGGCGGATTTTCAGATGCTGCGCGATGAGCTGGGGATAAGCGACAGCGTGCTCTCCAAGCACATCAAGCAGCTGGAGGATGCTGGCTACGTGATGCAGACCAAGGCGGCGAAGAACGGGCGCCAGCGCACCACCGTCATCTTCACCGGCAAGGGCCGCAAAGCGTTCCAGCGGCATATCGCAACGCTGCAGGCGCTGGCCTCGCTGGCGAACGGAAACGACAAAGCCGAGGACGATCCGGAGACCTGACCCTCTTCTCCCCGAGAGAAGCCCGCTCCCCATCGAGACCCGGCGCCGGGACGAGATGTGGGAGCGGTGTTCGTTACTCCGCCTTCGCGTCACACCCCGCAACTACCGCCGCAGGATTGCAGCGCGTCACCGCCCCGCCCGGCAGTTTCACGGAATAGTCGTTGGCGAACCTCGGATCCGGGTCCTGGTAGTCCGTCGAGACGAACTGCGCGCCGGAAGTGAAGGCGGCTTCGCGGCGGGTGGGATCGTTGACGCGGGCTTCGCGCGTGTCGGCATCGGCGCGAGTACGGATCAGGAAGCCCTGCTTCACGCGCTCCTGGATCAGCGCCTGGTCCTTGATGGGTTCGTTCATGGTGAAATAGGCGGCCTCCGGCGCATCGGGGAAGGTCGTCATGAAGGCGACGCGGCCCGTGAGCGAGGGATGGCCTTCTGCGTAGGGCTTGTTGGCCTCGGGCGAGAGGTCGATAGCAAAAATCACCTTTCCCCTCGCCTCGCCCAGCTTCGGCCAACCGCCGGCCAGCACGGCCTCGCGCAGCGTGGCGTGGCCTTCGCGGATGTCGTCGGGCTCGATGATCTGCGGCGCCGGGAAGACGGAGCGGATTTCCTCGTCCATCCGGTCGAACGCCTCCTTGCCCCACGGCAAGAGTTTCACGGCGCCCTTCCAGGACGAGCCGGAGGATTTGGGATTGATCATCATGAGGATCGGCGTGTGCGTGGGATGCGCGTCGGACCAGGCCTTCACCTGCTTGAGGCAGTCGGTGAAGAGGAGGCAGTGCGAGCGGTAGTCGACGTCCGGGACGTGGATCACCTTGATGCCCGGCTGGGCGAGGACGGAGAGGTCATAGGGCTCGGGCGTGATCTTCTTCTCGGCGAGGAGTTTCAGCATCAGCGGCGTCGAGAAGAGACCGCCCTTGGGATCGTCACTAGGATCGATCTCGATCTGGCGGGCGCCCTTGTCGAGCTGCGCGGCTAGGTCTTCGTGGGAATAGTCCAGCGTGACGCCTGCATCAGGGTTGCGCTCCTTGATGATCGCCAGCTCGCTGTCGGGGATCTTGATCTTGTAGGAGTTGTGCGTGCCGACCGATTGCAGCTGGTCGATGCGCACATTGGCGTCGATCCACTTGGCGCCGCAACCGGGGAGCGCTGTCTCGGCGGCGCTGGCGGAGGCGGCTTTCGGGTCGCATGTCGCAGCGGCGGTGGGCGCAGCGGCCGTTTCCGGCGCCTTGTTGCAGGCGGTGAGCGCCAGCAGCGATGTGGACAGCAAGAGCGCAATACGGACCATGGATTCTCCCTCGTCTTGAGGCGAGGCTAGCACCGGATTCCGGTCAGTTGCGTGACATTCGTGAGAACGGCGTCAGACCCCAGCCACCGGCCTTGTCGTGACGTGCATGTCGAAGCCGGCGATCAGCGGCCTGCCCTTGGCGATGGCGGCCTTCACTTCGGGGAGCTGGAGAGACGCCTTGTGGCTGGCTTCGTCGTCCCAGACTTCGGTGATCCAGATGGCGTCAGGGTCTGCGATATCTTCGGCGATAATGTAGCTCTTGCAGCCGGGCATTGCGCCTGAGCTGCCGCCGATCGCGGCCATGAGTTCTGCGCGCTTGCCGGGCTGGGCGCGCATCTTTCCGATCAGTCCGAACATGTTTCCTCCAACGCTTGTTGGGGAAGATAGGTCGGAAGAGAGGCAGTGGGCAGTAGGCAATAGGCAGTCGGTTCAAGGCTGCTGCCGGACTACTGCCTACTGCCTACTGCCGATTGCCTTCGCGAAGCGATCAGGCCGCCTTGACGTTGCGGTTGACCAGCTTGAACAGGCCGCGGCGATCTTGCGCCGACTCGAAGGCGGTCGACAGACCGGTGACGGACTCCGCCGCGCCCAGCATGAGGAATCCGCCGGGGTTCATCTGGGTGGCGATGCGTTCGAGCACTTCGGACTTCATGGCGCCGTCGAAATAGATCAGCACGTTGCGGCAGAACACGATGTCGTACTTGCCCAACTGGAAGTTGGGATCGATCAGGTTGTGCTTCTTGAACGTCACCTGCTGGCGCAGGCGCTCGGAGATGCGCCAGTGATCGTCCTGCTGGGTGAAATAGTGCATCAGCATCTGGATCGGCAGGCCGCGCTGCACTTCGAACTGCGTGAACAGGCCCTGCTTGGCGCGTTCCAGGCAGCGGTCGGAAATGTCGGTCGCCACGATCTCGACCGGCACGCCGCCGGTGAGCGCGGGGTTCTGGTCGAGCAGCATCGCGATCGAATACGGCTCCTGCCCTGTCGAGCAGCCGGCGCACCACACGCGAATGCGCTGGCCGCGGCGGGCGTTGGCCAGGATCGGGAAGATCGCTTCCTTCAGGTGCTCGAACGGCGTCTTGTCACGGAAGAAGAAGGTCTCGCTCGTGGTCATCACGTCGACCAGCTGTGCGATCAGGCGTTCCTCGCGGCGCGAGCGCACGACGTGGATGAGATCGTCGATCGACGGCAGGCCTTCCTTGCGGGCGAGCGGCGCCAGCCGGCTTTCAAGCAGGTACATCTTGTCGCCCGTGAGCACGATGCCCGCGCGCTTGCGCAGGAGCTGTGCGACGAACTCGAAATCCTGGCTGTTCACGTGAACAACTCCGTGCCCGCCCGCGGGGCGATTAGACCAATCCGACTTCGGAGAACTTCGACTCGATGATCTCAGAGTCGAAGGGCTTCATGATGTATTCGTTGGCGCCCGAGCGCATGGCTTCGGCAATGTGGCTCATATCGTTCTCGGTGGTGCAGAAGACTACTACGGGGCGGTCGCCGCCCGGTTCCCGGCGCAGCGCACGCAGGAAATCGATCCCGTTCATCACCGGCATGTTCCAGTCGAGCAGCACCGCATCCGGCATCTGCTTGCGGCAGGTATCCAGCGCCTGCTGTCCGTCGGCGGCTTCTTCCGCATCGAAGCGGAGATCCTCGACGATGCGGCGCGCAACTTTGCGGACCACACGGCTATCGTCCACGATGAGGCAGCGTTTCATAAGCCTTCTCCCGGCCGGGCCGGCGCATCGCCGTGGCGCCCGAATCTCCGCGCCAACCCTAGAGGCGCAACGGCTGAAGATACGCCGCTGGAGGTAGCCTCAAGGTTAACAAGATTTTGCCGGCGCCGAGTTCGGAGGGCAGCCAAGCACGCGAGGGGTTAATAAATCCCTAGGGTTCGTAAACGATTGTGGCGGCGCATCCGGAACGATTGCCGCAGCCAGCGGCACATCAGCAACATCAGGCGACGGTGAGCGCCCCGCGCGCCTGCAGGCCGGCGGCTTTTTCCGGTGTGCGGGCCGTCAGCGTCATGCCGATTTCCTCGGCCAGGAGACGCGTGAAATAGGGCTGCACGGCCCCGCCGCCCCAGCCGCCCTGAGGCTCCTTGCCGGCCAGCGCATCCTGCACTTCGGACTTGAGGTTGGAGAACGGCCCCACCGCCTCGACATCAAGGATAAGCTGGTCGTTGTCTTCCCGCGACGTGACGCGGCAGACGCCCTTGGTGGCAGGGTCGATCATCATCAGCGTCATGTTCATGAGCACGCGCATCTGACGGTTGGAGATGCGGTGGGTGTCCATGCGCCAGTCGAGTTCGACCTTTGAATTCTGCGCAAAAAGCTTCTGGAACAGGTCCCGCGCCTCGTTGGTGTTGGTCTGGCCGTC
>DASYKO010000091.1:0-11052 GCA_035995285.1 Hyphomonadaceae bacterium | reverse complement strand
TTAGCTGATGTAGAATCTAACTTTGTAGAGGTGGTTGCGGTAGTTGAGCCTGCACGATGCGCCAGCCGATTTCTTCGACGGCTTGTAGGTCCATGTCTTCAGCACCGATACGACACCCTCGGCGAACACTTGTCCGGGCACCGAGGCGAGCACTTCGACATCGGTGACCTTGCCGGACGCATCTGTTTCCATCCGAGCAATCACGGAACCGACCTGGCCTTGGAAGGCCTTGCTTGACGGATAGGTGACCTTGCGGCCCTGGAACTCGCCATCGCAGACCGGGAGGGAGCGCGTCGCTTCGCTTTCCGGATACTGCGCGTAGTCTGGTTGAACCAGGCGCCTCGGCTTGAGTTCGGACGAGATAAACGAGCCGACCTGCCTGTCGCTGGAACCGAGGTAGGACTCCATTGCGTAGGCCCAGGCTTCGGAAGTCCATTTCAGCGGCCAGAGCTGCTTAAGCACCGCCTGATCCTCGATACGATTGATGTCGCCGGATAGCGCATCATGAGTATCCGCCATGATGAAGTAGGCGCGGTTGCGTTCGGTTGTGTCGTTCTTACGCTCGGCCGCGAACGCCGCAGCGCCCCTCACGACCTCCGCATTTCGCTGGCGGACCAGGAGCGATGGCGTGCGCTCGAAAAATTCTGCCGCTAGGGCCGCGTCGCGCTCAGCCTCCCCCCAAGCGCCTTTGGCCCACCGGGCCCGATAAAGACGCTCCCAACCAACGACGCTCGTCATGTCCACGCCGGTTTCCTGGCTGCGAGCCAACAGGGCTTCACGGAGCGCCGCCGCTTCGGTATCGCCGGCGGAGAGAGAAAATTCCGCCGTGCGGAGCAACACCTTTGATATGGCCGGCTCCTTGTCCGGCGCCGGCAGTGCAGCGCCCTCCTCGACAAGGAACTGGCCGAACCGCCTTGCAAGATCGTAGCGGCCGGCCATGTAGGCGGCGTACCCGAATTCGCGCGCGACGAGCGCAGTCTCCTTGTCGGCCTTGTTCCAGGCGTCCCAGATGACTTCGGCTTCCGCGGCGGCGGCCTTGTAGTCGCCCTTGGCGACCGCGGCGTTGAACGCGTTGATGTCCGCCTGCGCTGGGGCCGCCAGGGCGAACATTGCGCAGATTGCCAACGCGCAGCCGGTCCAGCTTCGAGACATGAGACCCCCCAACACATCTACCAGACGTGACAATATTCAAGGGCCGTCCGGTGGCAATCCGGGCAACGGAGAATTGTTCTTGCGGCGTAACCTAAAGGTCAGGTTATAGACACGTCATGACAATCGAACCCATTCACATCATCGGCGGCGGCATGGCCGGCTCCGAGGCCGCCTGGCAGGCGGCGAATCTCGGCGTGCCCGTGGTGATCCACGAGATGCGGCCGGTGCGGAAGACGGATGCCCACCATACCGAGGGGCTGGCGGAGCTGGTGTGCTCGAACTCGTTCCGGTCGGATGACTGGGAGCACAATGCGGTGGGCCTGCTGCACGAGGAGATGCGGCGCGCGGGCGGGCTGATCATCGCCATGGGCGACAAGCACAAGGTTCCGGCCGGCAGCGCGCTGGCGGTGGATCGCGATGGGTTCTCGGCGGAGGTGACGGCGAAGCTGAAGGCGCATCCGCTGGTGACCATCGAGCGTGGCGAGGTGGATGGATGGCCGCCAGAGGCATGGTCCAGCGTGATCATCGCGACGGGGCCGCTGACGTCGGACAATCTCGCGAAGGCGATCCTGGCTAAGACGGGCGAGGACTCGCTTGCCTTCTTCGATGCGATAGCGCCGATCGTGCATGTTGAATCGGTGGACATGAGCAAGGCGTGGCGCCAGTCGCGCTATGACAAGCCGGGGCCGGGCGGAGATGGGGCCGAGGCCTACATAAACTGCCCGATGGACAAGGCTCAGTATGAGGCGTTTCTCGCCGCGCTGATGGAGGCGCCGAAGACCGAGTTCAAGGAGTGGGAGGGCACGCCCTATTTCGAAGGCTGCCTGCCGATCGAGGTGATGGCGGAGCGCGGGGCGGAGACGCTGCGCTTTGGGCCGATGAAGCCGGTGGGGCTGACCAACCCGCACAACCCGACAGTGAAGGCGCACGCCATCGTGCAGCTGCGGCAGGACAACAAGCTCGGCACGCTCTGGAACATGGTGGGCTTCCAGACCAAGCTGAAATACGGCGCGCAGGAACAGATCTTCCGGATGATCCCGGGGCTGGAGAATGCGCAATTTGCGCGGCTGGGCGGGATACACCGGAATACGTTCATCAACTCGCCCGTGCTGCTGGATGCGCAGCTGCGGCTGAAGGCGGATACGCGCGTGCGGTTCGCTGGGCAGGTGACGGGCGTGGAGGGTTACGTCGAGAGCGCGGCGATGGGGCTGGTGGCAGGGCGCATGGCTGCGGCTGAGCGGCTGGGGCGTCGGGTTGAGGCGCCGCCGGGGACGACTGCCCTCGGGGCGCTGGTGAACCATATCACGGGCGGGCACATGGCGCTGGCGACGGACAGGAGTTCGGCGCGGAGCTTCCAGCCGATGAATGTGAACTACGGCCTCCTTCCGGAGATCGAGGCGCGTGAGTATCGCGGCGAGGACGGGAAGAAGCTGAAGGGCGCGGATCGCACGCGTGAGAAGAAGCGTGACATGTCGCTAAGGGCGCTGCGCGATGTCGAAGTCTGGCTGGCGGGGCAGCCGGCCGGAGTCGTCGCCTAGAACTTCGTGTCTTCGTATCTGTCGTTGTGCTTTCGTGTTTAGGCTTTTCTTGCCGCGCCAAAGATTCCAACACGAAGACACGAAGGATGCACAAAGACACCAAGGGGCCGGTACGTACTCACGGCGCGTTGGGGTCTTGGCCTTTCATCAGTTTCTCGAAGGATTCCCGGCCGCCCATTTTGGTGACAGCGTCGTCGACGCCGGCTTCCATGCCGAAGCGTTTCGAGTTGCTGACGATGCCGTAGGCGGCGCGGAAGAGGATGAGGGCGAGGACGCCGACCATCGGCTGACCCAGCAGGAACAGCGCGGCAGCGCCGACGAAGATGCCGATATGCAGGACGATGATGCGCGAATAGGGCGCAAACATCTCGGCCATCGGGTTCGTGTTCTTCCACTCGCCCTTGATGATGAATTCCCAGAGGAAAACCAGAACCTGGAAGGCGGCGATGATGTAGATCATCCAGTCGACATGCAGCCCGCTGTTCAGCCCGAACTGGAAGATGCCGAACACATCGGCGAAGGGCGCCGTGCTCAGGCTTTCCGGATTGCTGATGGAGGCGAAGGCGACGAGAAAGGTGCCGTGGACGAGGCAGAACAGGCCGTAGTGGAAGGTGAAGAAGAGCGAGAGGCCCAGGCCTGCGAGCATGCCGAAGCCACCATAGCTGGCGCCTGAGATGACGAGACGCGGGATGGTCATGACGCCGGCGACGACGTTCTCCATCCAGTAGAGCATCACGAGCGGCACGGCGTTCCAGCCCCAGGCGATGACGCCGTAGATGGGCAGCAGGTCGATCACGAGGCCGGCCAGCACCAACGGGTGCGACAGGGCGCGCGCCCAGTACATCGGATTGAGAAGTTTGTTCACCTGGCCCTGCCCGTCCGATTCAGCCCCGGGCTAGCAAGCACGCCCGGGCCGGGTTTGGCTATAGCATCAGGGACGCTGCAGCCGCTGGAGCAGCTGGAATAGCCTCTACGGGTTTCTTCTTCGGTTGCATATTTATGTGCAGGCCCAGGGCGGCGCGGGCGAGGACGAGGAACAGGGCGCCGATGGTCGGGTCGCCCAGCAGCATGAGCGCGCCGCCGATGACGAAGATGCCGAGATGGAGGATCACGACGCGGCCGTAGGGCGCTCCCATTTCCTGGTCGAAGGTCGATTCTTTCCAGCCGCCCTTCAGCAGGAAGTCGAAGATGAACACGGCGCCGTGGGAGGCGACCACCAGGGCCACGATCCAGTTCATGTGCTGGGCGAAGGAGAGCGAGCCCATGAAGAGCCGCTCCAGCATCACGAGCATGTCCGGATTGGCGATTACCGGTTCCTGCGTGCGGAAGAGCACGAGAAGAAAGGTGCCGTGGACGGCGCAGAACATGCCGTAGTGGAAAACGAAGAAGGGCACGCCGAAGATGCAGCCGATGAGCCCGAGAGGTCCGTGGCGGCCGACGCTCGCGATGATCATGCGCGGGACGGTATAGGCGCCGATCACCACGTTCTCGATCCAGTAGAGCATGATGAGGGCGGCTGCGCCCCAGCCCCAGAAGATGACGGCAATGATGGGCGCGAGATCGGCCACGAGCCCGATGATCGCCGCAGGGTTGCGGGCGACGGCGCTCCAGTATTGAGGATCGAGGAATTTCTTCATGGGCGTCCCGGCCACCATAGTCTCACGGCGTGGTTGCCGGAGGCTTACCGAAGGGCGCGCATCTTCATTCCATCTCGACGCGCTTGCCGAGGCGGTGGATCAGCATCGCCTTGAATATGCGGTAGCGGCGCGAGAAGGGCGAGCGCGACCTTCCCCCCGGAGCATCCGCCACGAGATGCACGATAGCGGGCCAGACATGGGGCGGGAGTTCTTCCGCCGCGACGCGAGCCATCACCCATCGGTCAGCAAAATCCGGAAGCTGGGCGACGGTCGCAAGATGCGCCTCGCCGCAATAGGATAGCGCATCGAGCTTGATGCCGGCGAGGTTGGGATCGAGAGCGCGGCCCGCGAGGCGTGTGAGGCCGGCTTCGGCGGCGAGGTGTTTGGCTTCGTGCTCGGCCGTCTGCTCGTGGCCGGCGCGGAGATGGTCGTCGATGATGTCGTCGAAGGCGTCGATCAGCTCGTTGATCGGGGCAATGAGATCGCGGCGCTCCTTGAGGAGGCGCGACAGTTCCTCCGAGAGATCATGGCGGCGGACAGGCTTGGCGGGATCCTCAAGTGCGGTTGAGATCTGCTCGACGGTCTCGCGCCACCACTGGATGCGGATCTTGCCCAGCATGGCCTCCTTGGCCTGCAGGGCGCGCGCAAGTTCGTGATAAAGCAGGTAGATTGCAACCAGCAGCGGGCGGCCGGCCTCCCCGGCATAGCGGGTCGCAAGCCAGCGGTTCTCGTCCAGGCGCTTCAGGCGCTGGTCGAAATCGCCGGATTCCGCCAGCGGCGCGCTTGCAAGATTTGCCGTATTGGCCGTATCGCTCATGTTCAATTTCGAAGACACGGCCCTATCTAGAGGCCAGAGACTACATAACAAACAACAAGAGAGGGTATTCCATGCCTTTCACGCTTCCCGCCCTGCCTTACGCGCGTAACGCCCTGGCGCCGCATATTTCCGAAAACACGCTGAATTTCCACTACGGCAAACACCATCAGGCCTATGTGGACAACCTGAACAAGCTGGTCGCCGGCACGCCGCAGGAAAACCAGTCGCTTGAGGAAGTGGTCAAGGCGAGCTGGGCGGACAAGAAGATGCCCATCTTCAACAATTCCGGCCAGGTCTGGAACCACACATTCTACTGGCATTCCATGAAGCCGAATGGCGGCGGCCAGCCGACCGGGGCGGTGGCCCAGAAGATCAAGGACGCGTTCGGCGACTATGAAGGCTTCAAGAAGGCCTTTGCCGAGGCGGGAACGACTCAGTTCGGATCGGGCTGGGCCTGGCTGGTCCTGAACAACGGCAAGCTGGAAACGCGCAAGACCGGCAACGCCGAAACCCCGCTCACCGAGAAGGGCGTCACGCCCCTGATCACCATGGATGTGTGGGAGCACGCCTATTACCTCGACTTCCAGAATGCCCGCCCGAAATACATCGACACGTTCCTGAACGAGCTGGTGAATTGGGATTTTGCTAACCAGAATCTCTCCGACGCCAAATAGGCGCAGGCCCCGAACCGCCGGGTTTCGCGCCCGGCGGATACCGCCCGGTTTTCAGCAGTAAACCACCCCGGTTCGAGCAGTTTGCTTAGCCGGGGTTAGCGGTTTTGAGAGACTCTTGTGTCGTAACTTTCACCTGATGGAACCGGCAACAGCCGGACGAGTCGGGTGGGTTCGAACATGACGCCGGATGTCTCGGGCAACGTTGTGGACCGCCGCGGGCCGGTGGCTGTGCCGAGCCTGCTGGAAGCTGCGATCGAGCGCGGCGGACTGCATCCCTTCTTCCATGCAAAGGTTTCGATCGAGACGGGCAAGATCGCCGGCTTCGAGGCGCTGGCCCGCATCGGCGCGCCGCAGAACCTCTCCGGCCCCGGCCCCTATATCGACCTCGCCGAGCGGACGAGCCGGATCGACGCGCTGACATTTGCGATGATGCGGTCTGTGGCGAAACTGGTAGCCAGCTTCAACGACATCTCCGACCTGCCCTGCTCCGTAAACGTCTCGCGCTCCTCGCTGGAGCGGCCGGAGTTTGCAGCCCAGCTTGCCTCTGTGGTTTCGGCGGCGGGTCTGGAATGCAGCCAGTTCACGCTGGAAGTCACCGAGACGACGCCGGCGGATTATGGCCCCAAGGCATTCGAGACGATGACGGCCCTGCGCGCGCGGGGCTTTGGCATTGCGATGGATGATTTCGGAGCGGGCGCATCCAACATCGACCGGCTGCGCATGTTCCCCTTCACCGAGATGAAGATCGATCCGGCGTTCACGCGCCTCGCCATGCAGGAAGCCTTCGCCAAGGCCGCCATGGTGAGCTGCGTGAAGGTGGCGCGCAGCGTCGGCCTCAAGGTCGTGGCCGAGGGCGTGGAAACGCAGGACATGTGGGACTTCATGAAGTGGGCCGGCGTTGATGAAGCGCAGGGCTTCCTTCTCTCGCGCCCGCTGCCGCCTGCGGAATTCCGTGAGCTGCTGAAGAACGGCTTGAAGCTCGGGCAATAAGCCTGGCCTCTTTAGCTCGTTTCACAACTCATCCCGCTTCACGCTCATTCCGTACAAGAGACTAAGAAACGTTTGACCGTTTCGGTGCGTGTCTTCACGCGCCTCATGCAGACGCGCGCGGACCAAGGGGTGCGCTGCTGCTTTGTGCAAATGGAGATAGTGATGCGCTGGATTGTTTCAGCCGCAGTCGCCACAGCTTTGTCCGGCGTTGCGTACTCGTTGCCCCTTGCCGGAAATGCGCCAGTGGCGCTCGATGACTTCGGATTCTTCGACGCAGCAGCGGGGCCTGTCATTCTCACCCCGCTCGACAACGACACGGATGCAGATGGCGATGCTCTGAGGATCGTCGGCGTATCGGGCGACGGCTCGGAGTTCGCGCAGACCGATGGAAGCACGATCTCGTTTTCAGCGCCGGATGGGTTTTATGTTCTCAACTATACCGTCGAGGATGCCGAAGGCCTGCAATCCACGGCGTCCATGGTGGCCCTGGTCATCACGTTCGCGCCGATCTGCGGGCTGGTTGAATGCGGCTAGGCGCGCAAGCAGCGCTGTGACGGCAGGTATCTGATCTCCGCCACCCGATCCCCCGTCCGATCCCATTGTCTTGTCCCCCCTGCGGAGCCATTCTGGCCGCAGCGAGGGACCCATGACCTACAAGACCATCACCGTAAAACCCCTCTCGCCCAATCTGGGCGCAGAGATCCAGGGCATTGACCTGTCGAGGCCGCTGTCGAACGCCCAGTTCGACGACATCCACAATGCTTTCCTGAAGCACCACGTTATCTTCTTCCGGGACCAGACGCTGACGCCCGAGCAGCACGTCGCGTTCGGCAAGCGCTGGGGCACCCTCAACATCCATCCCTACGTGAAGGGGATGGAGGGCCATTCGGAGATCCTCGAGATCATCAAGGAGCCGTCCGAGAAGATAAACTTCGGCGGCGGCTGGCATTCGGACATGAGCTTCCTGGAAGAGCCGGCGCTGGGATCGATCCTGCACGCGATGGAAGTGCCGGAGGTGGGCGGAGATACGCTGTTCGCCAGCCAGTATGCTGCGTGGGAGGCGCTCTCGCCGGGGCTGAAGCAAACGCTGGAAGGCCTGCGCGCAATTCATTCTGCGGCGGAGGAATATGGCGCGGCCGGCGCCTCATCGAAGAAACGCGCGTCGATGGATTCGGAAGTCGTGGGCGATGACGTGCCGGAGTATGAGCACCCCGTGGTGCGCACGCATCCGGAGACGGGGCGCAAGGGTCTTTACGTGAACCCGGCCTTCACGCTGCGCTTCGCGGGGTGGACAAAGAAGGAATCGCGGCCGCTGCTGGAATACCTGTTCGAGGTGTCGAGGCGCGAGGCCTTCACCTGCCGCTTCCGCTGGACGCCGGGCGCCCTCGCCTTCTGGGACAATCGCTGCGTCTGGCACTTTGCGCTGAACGACTATCACGGCCACCGTCGGCACATGCGTCGGGTGACGGTGAATGGGGACAAGGTACGGTAATGCGCGGCACGCTGGCTGTGTTCGCCGCCGGTTGTGCGGTGTTGCTTGCTGCCGGAAGCGCTTCCGCGCAAGCGCCGGCCTATTCTCCGCCGCGGGCGGCTGACGGCCATCCAGATCTTGGCGGCGTGTGGAGCAATGCGGACGTGGCTGTGACGCTCGTGCAAACGATCGAGGGTGTAACCCGGACATCGGCGTTCGAGGACCGGCCGGAGAAGGAACTGCCGCTGAAGGATTCTGCCTCGACGTTGGCGTGGAGACAGAAGTACATCAACTACATGAGCGGAAAGCCGCAGCCCGACTTCACGCAGGGCGTGGACACGCTGCCCAACCGGGACCGCTGCCTGATGGCGGCCAACGCGGCCGCGCCGCCGATGACCAGCCAAGGCTACAACGACGCCTATCTCATCGTGCAGACCCCTTCGGTGATCGCCATCTCCGTGGAAATGATGGACGAAACGCGGATCGTGCGGATGGTTGGGAGCGCGAGCGAGGCGGCGAAGGCGCACGGGCCGCCTGTGCTGCAGCGCTGGACCGGCGACAGTGTCGGCTGGTGGGAGGGCGATACGCTGCTCGTCGAGACCGTGAACGTCAATGTCCGGCAAGGCGCCCAGAGCCCCATGCCTACTTCGAAGGACGCAAAGGTAGTGGAGCGTTTTACGCGAACAGGCGAGCAGGAGCTGCTTTATCAGGCGGAGGTGACGGATCCGGCGACTTACATGCGGCCTTGGGGCATCCAATACACCTTCCACCCGACCCGGCGGCTCTGGGAGTACGCCTGCCACGAAGGAAACTATGGGCTGGCTGCGATCCTCTCGGGCGTGCGGAAAACGGAGCGGGACAAGACGGCGGCAAAGGCCGGCCGGAAACAGCATGACTAACCGTGAAGCCCTGCCTACGGTGAGCGGAGACAAGGTAGGCAATATGCAGTTTCGCCGCGCCGCCACGCTGATCGGCTTCGTCATTGGCGCAGGCGCGCTTCTGCTGCAGTTCTATCTGACGCTGGTGATCCGCGCCGAGCAGGGACACGACCTGCCTGGCACGCTGGTGTTCTTCTTCACGTTCTTCACGATCCTTACCAACATCATGCTGGTGCTGATCTATCTCAGCGAACTGACAGCCGTCGGTTGGCTGAAATGGTGGCGCAGCCCGGTCACCCGCGGGATGATGGCCGGCGCGATCTCACTGGTCGGCATCTTCAATCACCTCCTGCTTTCGGGACTTCAGACGCTGGAGGGCCTGCGGCTGCTCGCCGATGCGCTGCTGCACTATGTGACGCCCGCGCTATTCGTGGCGTGGTGGCTGATCTTTCAGCCGAAGGGGCGGCTGCGCTATGCGGACATTCCGATGATGATGCTTCCGACCGGCATCTGGACCATATGGGCGATGGCGCGCGGCGCGATGATCGGTGAGTACCCCTACCCCATCCTCGACGCCACGAAGCTGGGTTATCCCCACGTGGCGCTCAATTGCCTGTTCGTGCTGATCGGGCTGGTGGTGATCTACTTGATCGTCGTGGCGATCGACCGCTGGCGGAGGCCGCGCGCCGTCGCGCCTTGAAGCATCGGACCTCCGGCCCCTCCCAGCACGAATAATTCCGGACAGCCCTGCCATTCCCGTTGATCTACGTTATGGTCCGCCGGGGATCGGATAGAGCGCGGGGCGACACATGAAATCCAGGTTTCTCATTCTCGGCGCCGGGTTCGGCGGGTTGGAGCTTTCGACGCTGCTCTCCGAACAGCTCGGAGCTTCGGCAGACGTCACGCTGATCGACGGCAACGACCATTTCATGTTCGGCTTTTCAAAGCTCGACGTGATGTTCGGCCATGCCGAAGCCAAGGATGTGCGCATGCCCTATGCGCGCTTCATCAAGCCGGGCGTGAAATTCCTGCAGGAGAAGATCACCGCGATCGATCCCGAAGCGCGGCGCGTGACCACCGACCGAGGATCGTATGAAGCGGATCATCTCGTCGTGGCCCTTGGCGCAGACTACGACATCGCGGCGACACCCGGTCTTTCGGAGGTCAACGAGTTCTATTCCGTGGCCGGGGCGATGAAGCTTCGCGACGTGCTGCCAAATTTCAGGAAGGGCCATGCGCTGATCGGCGTGTGCGGCGCGCCGTTCAAATGTCCGCCTGCCCCCAGCGAATGCGTTCTGATGCTGCACGACTATCTGGAACAGCGCGGCGTGCGGAAGGATTGCAAGATCAGCCTCGTCATCCCGCTGTCTGCGCCGGTGCCTCCCTCGCCCGAAACATCGAAGGCGCTGCTGGCGGAATTCAAGGAGCGCGGGATCGAATTCCATGCCGCGAAGGGCATCGCATCAATCGACGCTGCCAAGCGCATCGCCACCCTGACCGATGGCAGCCAGATGGCGTTCGACCTGTTCCTCGGCGTGCCGAAGCATCATGTGCCAGCCGTCGTGCGCGACAGCGGGCTTTCCGAAGGCGGATGGATCAAGGTGAACCCGCGCACGCTGGAGACGAAGTTCACCAACGTCTATGCCGTAGGCGACGGGGCCAACACCGGTACGCCCAAGGCCGGTGTCTTTGCCGAGCGCGCAGCCACGGCAGTCGCCAGCGCACTCATCGCCAAGGTGAAGGGCGGCCAGTCATCCGAGTATGACGGCTTCGGCACCTGCTACATAGAATTCGGCGGCGGCAAGATCGGCAAGGTGGAGGTGGATTTCTTCTCCGGCCCGCAGCCCAAGGGCAGCTACTACGAACCCTCAACCGAACTGCGCGCCGACAAGCAG
>DASYKO010000090.1:0-7058 GCA_035995285.1 Hyphomonadaceae bacterium | reverse complement strand
CGGAACTCCTGCGGAGCGGCCTGGCCCGGCATCGGCGCGGGCGGCAGCGGGGAGCTGGCGTTGGCTTGAGCCGGAAGCGAGTTCGGCGCGGCGGGAGCAGGCCCGACATATTGGACGCGGACCTTGGCGGTACCCTTGCCGTGCAGGTTGAGCGCTTCGCCGGCTTTCTTGGAGAGGTCGATGATGCGGTCGTCGACGAAGGGGCCGCGGTCGTTGAGGCGAACGACGACCGAGCGGCCATTCTCGAGATTGGTGACTTTCACGAGCGAGGGGATCGGAAGCGTCGGGTGGGCCGCCGTCATCGCGTTTTCGTCAAACTCTTCGCCGGAGGCGGCTGCCTTGCCGTGGAAGGTCGGGCCGTACCAGGAGGCGACGCCGACCTCGTCATAGTTCGGCTCGTATGTCGGCACGTACCATTTGCCGTCAACCTGGTAGGGCGGACCGGCATAGGGCTCGGCGAAAGCCGCCGGGGCGGCGGACGTGAGAACGGGCGTGAAAGAACGAACCGGTGTGCTATAGGGCGCAGGCATGGGTGCCGGCCGCAGGTTCACGGGCGAGGAACCGGGGCGAAGGTCGATCGGCTTGGTCTCCGAAGCAAAGGAGGGAGACGCCAGGCTCGACGGCATGGATTCAACGGAATTGCGGATCGAGGGAGTGGGGTTCGCATAGACGATCGGGGCCTGCGCAGATGCATGCTGGCCGCTGCCAATGAAGAACATCGCCGCGAAGATCGCGGACATGATCGTGGTCTTCATGCCCGCGTGAGCGAGCGGTCTGGCGGCTGCTGCCATCATCACACCTTGTCTTCTTTTGGCGGTCTGATCAGGCGGGAGGCGCCCGGCCGCTCTTCTGGCGACGGGAGGACCATAGCGGGGGCGGGTCTTCGGACGGTGAATCCGAATGCTGCGATTTTTATCAATCTGAGCAGGCACCCGGCCATGGTTAGCGGAATGGCCGGAATTCAAAGGCTTCGCCATCGCCGCTGCGACGTTCTGCCCAAGGATACGGCCCAGCCTCGCTGCTCCCGGCGCTTGCCCTGCCCCGCATCGGCACAGGCGCCGTAAACCATTTTCTTTTCGGCGAAGCTGCGTTTAGAGCTGTGCGCCACGGAAGGGTGGCCGAGTGGTTTAAGGCACCGGTCTTGAAAACCGGCGTGGGGGAAACTCCACCGTGGGTTCGAATCCCACCCCTTCCGCCAAATGCTAAGGCTGCGTCACCTTCACATAGTCGATCTGAAAGGTGGCTGGCAGCTTGGTGTTGTCGGGCGGGCCGAGTGCGCCTGATCCGGGCTCGGTGGTCTGGGTCTGCATGATCAGGAACATCGGGCCCTTGAGCTGCCTGTTGGGGTAGTTGCAGACCTGCGAGCCGTCGATCGCCAGGGTTACGGCCGAAACAGTCCAGGTCAGCTTGAAGACGTGGAAGGCAGCGTCGACCTGGAAGTTGCAGAAGGCGCCCCAGCCTTCCGATCCCTGCTCCATCACCATGTGGCACCAGGCGCGCGTATCGCATTCGATCATGTCGATTTCCTGGTAGGCGGCGTTGTATTGCGGCGGGCAGCCCTGGAAGAGTTCACCTTCGGAGCCGTTGACCTTGTTGGCCATCTGACAGTTCGCGCCGAGCAGCCAGATAGCCGGCCAGGTCTTGGTGTTCTGCGGCGGAAATTTCGCGCGCACTTCCACCGTGCCGTAGGTGAAGCTGAGATTGTTCCACTGGATGTCGCCGGTTGTGTACGGCAGCAGTGATGGCGCCGTGACGGCGTCGCCGCAGGTGGCGGGGGTGGCTGAGGTGGTGATATTTACGTTGCCGCCGGAGACGGCGACGGCGCCGGCGGTGTTGCACGCGTTCTCCGCTTGCGAATCCGGACCGCGGCGCTCGATGACGGTCCAGGCGGCGCCCAGCGCCGAGCCGTTGAAGTCGTCCCGGAAGAAGGGGCCGGGGATGGCAGTGGCGGCGAAGTTGATGCCTGAGATGTTGGCGCCGTTAACGGTGACCTGTGCGCTTGTCGGGCTGAACGCAGCGGCGGTGCTGGTGGGCGTGACGGTGTAGGTCCCGTTGGCGATGTTTGAGAAGGTGTAGGCGCCCGAGGCGTTGGCGGTAGCAGTCGCGCCGCCGGTGAGAGTGAGCTGGACGCCGTTGCCGAGTGTGGCCGGGGTGATCGCGCCGGAGATTGTGGATTGGGTTTGCGCGCCGCCGCCGCTGCCGCCGCCGTTACTGGGAGGAGCGCTTGAGCTGTCGCCACCGCCACCGCCACCGCAGGCGGCGAGGAGGATCAACGCCAGAAAGAGGCTGAGGCGCTGCATCGCTGTGCTCCGAATACGTCCCCTTCCCCGCAGATAGGCCGCTGCCTCCGGAACACCAGCCGGATCACCTTGGAGGGGAATCCGTGGCCGGTGGTTGGCCCAGAGGTTGGCCTTGTCACACCGCGGGGCTAGGCTTTCCGAAATCTCCCGGGGAGCTCCATGTTCGACAACCTCGCCGCCTTCATCGAGCTGGGCTTCCGGCACATCCTGCCGCTGGGGCTCGACCATATCCTGTTCATCCTCGCGATCTTCCTGAATGCGCGGAGCGTCACTTCTCTGCTCATCCAGGCGAGCACGTTCACGATCGCCCACACCATCACGCTTGGCCTTGCAGCGAGCGGGGTTATCTCGGCGCCCGAGGCAGTCGTTGAGCCGCTGATCGCGCTTTCGATCGCGGTGCTGGCGGTCGAGGCGATCATCTTCAAGCAGTCGAATGCCTGGCGGCTGCCGGTGATCTTCGGCTTTGGCCTGTTCCATGGGCTCGGCTTCGGCGAGATCATGAAGGGCTATCTCACCAACGCCGACTTCGCGACGGGCATGACCGGTTTCACCATCGGCGTCGAACTCGGCCAGCTCGCCGTTCTGGCGATGGCGACTGCGGTGACGCTGGTTGTCCGCCGCCTGCCCCCGATCTCGCAGAAGCCGGAGCTTTACCGGCGGGTGTTCGTGCAGCCGGTGGCTGCCATCATTGCCATCGTCGGCGTCTACTGGGTGTTCCAGCGGATCGGCTGGATCGGCCCGGCGTAGCAAACACCTGCGCCTCCGGCATGCGGGGCATGCGGAGCGCAATGGATGGCAGGCGCGCTGATCGTTAGATCAGTGACAAGCGCCGGACGTGTGCCGCGCGTACGTTGCGCGAAGCGAGTGACCGCCGACCCATCCGCGCGTCATTCTCGGGCTCGACCCGAGAATCCCTGGGCCGCATGCGCTGAACCCACCTGATCCCCTCGTAGCCCAGAGATGCTCGGGTCAAGCCCGAGCATGACTCGTTGAGAGGACGTGAGTTGCGGTGAGCGCATGCCCCTTGGAAGGCGCGCGGGAGAGGCTGCTCTGCCCTTCCGCAACGAGCGCAAGCGCGCGCGGGGGCGAGAGACTGGCGGCTGCGGCTATCGATAGCGGCGGCGGCCGGGACGGTTTCCTTGATCGAGGTGTCGCGTGTCCCATCGGGCAGACCTCGAGGCGCAGGCTCAGCGTGGCATTCGCGAGCGTTGCGGCTGAAGGGCATCTTCAGGAAGCAGACGACGTTGAAGACAAGCATCGCAAGGACACACAGCGCCGATCCCAGCCAGTGCTGGGAGAGCGTGGGATTGCAAGTCCAGTGTGCGGGCCCTTGTGCCTGTCTCATGCCGATGAGTATCGCACGGGCCACAGGGGGCGCCGGGTCTGGAACCATCAACTATTTTATACAGCGCTGAATCTGCGGCGAAGATTCTTTTGGGAGAGGCCCATACTGGTGGTGACTAGGTACAAGCGTCCTTGGCATTGAGGGGCTGTTCGATGCATGCGCTCGCGACACGCAACTGGCGAAAGTGTGTCGACCCTAATGTGCTACGGTTTCGACCGCAGAGGGAGTCGTCGGTGAGCATCATCACGATCGCTGAAGCTAGCAAGGCGGCGGTTATGAGAGCCGCACAGCAGGCGCTCGCAGACTATTCCGATGCCGTGGGTCCGGTGTTTGTCCGACGACCACGCTCTAAACCTCGTCATTGCGGCTCGTGTGTATTCGTTCAATTTCGCGGGCGAATTTATATGATCACTGCGAAGCACGTCATTGACGAACAGAAGTATGGCAGCTTGTACATTGGCGGCCCGTCCAAGGTTGTACAACTTCACGCGGAGGTCGCGTATTCCGGCGCGAACCTGCCGATTGGAGAGATCGACCGTCAGGACGTTGCCATCGCAGCCTTGTCGGATGACTTAGTGCATCTTCTCGGGTTGAGAAATCTCATTGACCTTGAATCGGCGCTTGTTGCAAAGCCTCCCCTCCTGGGGGACCGATTCATGATTTTGGGATATCCACATTCGAAAATCCGTCACGCTCTACGTGATCCGATGAGGCTACCGCAGGTTGACTGGGCCTTCATAACCAGAGCCAAGGAAGCGCAGGTATGCGCTGCGAAGCCATACGTGAATGGCGGCACGCACCTGGTGCTCGATTGGGACGGAACTCAAACGCTTGATGCTGACCTCCAGCGCACGACCTCGCCAAATCCTAGAGGCATGAGTGGAGGCGCCGTGTTCGACCTCGGTAACTTCACCGAGCATTCCGTGTTGGCGGGTGTGACGGCTCCGAAAGCGCGTCTTGTGGCCATCCCTACTGAATCTCACGAGAGCGAAGAAGCAATTGTTTGCCTCCGGCTGATCGCGCCTGTTGCGGCTCTCGATGCTCGCAATCTATGGCCGCGCGCCCTCAAACTTCCGCCGCGCAGAGAAGGTGTTTAAGCGCGAGCTCAGCGGCAAGTTGAGGGAAGTTCGCTTTGGGGTTTCCAGCGGGGCGCCGCTACGGCGCGGCAACGTACTCGTATTTCGGATCGTCAGGCTAACCGGGCGCTTCGCTATCGGCTGGCTTGCCGAGCCGAAGCTCGCAGAGCGGAGGATGGTGCCCAGGGCCGGAATTGAACCAGCGACACGCGGATTTTCAATCCGCTGCTCTACCAACTGAGCTACCTGGGCACACTGCCTTGACCGCATGGGCCTAGCGAACGAGGCGCGATGTATAGGGGGTCATATTTCCCCTGTCCATGGCCTAATCCGGGTCGTCTTGCTGCTGTTTTTGGCCGGGTTTTTCGGCGGATTCCTGAGAGCCCGGAGTCGCCTCCCCCTCATCCTCCGCCGGACGGCCGGGGATGGCGTAGCTGCCCTTGAGCCAGCGCGAGAGGTCTACGTCGGCGCAGCGCTTGGAGCAGAAGGGGTTGAACTTCTGTTCGGTGGGCTTGGAGCAGATCGGGCATTTGGACTGGGTCATGTCGGCCTCCAGACTCTGGGCAGGCTGGGGGGCTGGCCTTTCTGCACTTGGAAAGCCGGGCGGTCCTCGGCGCGGATCGTCCAGCGGGCGCCGATGCGGTCGGCGAGAGCCTTTTGCCAGCCGATGGTGTCGCGTTCCAGCCAGGCGGCTGCATCGCGCGAGAGCACGGCTTCGATGCGCTCGGGGCCATTGCGGCCTTCGGTCTCGATCAGGCGCAGGGCGTCCAGCGCCTCGCGTTCTTCCGGCGGACAGCCAAGTGCGTCGGCGACGGGGCGGTTGCGGCGGGCGATGGCGGCTTCGCACAGGCCGATGGGAGAGATCTCGAGCACCTGGCTGGAGCGGCCGAGGCAGATTTCGAGATGGGTGCGGAAGAAATCGGAGACCTTGGCGCGGTCTTTCTTGATGGTGACGAAGTCGACGACGACGATGCCGCCGATATTGCGCAGGGCGATCTGGCGGGCGGCTTCGGACGCGGCGTGCATGTTGAGTTCGAGTTCGAAGTCCTTCCCGCCCTTGCGGCCGGCGGAATCCACATCGATCGCGGTGAGCGCCTGTGTATGTTCGATGACGAGGCGGCCGCCGGTTGAGATGGCGGCGGTGCGGGACAGCGCTTCCTCTATGGCCGCGTCGATGGCGGTGCGCGCGTCTATGCCGAAGGTGTTCGGCATGGCTGACGTGGCAAGGGGATCGTTTTTCGGCGCGGCGTGGAATTGTGGGCCGGCGGGGCGTGGCGTGGAGGACGGCATGTCGGCAAGGCTGAGTGTGGCGCTCTTCCCTGCCCAGCTTTCGGATTTCACGCGGACGGGAATGAGCGCGCCTTCGGTGATGGCGGCTTCGGTTTCGAGGAGGCCGTCGGCTTCGAGGCCGAGATCGACGAACCAGCCGCGGTTTCCGGTAGATCTTGAATGGGCGCGGCCCCACCAGATTTCATCGAGTTTGGCGCGTTTGTCGCGTTCGCTCCAGCGTTCGATCTCTAGGCGGTAGATGCGGCGGTCTTCCTCGTCCATCAGCGCGCGGCGGGTCTCGCCGACGGCGTCATCGACAAGCAGGATCATCATGGCGCGGCCCACCGGCGGGCGGCGGGAAAGCCGAGGCCTTCGAGCATGGCGGCGGTCTCGTAGAGCGGCAGGCCGATGATGGTGGTGTAGGAGCCGGTGATCCAGGTGGCGAAGGCGCCGGCCGGGCCCTGGATGGCGTAGCCGCCGGCCTTGCCCTTCCAGTCGCCCGAGGCGACGTAGCCTTCGGTTTCCTCGTGGCTGAGGCGCTTGAACGTGACGCGGCAGGCGACGACGCGGGATGTCTTGCGGCCGTCCGGGCCTATGACGGCGACACCGGTGAAGACGTCGTGTGTGCGGCCCGAGAGAAGGCGCAGGCAGTCGCGCTCTTCTGCTTCGGTCTCGGTCTTGGGCAGGATGCGGCGGCCCACGCCGACAACGGTGTCGGCGGCGAGGATGAAGGCGCCGGGCTCACGCGGGACGACGGCGGCGGCCTTCTGCTCTGCGAGGCGCAGGGCGAGATCGCGCGGGCGCTCATCCTTGAGTGGCGTCTCGTCTATGTCGGCAGGATGGATGGCGTCGGGCTTCAGGCCGATGCGGCCCAGCAGCTCCACGCGCCGCGGACTGGCGCTGGCGAGGACCAGCCTTGTCGCTGGTCTGGCGCCAGACGGCTCAGTGCTCACTTGAAGCGATAAGTGATGCGCCCTTTGGTGAGGTCGTAGGGCGTCATCTCGACGAGCACCTTGTCGCCGGTGAGGACGCGGATGCGGTTCTTGCGCATCTTGCCTGCCGTGTGGG
>DASYKO010000089.1:0-7796 GCA_035995285.1 Hyphomonadaceae bacterium | reverse complement strand
CTCTTGCCTGAGGAGCGATGTGCCGCAGCTGCCAAGTATTAAAGCGGCATGCCCTCTACGGCGCGCTTGAGGCGCTTTTCCCCAGACACGGCGGCTGCCGCGTGCGGGTGGATCGCCAGGGCTTTCTCGTAAGCGCGAAGGGCGGCTTCCGGCTTGTCGATCGATTCGAAGATCATTCCGAGGCCGATCCACGCGCCGAAATGGCGGGGCTCATAAGTCAGTGCGGATTCGAGGTCGGCGACGGCTTCGTCATACTGCTTGTCGTTGAAGAACAGCAGCGCGCGGCGGTTCCAGCCTTCGGCGTAGTCCGGCTTGATGATGATGACGCGATCGAACATGTCGCGCGCGCCGTCGACGTCTTCGTTTTCCTGCGCTTCGAGGCCGCGCTTCATCAGCACGTCGACCGTGGCGGAGCCGGAGACCAGCCAGGCGTCCCACACCTCTTCCTCGAGCGAGGCGGCTTCTTCGTCGGACTTGGTGGTGGCGAGCTTGTTCAGGAGCTCCTGGGAAAGATTGCCTTCCTTCTTCTCGCCTTCCGTCTTGGCGCTGGCGCCGGCGAGGGCTGCCGCCTGCTGTTCGGCGGTCGGCTTGGCCTTGGCATCGCCGGCGGCTTTCGGGTTCCCGCAGGAGGCGAGAAGACCGGCCAAAATCAGGGCTGAGGAGAGATGGAGAAAACGCATGGCCGCACCATGCCGCGGCCTGCCGCAAGGGACAAGCCGGAGACGCAACACAGATGCAGGAGGGGCAAAAAGCCCGAAGCGCGCTTAGCCCTGTTTGGGCTTAGCCTTGTTTGGCTTTGTAGCGCGGGTCGGTCTTGTTGATCACATAGACACGGCCGCGGCGGCGCACGATCTTGCAGTCGCGGTGGCGAGTCTTCAGCGATTTGAGAGAGCTTCTGACTTTCATGGGGCCGGCCGGAATCTGCTGGAGTTAGAGGAGCGGGGCCAATACCGGGGCCCCGGGAGCCTGTCAACCATTGCCGCACAACGCTGGCGACCCGGTCGCCCTAGTTCGCGCCAAAGCTTCCTTTGGGCCGCAAATCAGCCTCATGATTCAAGCCTATTGGGGGCCGGGACGTCCCTCCGCAAGAATGGCCTCCGCAAGGAATGGTTAATCGGAGCGGCGGACGGTTTTGTCCATTGCCGGGTCGGCTTATGTTGTAAGCGGGCAGGCTGGAGGCGGGCATGGCGCATCACAGGACGCCTCACAGGGCGCACCATAGCTACCGGTGGGCCATAGCGGGTCTGGCGCTGGGCCTGTTGGTCGGCGCCTGCGAGACCACGGTTATCCCCCCTGCTCCCGTCGCATCGGCCCCGGTTGCGCCTCAGTCCCCTCCGACGGCAACTCCGCCCGCCCAGACCGAGCCCGTGACGGCGCCATCGAAATACGGCTTCGCCTTCCGCTCCTCCGGCGATCCGCGCTTCGATACGTGGCGCGACGAGTTCGGCGAGAAGGCCAAGCTGGAGGGCCGGCAGGATGCGGTGATCATCTCTGTCCTCGACGCCATCACGCCGGTGCCGGACGCGGTGCAGACGCAGACCTTCGACAACCAGGCCGAGTTCGTGAAGCCGATCTGGGATTATGCACGCTCGGCCGTTTCCGCTTCACGCATCTCCAACGGACAGGCGAAGCTGGCCGAGAACCGGGCGATCTTCGATTCAGTGGAGGCCGGCTACAATCCGCCGCGCGAGATCGTGGCGGCGATCTGGGGGATGGAATCCGCCTACGGCGCCGTGATCGGCAATCTCGACGTGCCGACCGTGCTGGCCAGCCAGGCGGCAATGGGCCGGCGCAAGGATTTCAACGAAGGCGAGCTGATGGCGATCATGCAGCTCATCGAGAAGGGCGCAGCCACACGCGATGATTTCCGCAAGGGATCATTTGCGGGCGCGGTAGGCCAGACACAGTTCATGCCCTCGACCTTCCTCCGCTATGCCGCCGACTTCGACAAGGACGGGCGCGAGGACCTGTGGTTCAACACAGGCGATGCGATAACATCGGCGGCCAACTACCTGGAAGAGATGGGCTGGAAGAAGGGCGAACCCTGGGCGGTCGAAGCGACGATCCCGGAAGGCTTCGACTATTCGAACGGCGACTTCCGCAAGATGACCGTGGCGGAGTGGAAGAAGCTCGGCCTCGCCCCGGCCACCAAGGCGCAGCTTTCGGCGGATGAGAGCCTGCAGGCTGAACTCTTCCTGCCTGCCGGATCCTTTGGCCCGGCCTTCCTGCTGTTCGACAATTTCTACGTCATCAAGAAGTACAACAACGCCGACAGCTATGCCCTCGCCATCGGTCTCCTTGCGGACCGGCTAGCAGGGGGCTCGGACCTGTCGCGGCCCTGGCCGGTCGACATGCCGCTGCTGACGCAGGACCAGGCAAAGCAGTTGCAGTCTGCGCTCAACACGCTCGGCTATAACGCGGGCAATGTGGATGGCGTGATCGGGCGCGGCACGCGCGGGGCGCTGCAGAAATTCCAGAAGGACAAGGGGCTGGTTGCAGACGGCTTCCCGAGTGTGGACATGCTCGGGCAAGTGCTCGCCGCGGCGCCCAAAGTGGACGTGGCAGCGGCTCCCTGACGTCTGCGTAACGTCCGCGCTACAGGAACTCAACATAGGTAAGAGCGTTCGACTCCGTGAAGTTGCCGACAGGCACTGCAGGGAGACACCCCATGGCCGAATATGAACGCCCGCCCACAAGCTCAACCTCGACCGTCACCGAGAGCCGCTCCGGCGGCAACGGTTTCCTCTACTTCGCCATCGGCGCGCTGATCGTCGCCGTCGGCGTCCTCGGCTGGATGTTCTATGACGGCTCCTGGCGCCAGGACCGCTCGGCGGACACGGCCATCGAGCGCACCGCTGATGCGATCGGCGATGCGGCCGACGACATCGGCGATGCATCGCGCAACGCCGCCCGCAACATTCCCGCTCCGGCCCCTGCCCCGGCGCCGGCCCAGCCTGCGCCCGTCACGCCGCCGGCCACTCCGGGCTGATCTTTCCCGCGACGACTTTCCTCTGGTGAGCCTTTCCGCGTCGGACCTCGTCCGGCGCGGATTTGTTTTGTCACTCCGAGGGCGCGGTCTCCTTCGCCATGACTTCCTTGGTCGGCCGCACCTTCTGGGCAGTGAACCAGGCGTAGATCGCCATGGCGGTCAGGACGATGGCGCAGAAGATGAAGGGCGAGGCAGGGCTGATGTTCTCGTACATCCACAATCCGAAGAGCGGCGAGACGACGAAGCCCATGCCGTTGGCTGCCGTGATGAGGCCGGCGACGTCGCCCTGCTGGTCCTGGTCGGCGGCGAGTGAGGCGCCGGCGGAGAAGCCCGGGCGGCCAAGGCCCTGTCCGAAGCCGATCAGCATCTGCGAGAAGGCGAACAGCGCAAAATCCTGCGCCCAGATCATGAAGACCGACGCCAGCGCCAGCATGATCGCGCCATAGACCATCAGCGAGCGCACCGGCAGCTTGAAGCGCGGAATGATGACGAGCTGCGCAATCAGCGTCGCCATCGCCCCGATGGTCATGGGCGGGGCGGTGGCGGAGGCGGCTTCAGTTCCCGTGACGTGCAGCCGGTCCATGATCACATATGGAAAGCTCTGGCTGAGCACGCCGGTGACCAGCGAGAGGCCGACGGCATAGATCAGGTAGGGAAGGATGGCAGGGTGGCGCCACAGGCCCTTGGTGGTGGGCTTCCCAACGCTCGCATCCTGCTTCGGCGAGCGGTGCTCGGGCAGTTTCCGGTAGACGATCCAGCCGATCACGGCGGCGATGATGCAGATGACGAAGGTGGGCGCGACCATGCCGAAGGTCGGCGACAGGAGGCCGCCTACGCCCATCAGCACGCCGGCGGCGGCCGGGCCTGCGACCTGGCCCAGCGTGAAACCCGAAGTGAGCGTTGCGATCTCGTCGGTGCGCTCCTCGCGCGTCGTCCGGTCGGCGACATAGGCCTGGGCGGCAGGGTTGGTAGCCGAGCCGAAGACGCCGAACAGCGTGCGGGCGAAGAGCAGCAGGACAAAGATCAACACCCAGCCGGACATCCAGCCGAGCAGCGCCATCAGCGAGACCGCGCCGAACAGCAGCATGGAGATCGCAAAGCCCGCCATGCCGATGGCGGTGACAGGCCGCCTGCCCCAGGTGTTCGACTTCGCCCCCCAGAAGGGAGCGGTGATGACCCAGACGCCTGCGGAGAGCGAGAAGATGGCGCCGGCCGTCCAGTCCGGCAGGCCGAGTTCGCGGGTGAGCGGCGGCAGGACGGTGGACGTGAGCATCATGTTGCCGGCGCCGACGGCGAACAGGCAGCAGAACAGGAGGATGAAGGCGCCACGCCGTTCGGGGCGCGAAGTATTGTCCAGCTGTCCGTCCATTGATCCGGGATAGGGCCGGTTGCGATTCCCCTCAAGCGGGCGCTTGGGCTCGTCCGGGGGCTTGTCCGGCCGTTCAAACCCCGGCGAGGGCCTTCCCCGCACCGGAATTTACGGGAAGACTGGCCTTGAGGGTCATCGGTTCTGACGGGAGCGATTTTTCGCCATGCGGATGAATTCGGTCGGGAAAGCCGGACTTGCCAGGTTGGGTCTGGCCAGCGTCGGTCTAGCGCTTGTGGCGCTCGTGATGGCGGCGGGGCCGGGGGTCGCGCAGTCGCGCATCAAGACCATGCCGGGATACGAGCAATGGTCGAAGATGGCTTCGCAGATTCCGCGCTCGGTGAAGATGGGCACGGTCGACGCCGAGTGGGCGAAGGATTCGAGCTATTTCGACTACACGCTGGATGGCCGGCGCATGCGCTTCGACCTGGCGACTCTCAAGTCCGGCGAGTCCCCTGCTCCTGATACGGCGTCGCGAGACAACCCGCGGGCGGCCCCGCAGCTGACCGGCGGCGTCATGCTGGCGCGCGGACGCGGCGGGGAGACCAGCGTGCTTTCACCCGACGGGCAGAACCGCGCCTTCACGCGCGACTTCAATCTATGGGTCGTACCGGTAGCCGGCGGAAAAGAGAGACAGATCTCGACGGACGGATCGAAAGAGGCGCGCATCCGCAACGGCGTCGGTTCCTATGTCTATCTCGAGGAGTTCAGCGTCTCATCTCCTGTGTGGTGGTCGCCCGATGGCCGGCGCATTGCGTGGATGCGCTATGACGAATCCCTGACGGAGGATTATTTCCTCCAGCTCGAGCAGACCAAGACGCTCTCGAGCATCCTCACCGAAGTCTATCCGCACCCCGGCTCCAACAACCCGGTCGCCGACCTGATGGTCTACGATCTCGACACCGGCGCAACAACGCGGATGGATACGCGCGAGGGCAAGACGTTCACCAACGACGTGGTCGGCCATTATGTCTGGGCGGCGCAGTGGACGAAGGACGGCTCGGAAATCCTGGTGCGGCGCGCGGATCGCCGACAGCACGTCTATGACATAGGCGCATGTTCGCCTGTGACCGGCAAGTGCCGCACCGTGGTGCGCGAGACGCGGCCGACCTGGGCGTCGGGCGGCGCGCCGCGTTTCCTTGCAGACGGCAAGCGCTTCATCTGGGCCTCGGAACGCACGGATTTCCGCAACTGGTATCTCTACGATCTCTCCGGGAAACAGCTGGCCAAGCTCACCGACCACAAGTTCGATGTGGCGGAGATCGTGAAGGTCGATGAGCAAGCGGGCGTCATGTGGTACATGGCGCGCTCGGGCGACAACTACATGAAAATGCAGCTGCATCGCGTGAAGCTGAACGGCTCGGGTGACAGGCGGCTGACGGATCCGGCCTTCACCCACCGCGTCGATGTCTCCCCGGACGGCAAGTATTTCGTCGATGTCGCCCAGCTGCACGACCAGGCGCCCGTCTCCCGCCTGCTCGACGGCAATGGCAAGGTGCTCGCCGAGCTCGCAAAGAGCGACATGAGCGAATTCGACCGGCTGGGCCTGAAGAAGACCGAGCTCTTCACCTTCAAGGCGGCGGACGGACAAACAGAGCTGCACGGCCTCCTGCAATTCCCCTCGACCTTCGATCCGTCGAAAAAATATCCGATGCTGGTGTCGGTCTATGGCGGGCCGAGCACGAACGGCGCGTCGGAGACTTTCTCGCCGGCAAGCCCGCTGGCGGAATACGGCTTTCTCATCCTGCGTCTCGATGCGCGCTCGGCGGCGGGCAAGGGGCGCAAGAGCCTCGACCAGTTCTACCAGCAGCTCGGCATCGTGGAGATGGACGACATCGCGGCGGGCATACGCTCGCTGTGGAGCCGCCCCTATCTCGACCGCAGCCGCGTCGGCATCTACGGCACATCCTATGGCGGCACGACGGCGGCGACGGTGATCCTGCGCCATCCGGAAGTCGTGCAGGCGGCGGTGTCGAACTCACCGGTGACGGACTACCGGCTCTATGACAGCGCCTACCCCGAGCGCTATCTCGGCCTGCCGCAGACGGACAAACAGGCTTACGATCAGGCGGCCGTGCTCACCTATGCCGACGAGCTGCGGGACGATCGGGACCTGATGATCTACTACGGCACGTCCGACGATAACGTGCATCCGAAGAACGCCCTGCAGTTCATCAAGGCGCTGCAGACCGCGGGCAAGAGCTTCGAGGTGCAGGTGGGGCCCGACCGTGGGCACACGGCCGTCGACACCCAACGGATGATGGAGTTCTTCATCGACAAGCTCGTGCTTAACGCGCCGCGAAATGCCGCGCCGGCGGCAAACGCCCTGACCGGCCCGCGGGCGGCGGAATAGATGGCTGCTTAAGCCGCAGGCGGAGGGGGTATTCCGGGGAGATCAAATGATCCCGGGGGCGCCCTCCAGACCCCTGATTTGAATCGAAAATCGCGCGACATGACTGATTCTTGGGCAGAATCCTTTCTCCCGTACATGGATATGGAACCTGAGGGGTTTCCCGTGCTATGACCCGCCCCCGGGACGCGACGGACAAGGGTTAATAACTGGCCGCGACCGGAGACGTTCTCCGGTACACGGTTGCGGACCGCCGCCCTTTCAGGTGGCGGCATCCTCTAGGGGTGTAGAACCGTGGTGTTTTCCTGTGCCGATGCGAAATCCCCGCATCCATTTGCCCAAAGACTGCTTGTTTCGAGCGTATGCCGGAGTGACGGCTGATGGCTGACACCGAGCGCATGGACGCCCACGGCGCCATTTCCGAAGCGGGCGCCTCCGGGCGCATCGGCATCACGCCTATCGCAGGATTCCACCGCACGCCGCCCGAGCAGCGGCTCGACATGCCGATGCAGCCGCTCCACTGCGCGCGCACAAAGCCGGCGAAGGAAAGCGACGGGCGATGGCGCCTGGCGCTCATCGTCGCCATCGGCGTTGCGCTCACATCCTGGGCCACGCGCGAGACGATCGGGGGCTTTGCCAATGACGGCATCAACCCGCTCGAATGGATCGCCATCGTCCTTTTCGCCATCAACTTCTTCTGGCTGACCACCGCCGCCGCAACCGCCGCCGCCGGATGCATGGTGCTGATGCGGGCGAAGAAAGCCACAGTGGATCCGCAGGCCCGATCCACCTCGCGCACCGCCATCGTCATCCCCCTCTACAACGAGCGCGCCGCCAAGGTGATGGGCGCCGCCGAAGCGATGTGGGAGGCGCTCAAGGAGCGCGGGGCAGAAAACAACTACGAGATCTTCTTCCTCTCCGACACATCCGATCCGGTGATGATCGATGCCGAGGAAGCGGCCATGCACGACGTGCTGCGCCGCCGGGCGAGCGAGCCCTTCTTCTATCGCCGCCGCCGCTTCAACTGGATGAAGAAGCAGGGCAATATCGGCGACTTCGTGCAGCGCTGGGGCGGCCGCTACGAGTACATG
>DASYKO010000088.1:0-5544 GCA_035995285.1 Hyphomonadaceae bacterium | reverse complement strand
CCCGTTGTTCGGAAAGTAAGCCAGCACCCACAGCGCCACGGTCGTACCGAAAATGATCGTGCCGGCGCGCTTGAGGAAGGCCCATGCTTTCGAGATCAGCCCGAACACGTAATCGCGCAGCACCGGCAGCTTGTAGGTCGGCAGCTCCATGATCAGCGGCTGGTTCGGCCCCTTGGTCATCGTCCGCTTCAGCACGAAGGCAACCAGCACCGCGCTTACGACGCCGACCACGTAGAGTCCGAACAGCACGAGGCCCTGCAGGTTGAACCAGCCCACCATGGTCTGTGGGATAAACACGCCGATCAGGAGGGTGAACACCGGCAGCCGCGCCGAGCACGTCATCAGCGGGGCGACCATGATGGTGGTCAGCCGGTCTCGCTCCTCCTCGATCACCCGCGCCGCCATGATGCCGGGGATGGCGCAGGCAAAGCTCGACAGCAGCGGAATGAAGGCCCGACCATTGAGCCCGACGCGCAGCATCAGCTCGTCCATCAGGAAGGCCGCGCGCGCCATGTAGCCGGAGGCTTCGAGGAACAGGATGAACGCAAACAGGATCACGATCTGCGGCAGGAACACGATCACCGATCCCACGCCGTTGATCGCCGCATCTACGATAAAGCCGTGCAGGATCGGGTTGGTGATCATCGGCGAGACGGTCGCCTGCAGCCAGGCAAACCCCGCCTCGATCGCATCCATCAGCGGCGTCGCCCAGGCGAACACCGACTGGAACACCACGAACAGCACGGCCACGAGCACCATGACGCCCCAGACCGGATGCAGCAGGACCTTGTCCACGGCGCGCGTCATCTTGTTCAGCGGCGGCTCGACAATGGTCTGGTCCGCAATCCGCCGCGCTTCCTTCTGCAAGGTGCGAAGATCGCCCGTCGGCGTTGCCGGCGACGGCGTGAGGCCCGCCTTCAGCAAGTCGTCGATCAGCACGATCAGCTGCTCGCGCCCGGCCTTGCGCGTCGCCCGGGTCGCAACCACGGGCACGCCGAGCAGCTGGGTGATCTTCGGCACATTGATCTTCACCCCGTCGCGCTCGGCCAGGTCGATCATGTTCAGCGCCACGATCACCGGCAGCCCCAGCGACTTCATCTGAAGCACGGTATGCAGGTGGGTCCGCAGGCTCGCCGCGTCGGCCACCAGGATCAGCGCATCCGGCTTGTCGCCACGCTTGCCCTGGATCGACTCGACCGCCACGCGCTCATCCGTCGAGCGCGCCTCGAGGCCGTAAATGCCCGGCAGGTCGACCAGATCGATGCTAGCACCGCCCGGCGTCTCGAACCGCCCCGTGCGCGTCTCGACCGTCGTGCCGGCATAGTTGGCCGTCTTGGCCATGCCGCCGGTCAGGCCGTTGAAGAGTGTTGTCTTGCCGCTGTTTGGCGCGCCCACCAGCGCCAGCCGCATGGTCGTTGCAGTCACTCGGCCAACTCCACCAGCACCAGGGCCGCTTCCCCCTTGCGCAGCGCGATCATCGTCCGGTTGAGCCGCACCGACAGCGGTGCGCCGCCGAGCCAGCCTTTCGCGAGCAGCTCGACTTCATCGCCCTCGGCAAAACCGATTTCGCGCAGCTTGGCGATGAGCTTGGCGTCCGCGCCCGAAAAGCCGCTGACGCGTCCCACCCGGCCCTTGGCCAAGCGATCCAGTCCGACTGTCATCGACCCGCTATCCATGGGAGAGGTTCTATTGAGAACCATTCTCATTAGCAATGGGAATTCCCACGTAAATCAAAAGTTGAGCCTTTCCGCCGCAGGTCAGCAGTCTATTCTCGGCAGTGAGGGTGGTGGCTGCCGAAAACGTGGAGGGTTGGATGACTTCAACCGTTCGAGCGACCCTTCTTGCGGCCCTCGCCATGGCGGCTGCGTCCTGTGGCGGCGGCTCGTCGAGCCCGCCTACCGTTCCCCCGCCCCCTCCGCCTCCAGCGGGTCCCAACGTTGCGCCGGCGTGGACGTCGGCTGCAGCCGTCACCGTCCAGGAGAACGCCAGCGGCGTTGCCTATCTCGCGACAGCGACCGATCCCGACACCGCCGTCCTCACCTACACGCTCGGCGGCACAGACGCGGCTCTGTTCTCGATGAACGCGCTCACGCACGAGATCCGCTTCAACACGCCTCCCGACTTCGAAGCGCCCGCCGACAACGGCGCCAACAATGTCTACAACCTCACGCTTCAGGTTTCCGACGCCATCGCCGCTCCGGTCGCGCTGAACGTTGCGATCACCGTCTCCAACGTGAATCCCGGCTTCCGCGTGCGCCGCGTTGCATCGGGGCTCAACCAGCCGATCTTCGTCGCCGGCCTGCCCGACAACACCGGCCGCATAGCTGTCGTGGAGCGCGGCGGCACGATCCGCATCCTCAATGGCTCGACCGGCGATCCTAGCGCCAACTTCCTCGCCATCACCGGCGTCGATCAGACCGGCGAAAAGGGCCTGCTGACGATCGCCTTCTCGAACAACTATCTGTCGGACCGGACCTTCTACGTCCACATGAACCCGAACAGCGCCAACACCAGCGAGATCCGCCAATACAAGGCGCCCGCCGCGCCCGACGTCGCCGATCCCTCCAGCGCCAACCCCATCCTCGTGCTGAACCAGACCTCCGCCACGAACCACAAGGGCGGCTTCTTCGCCACGGACCCGCAGAACCGGCTGCTCATCGGCTTCGGCGATGGCGGCAATACGCCGGCGGCCGCGCAGGATGTGAACTCGCTGTTCGGCAAGATCCTGCGCATCGATCCGACGCTGGATGCTTTCCCGGCCGACGCCAGCCGCGACTATTCGATCCCGCTCGGCAATGCGTTCGCCACCGGCGGCGGCGCTCCGGAAATCCTCGCCATAGGCGTGCGCAACCCCTTCCGCGGCAGCATCGACCGCGTCTCGAACAGCATCTTCATCGGCGATGTCGGCGAAACCTCGATCGAGGAAGTCGACCGCATCGCGCTCGACCAGGCTGGAAATCCGGTCCCCAATTTCGGATGGGCGTGCCGCGAAGGCACCCAGCCTCTGAATGGCTGCGCGGATTCGACGGCCTTCACGCGGCCCGTCGCAGAATACAGCCACGGCGCGGGGCCGACCCAGGGCAACACGATCACCGGCGGCGTGGTCTATCGCGGGCCGATCGAGGACCTGCAGGGCCAGTACATCTTCGCGGACTTCGGCAGCAACAACTTCTGGAGCATCCCGGTGGCGAACCTGCTGACCGCATCGACCGGCGGCTCCACGATTGCGAGCACGTCGTTCACCAACCGCAATGCCGCCTTCACGCCGGACACCGGCGTAGGGTCGATGGCAAGCGTCGTTGCGGTCGGCACGGACCAGGACGGCAATGTCTACTTCGTCGACATCGGCGGCGAGGTCTTCCGCCTCGAGCCTCTGCCCTAGTGTTTTGCGGGCGTGGCGTCCGCCGTCTTCGGCGCGGCTTCACCGGACTTGTCGCCGTCCTTCATGAACTTCACCAGCACACGCTGGCCAATCAAGACCGGCGCCTGTTCGGCATCGACCACGACCTCGACCACGCGCTCGTCGGGGCGTTCGGAGGGATCGTCCGAGCGCAGCTTTCGTGAACCCATGACGCCGGCGATGCGGAGCACCTTGCCGGTATAGCTCTTGTCCTGATCCGATTCCGGCACGATCTCGACCGGCTGTCCGACCTTCACCGAACCAAGCGAGCGCTCCTCGACCTCGGCGCGGACGATGCGCATATTAGCCGGCTGTAGCTGGAACATGGCGGTGACGTTGAAGGTGGATGCGCCCGAACCCGGATTGGCGTAGCGGCGCACGATGGTGCCGTCGGTCGGCGCGCGGATCACACGTTGCTCGACCTGGTAGTTGGCTTCCGCCAGCGCGGCCTTCTGCAGGTTGATCGAGGCAACCTGAGCATCGAGCTGGGTCTTGAGCTGGCGCGTACGGTCGCTCGCCTGGTCCCACGATTGCGAGGAGGTGGCGTTTGAATCCAGCAACATCTTGAGGCGTTTTTCTTCGCGGATGGCCGCCTCGATCTGCACTTCGAGGTTCGGGACCTGTGCTTCCGACTGGCGCAGCTGGGCCAGCGAGCGGTCGCGGCTCAGGCGTGAGTCTTCATCGTCCTGGCGGGCGAGAATCTGGTTCTTCTTCACCTTGTCGCCTTCCTGGACATAGACCTCCTGTATGATGCCCGCCGAGCGCGCGGCGACATCCACAAGCCCGCCCTCGACATCGACCTTGCCGGCCGAGATCGCTGCATAGGGCGTGTTGATCGACTTGGGATCGACCTCCAGCTTGGAGCCCTTGGCGCCCGGCGCCGGAGCATCCCGGTTCGCCGGCGGCGGGCCGCAGGAGGCAAGCGCCATCGCCGCAGCGGCGGAGAGGAAGAGGACTTTGAGGGTCGGGCGGGTCATCTGTTCTGGCTCGTCCTGGGTGAAGTCTAGTGGATGAACTGGGCGGGGTCGGCGTTGGTCGAGGTGATCAGGCCGTCCTCGATCGTGATGATGCGGTCGGCAAAGCGCGCGAGGCGTCCATCGTGCGTCACGCAGAGCACGGTCGCGCCCTGCTCCTTGGCGCACTTGCGCAGGAGTTCCATGATGTTGTGGCCGTTCTCGCCGTCGAGCGCCGAAGTCGGCTCGTCGGCAAAGATCAGCTTGGGCTTCTTGGCGAGGGCCCGCGCGATGGCGACGCGCTGCTTCTCTCCGCCCGACAGCTTGTCCGGCCGGTTGCCGAGACGGTGGCTGAGGCCGACGTCTTTCAGCGCCTGGACTGCGTATTCCTTCACCTGCGCCCGCGGCATTTTCATGAAGCCGAGCACCTGTTCGACCTGCTGCTGCGCCGTCAGCGCGGGGAAGAGGTTGAAGCCCTGGAAGATGAAGCCGCAATTGGCGAGCCGGAACCGGTCGATCTTCGCCTTGGGCATCTTCCACATGTTCTCGCCAAGCGAGGTGACGACGCCGCCATCCGGACGCAGGAGGCCGGAGACGCATGCCAGAAGCGTCGACTTGCCCGAGCCCGACGGCCCCATCACCAGCGCGATCTCGCCGGGCTCGATCAGGAGATCGATGCCCTTGAGCACCTGCACCTTCTGCGTGCCCGCCTTGAAGCTCTTGGTCAGGCCGCGTGCGGCAATGGCGTAGCGGGTTGCATCTTCTGGATGCGCACGCGTGACCGGGGCGGCGGCTGGGGCAGGCGCCGGGCTCGTCTCTTCGGGTTGCGGCTTGCGCAGGGCGGTTGCTGTCTGTGTCATTTGAGGAGATCCGCGGGGTCGCCTTTTTTCAGCGCGCCGAGCGTCAATGCGCCCGACACGATGGCGATCAGGAGGAGGAACACGCCTGTCTGCACAAGCATGGAGACTTGATAGCCGAGCATCACATTATTCGCAGCGGCCAGCGCTGTGAGCGCCGCCATGAGACATCCCGCCAGGAGGACGCCGAACACGCCGACCCACAGCGACAGCTCCATCACGACCTTGCGCAGGCTGCCCATCGACACGCCCAGGGCGCGCAGGCTGGCGAATTCCTTGATGTTGGCGAGGATGGCGCCGCGCAGCGTCTGGTAGGTGATCACCACGCCGATGA
>DASYKO010000087.1:0-11512 GCA_035995285.1 Hyphomonadaceae bacterium | reverse complement strand
GACGGCGTCGACATCGCCCTTGGTCTGCAGGCGCTTTGGATCGAGAGATGGCAGGGCGACGAGAAGCAGGAAGAAGCGGGACCACAGCTCCGCCACTCGCTCGAGAATGGCGAGGACGCGTCCCTTGAAGCTGTGATGGCGCTGGCGCATCGAGGCCTTTCGCGGCCAGTATCTCACGGCTTTGGGGACACACAGTTTGAGAACGCTGATGTGATGTCGATTGTGGAATTTGCTGAGGAAACAGCGCGGGTGGACTCGCCATAACCGTCTGATGTTTTCGGATAATCACCACCAGTATGGGGCCACCCTAGTCCTCGGAGAGCGTGCCGCGACCATCCCAATAGGCGATGAGCTTGAACCACCATTTGCGGGTGACGGGACGGAGCCATTGCACGAATTCCGGCAATCGATCCGGATCTCTATTCAACGTCACGTTTTGAATGCCTTCAAGCAAGCCAATCGTAGCAGCTTCGCGCACATAGGCATCGCCATCGACGTGCCATCGCTCGACGACTTCGAAAACCGTGTCGAATTCGCTGGTCTTGCCGAACGCGAGCAGCCCAAGCAGGTGAACCGCCAGATCGCCCAGTGCAATGTACATGGGCATGTCGCGTTCTGCGCCCCAGTCATCCAGGAAGCTTTGCCACGCAGGCCAGAATGAGGGACACGCATCCAGCAGCGGCGCCATCATGGTTTCGCGATTGAAGGCGGGCTGTTCCAAGCTCTGCTCCTAGGCGGCTGGCAGCAACTTCACCAAATAAGCGTGCGTTCCCTCCAGCACGAGCGCCGAGTCCTGATTGTGGATCGTCGCTTTCATGCGCACGACGCCGGTCGTCCTCTGCCGCTCCAGCGCGGTGATCTCGAGCAGCGGATAGAGCGTATCGCCGGGATAGACGGCTTTGAGGAATTTCGCCTGCACTTCGATGAAGCCGATGAGGTCGTTGCCGATCACATGCGGGAAGAGCCCGGCGCCCGCGGCGGTGAGCGTGAGGATGTGGAGGCCGTGGGCGAGCAGGTCCTTGTGCCCCGCGGCGGCGCAATAGGGCCGGTCATAGTGGATCGGATGGTTGTCGCCCGAGAGCAGCTGGAAGGCCGAGAAGTGCGCATCCGTCAGCGTGCGCGCGGGGCACGGGAAACGCTCGCCGATTTCGAGCTGGTCGAAGCCGCGGCGCGGGACAAGCGGACGGGAGTTGGGGTCGAACGGTTGGGTCATCATACTATTCCGCGCCATCGACGAGCACGAGCTTGCTTGTCGTCGTTCTGTGCCGGATCTTGGCCAGCTCCTTGAACTCCGGGTCCGCCAAGAACTGTTCGGCGTTCTGGCGTGAGGGGAATTCGATGATGACCATGCGCTGGGGCTGCCAGCCGCCTTCGATCGTCGTGGGCGCCGCGCCGCGCACGATGTATTTGCCGCCGTGGCGCGCGATGTATGTTGGAACGGTCTCGATATACGGCCGGAAGCCTTCGAGGTCGTGGACCGAAAAATCCAGAACGAGATAGGCTTTCATGGAGCGGCCATCGCTACATCAAGCACACGCCGCCCATGGAAGCCGCGGTGCGGAACGAGCGGGCGGGAGTTGGGATCGAACGGTTGGGTCATGGCACCATCGAATTGGACTTTTTCAGACATTACACGTTACTGTCGACACCACGAAGTCGGGGGATCGTATGATTATCGACGTTTTGGAAAGCGACGTTCGCGCGACGCCTTTGGACGTCCTTGTCCTCAAGTATGCGGAAACGCATCGAGGCGCCGATCTAGCGGTCGCACTGGCGATGGGCAAAACGCCGCTCGCCGTAGATACAGGCGACCACAAGTTTTTCCCGTCTAACAATCGTATCGAGGCCAAAGAAGTGTTGGTGCTGGGCGTGGGACCGCTTGGTGACTTCGACTACAGGGAAATAGCCGCCTTTGCTCGGAAAGCTCTCCAGCTGATTTCGCAGAGCCGTCCCGAGGCGCGACGCATAGGCATCACGTTGCACGGACCAGGCTATGGACTTGATGAATTGGCGTCGATCGGAAGTCTTGTTGGCGGACTGGTCGAAGCACTAACTCAAGATCATCGCGTAGATGGCTTAGGCAGTGGCGACTTTCGAGTTTCGATAATCGAGTCTAGTTCCAGGCGAGCTAAGCGAATTCGAGAGTACCTGAATTCTGCTGGTAGCCGCCCCATCCTCGCGCAAGACGGCGGCGAGTTATTCAGCCCGGCGGCAGCAACGGCAATTTCCAGCGGCGGCACATACGAGCGACGCCTTTTCGCGGCCATGCCTTTTAATGACGACTTCTTGGATCATTGGGAGCTCGCGATTCAGCCTGCTGCCCATGAGAATAACGTCGTCATTGAAAGACTCGATCATGCTCACTTCACGGGCGAAATAGTCGCGGAGATTCGAACACGAATTGAGCGCGCATCAGCGGTCGTCGCTCTGCTCGATCAAAATAATCCGAATGTGTTTCTAGAGGTCGGCTACGCTTGGGGTGTCCGCAAACCTGCTGTGCTGCTCCTGAAGGAAGGGCAAGATGCGCCGTTCGATGTTCGCAGCCAACGGCTAATCCGGTACAGCCGCATCGGCGACCTGAAGGCTACGCTGTCGCGCGAGCTGAAGGGACTGCTGGTAAACGCCGCGATCTAACTTCTACTGCCTCAGCATATCCCGCGACCCGATCACGCGCCGCGCGCAATGCACCGCTATCCCTTGCCCTTGGCCTCCGGCGGCCGCAGCCCGCCGGGATTCTCGGCAAGGAATTTCTTCAGGCTGTAGTCGTGGCACACCCGGCCCTCCCAGTGGCGCAGCTCCACTTCGAGGTCGATCACGCTGTCATAGCCTGCCGCCGACGCTCGCCGGCAGAAGTAGTTGTCTTCGCCGTCCTCGACCATCGGGTTCGCCATGCCCAGCTGTTTGGCCAACTTCGCCTCTTCCGTCCATTCAGGGCAGGCGCGCGCCTCATAGCCGAAATACATGGCCATATGCTCCTGCGCCGCCGCTCCGGCGCCGGCATTCATGATCTGCGGCGCGAGGCCCGCGGCCCGAATGGCGCGAAAGACCTTGGCTGAAATGTAGGTCAAGGCCATGGGCAGCGACTGGGGCGACACCGCCAGCCCGCGCTCTGGATTGATGCGAAGACCATTGGCGGAGACCGCAAGGCGCGGCGGGTCGTTCCAGCGGCTGTTGCGCATCTGCGGTATGGCGCCGATCAGGCCGAGGCCGTGCCCGATCATCCGATAGACATCCCTGGCCTCGAAGCCGATGTCGTCATCAATGAAGAGAATGCCGTCGGCGCCCTGGGACAGAGCGGTCGCGACAAGGGAGTTGCGCACCCGCGGCAGCACGGGGCTGCCGATCGAAACAACGCGCGCCCATTCGATGCGGGGCTCGGCCTGCAGGGAATAGATGAACAGGTTCTCGAGGCTTCGAGAGGTGTCGTCCGCGAGATAGCCTTTGTAGCATGGGATCGCCGCCACGATCCGACGCGGGCCAGCGTTGCCCATGTCGATTCCCCCAATCAATGCACGACCCGGGGGCGCTTTAAGCGGCCGATTGTGGCGCACACATGGCGGCCGGTTGGGAGGTCATTTGATACCGGCCGGTCAGGTGGCCTTCGTCGCATCCAAAGCGTCGTTAGTCGGCGCCGTCGACTAGTACGAGCTTGCTGATCGTTGTCCTGCGGCGAATTCTGGCGAGCTCCTGAAACTTCGGATCCTTCAGAAACTGTTCGGCATTCTGGCGCGCCGGAAACTCGACGATGACCATTCGCTCAGGCGACCAATCTCCTTCAACCGGTGTTGGGGCAGCGGCGCTGACAATGAACTTGCCGCCATGCCCCGCGATGACGGCAGGGATGCTCGCGATGTAGGGTTCGAAGCCCTGCGGGTCGTGAATGGACAGATCGACAATGAGATAGGCTTTCATCGGATCCCGTCACAGCTTTTCCGGTTGGTCTGCCGGTTCAGAACTCTGGCTTCGCCGGACTTTGGCGGCGCCCAACCACCCGCCACCGATCATTCCAAGCGGCAAGCCGATCCCATTGATGAACCCGACCGCGTTGGCCAGATAGCCGAGCAAACCTTCGTCGCGATCCCAGATGTGCAGCGTCTTCACGATCACCCACCGGAAGTACTGGAAATACAGTGCGCCGAACAGGACGGCAGCTGCGCCGCCAATCCCAATTCTCGCAATGAGCGGCAAGGCTGGACCGGCCCTCAATCCCGCGACACTGGCGACCGCAGCAAACAGCGGCATGGCGAACAGCAAGTTGTCCTGCAGCTCAACCGATATTCCGTTCGCCCACGTCTGTAGCGCGCAATAGCCTGCAAGCAGGACAAGCCAGACCGCCATGCCGATCGCGGTAGCGCCCCACCAGCTGATCCCCCCACCAGCCCGCATCACTGCCTCAGCATGTCCCTCGAGATGATCACGCGCATCACTTCGTTGGTGCCTTCGAGGATCTGGTGCACGCGCAGGTCGCGCACGATGCGCTCGACGCCGTAGTCGCTCAGATAGCCGTAGCCGCCGTGGAGCTGGAGGGCGTCGTTGGCGACCTTGAAGCCGGTGTCGGTGACGAAGCGCTTGGCCATGGCGCACCAGCGGGTGGCCATGGGCGTCTTGGCGTCGAGTTCCTGGGCGGCGTTGTAGAGCATCATGCGCGCGGCCTGGGTTTCGGTTTCCATGTCGGCGAGCTTGAACTGGCTGGCCTGGAAGTCGGCGATGGCCTGGCCGAACTGCTTGCGCTCTTTCGCGTAGGCCAGCGCCTTGTTGAGGGCTTCCTGCATACCGCCGAGGGAGCATGCGGCGATGTTGAGGCGGCCGCCGTCGAGGCCGGCCATGGCGAAGCGGAAGCCATCGCCCTCTGCGCCGACGCGGCGGCTTTCGGGGATGCGGACGTCCTCGAAGATGACTTGCCGGGTGGGTTGCGAGTTCCAGCCCATCTTCTTTTCGTTGGCGCCGAAGGACAGCCCCTTGTCGTCCTTCCTCACGATGAAGGTCGAGATGCCCTTGGGACCGTCCTGGCCTGTACGCGCCATGACGACGTAGATATCGGAGGCGCCGGCGCCTGAGATGAACTGCTTGGCGCCGTTGAGGACATAGTCGCCACCCTGTTTGACGGCCTTGGTCTTGAGGCTGGCGGCGTCGGAGCCTGAGCCGGGTTCGGTGAGGCAGTAGCTGGAGATGAGTTCCATCGAGCACAGCTTGGGCAGCCATTCCTTGCGCATTTCGGGCGAGCCGAAACGGTCGATCATCCAGCTGCACATGTTGTGGATCGAGATGAAGGCAGCGGTGGAAATGCAGCCCTGGCTCAGCTGTTCGAACACCAGTACCGCATCGTATCGAGAGAGGCCGGAGCCGCCGACATCCTCGTTCACATAAAGTCCGGCGAAACCCAGCCCGGCCGCCTCGCGGATTACGTCCACAGGAAAGTGCTTCTTTTCATCCCATTCGGCGGCGTGGGGACGCAGCTTTTCCGAGGCAAAATCAGCCGCGGTCTGGCGGATCAAAATCTGTTCATCGGTAAGGGGTGTCATGAGCACTGGCCGGGCAAAAATTCCGAGGCTATTCAATCCGGGTAGCACCAACCTGCGTACCGATATACCCCTCACAAACGTGCCGGAGACCCGCAGAAAGCGGGCTGAAAAGACCAGAATCGTCTGACGGCTGGAAACCCGACTTTTAAGGCTGCGACCTCTCCCCATGGCCACAGTGATCAACGAAACCGCGCCGGAATACCGGGTGCGTCCGGCCCGCGGGAACGAGGTGGGCGAGCTTCAGAACATCGACATCGCGTCGGCGTCGCTGTTCCGCGGCACGGGCCTGATCGATTTCGGCCCGCTGGGAGAGCCGAGCCAACCCATTCCGGAAGAGCGGCTGCGCAAGGGATTTGGCGACGGGCTGATCTGGGTGGTGGTCGACAATCTGGAAGAATTGGTCGGTTTCGCGCTGTGCTCGGATCGGGGCGAGGATCTCTATCTCGACCAGCTTTCGGTGTTGCCGCGGCATGGCCGGCACGGGCTGGGCACGCGGCTGGTGCGGCGCTGCCTGCAGGAGGCGGAGGCGAGATCGTACAAGCGTGTTTCTCTTTCCACCTTCAGAAAAGTTCCGTGGAACGGCCCCTTCTACAAGAAGCTCGGCTTTCGCGAGGTGCCGTCCTGGCGGATGCAGGACTGGCAGAACGAAATCCGTGAACTGCAGAAGCAGACGATGGACGTGAAGCTGCGCTGCTTCATGGCGCGCCAGGTAAAACGATAAAGCTGAAGGTGCTCGCCACAGGCTTGCACCCGCATCCCGTATCACTAAAGTTCGGGCATCGTGCGTCCGGGTTGTAGAGTTGGAGGGGGCGTGGAGCCGCGTCGTTCCGTAATCGCAATTATCATTTCGGCGAGCGCTCTGCTCTCGTCGTGCGGCGGTGGCGGCGGAGGAGGCGGCGGCGGCGGCGGTCCAGCGCCGCCTGCCAACACCGCGCCTGTCTTCTCGGCCGCACAGCCCCCGGCTCAAACACTCGCCGAGAACGCCAGCACCAGCGCCATCGACATTTCGGTCAGCGATCCCGAAGGCACGGCGTTGATCCTGACGCTCTCCGGTCCCGACGCTGCGCTTTTCGCGGTGAACTCCACCACCAAGCGCCTGTCCTTCCTGCGTCAGCCGAACTTCGAGCGCCCGGCGGACGCCAATCACGACAACGTCTACGACGTCACGGTCGCCGCTTCCGACGGCTCGCTCGGCGCCTCGAAAGCCTTTGCGATCACGATCACCGATATTGCCGAGCCGCTGGAAACAGCCGGCGCCGTCATGGTGCGCGTGCTGTGGGGCAGCGAGTCATTCGCCACGGTTTCGCTAGGCGATCTCGATGCCGACGGCCAATCCGAACTGGCGTTTGGCGCTCACAGGAGTTCAGTGGGCAACGGCGACACCTTCGTGGTTTCCGGCGCGACGCTCGCCTCGCTCGAGGCCAAGGTGAACACCATCGAAGGGATCACGCGCAAACTCACGATCAAGGCGTCCCAGCCGTTTGCCACGGCCGGTGGCAAGCTCGCGGTCGGCGATATTGACGGCGACCTGAAGGCGGACCTGTTCGTCAACGAGCCCTATTTCTACGGCAGTCCCTTCACGCCAAACCCCAAGACCATCGCTATACGAGGGTCCGATATCCCCGCGCGGTTTGGCGCCGTCATCGATCCGTCCACGAACCCGACCATACCCGGCGTTGCGCGCCTGCTGGGCAAGAATTCGTCCCTGACGATCATGGGCGACATCAGCGGAGACACCATCCCGGAGGTCGTCATCTCCGATCACACGGCGACGGCCTGGGCAGGCATCACCTATGTCGTGACAGGCAGCGCGGTGCGTGGAGCATTCGGCGGCGGCGCCTCCGTCGGTGTCACGCCGTCGCTCGTGCGCATCCTCGGCCCATCCGGAGACGCCAATCTCGGGTACACGGCCACCGCCCTGAAGGACTTCGACGGCGATGGGCTTTCTGATTTGCTGCTCGCGGCGCCGAATGTCACGGGCGCATCGAAGCAGATTTCGCAGGCCTATCTCATTTCCGGCGCCGCGATACGCGACGCCCGGACCGCCGGCAGCATCGATCTGGCGGCGGCAGCCCTGCCTGCTGGCGTCGTTCGCTTCACCAGCCCGCGCTACAAACACCTGCAGGTATCGCCGCTTGGAGACATCAACGGCGACGGCAAGACAGACCTGCTCCTCAGCGGCTACGATACCAGCAGCTTCACCGCGCTGTATGACCGCGCTGTCGCCTGGATTTTCTTCGGCGGAACGGCGCTCACGCCGGAGATGGACCTTGCCATCCCCGCCACGACGGCAAGCGCCGTCACGATCCGCTCGGCTGACCTTGATGCCTTCGCCGGCTGGCGCGCGGTCAGCGTGGGAGATGTCGACCACGATGGCAAGCCGGACGTGCTGATCGCCGATCCGCTGGCGGGCGGTTCTCCCGATCCGGGCGCAGCCTATCTCATCTTCGGTTCGGCGCTGCAGGCCGCAGGCGTCGTTCAGCTCGACACGTTGCAGGCCGCGCACCTGGCCGTGCGGATCGACGGCGCGCACCGCCGCCAGAATCTGGATACCCCGCCGGATGCGTCGGGAGACGTGAACGGCGACGGGTTTGACGACGTGGTGCTTGCCGGCCATCGGCTCGACATGCTCGAGACCGACGAATTCTTCGTGCTGTCCGGCAAGATGCTGACCGCCGAAAAGACGCTGGACGGCGTTGTCTCGCTTGGCGCGCTGTTCCCGGAGATCGTCGGCCCTTAGCTCTTCGCCAGCTCGAAGCCTTTGGCTACCGCATCGAGAATGCGCTTCTTCTCTTCGGGGGCGATGATTGGCACGGCCTGGATGGCCGGATGGCTGACGCCCGTCGGATAGTAGGCGGTCATCAGGCGCACCGCCTCGCGCGCGGCCGGTGCGGGAGGCCCTGACCTCCCTGGTGCACCTCCCCGAAGAACTGGAAGGCGTCGTGACCGTGCTCGACCAGTCGACCACCTATGTCGTCGCCCTGGTGAAGCTCCCCCGCACATCCTTCGCCCGCTTCCAGGGCGCGTTGATGCTGGCAGGGGGGCAGGTGATCGAGGGCGGGGACCAGGGCGAAACTTCCGAGACGGTGTTCCTGGTCTCCCAGTCTGCCGCCGCCTGACCTGAGCCCCCTGACCTGAACTCAAGCCCGAAAGGACCCTGACCCCCCTGGACTTCTGATCTCCCCAGAACCTGCCGCCCAAGGGACGACGAAGCCCAGGCGGCCATAGCGGCGGGCGCAGCTCTCCCCCTGCGCCCGCCGCCCGATTTCTGGTCGCAGATGACAGCCGGGCCTGCTGCCGTTACCTAGCGGCCAGAAGGATGCCATACATGACCAAGTCCATTGTTACCGGCGTTTATCCCGCGACCCGCATGCGCCGGGTGCGCCAGCATGACTGGAGCCGTCGCCTGACGCGCGAGAGCAAGCCCAGCCCGGACGACATCGTCTGGGGGATGATCGTCCACGACGGCAAGGACAAGCGCGTGCCGGTGAAGACCATGCCGGGCGTGGATCGCCTGAACGTGGACGAGGCGGCGAAAATGGCCGTGCGGGCCCGGGAGCTGGGCATTCCGGCCATCGCGATCTTCCCGCATATCGACGCCTCCAAGAAGAACGAGGGTGGCGACGAGGCGATCAATGCCGATGGCCTGATCCCGACCGTGATCCAGGCGATGAAGGCGGCGGCGCCGGAGGTGGGCATTGCGTGCGACGTGGCGCTCGATCCGTTCACCAGCCATGGCCATGACGGGCTGCTGAATGAGGACGGCTATGTCCTGAACGACGAGACGGTCGCGGTGCTGACGGAGCAGGCGCTGGTGCAGGCCCGGGCCGGGGCGGACATCGTCGCCCCCTCCGACATGATGGACGGGCGGATCGGGGCGATCCGGGAGATCTTGGACGAGGAGGGGTATGAGAACGTCATGATCCTCTCCTACGCCGCCAAGTATGCGTCGTGCTTCTACGGCCCCTATCGGGATGCGGTGGGCACGGCGTCGGTGCTCAAGGGCGACAAGAAGACGTACCAGATGGATTTCGGGAACACGCACGAAGCGCTGCGCGAAGTTGCCATGGACATCGAGGAAGGCGCGGACATGGTGATGGTGAAGCCGGGCTTGCCCTATTTGGACATCGTCCAGCGTGTCTCATCCGAGTTCGGCGTGCCGACGCTGGTGTTCCAGATTTCCGGTGAGTACGCGCAGATCAAAGCGGCGGCCGCTCAGGGCTGGCTGGATGAAGACAGGGCGATCGTCGAGACGATGTCGGCCTTCAAGCGCGCGGGCGCGAGCGGCGTGATCACGTATTTTGCGGAACGCGCGGCGCAGCTGCTGGGTAAGTAAGATTGGGCAAGTAGCCTTTAGTGGATCGTCGAGTTGATCTCGGCGGCCTCCACTTTCGCAGCCTTCAGCCGTGAATGACGGCGATGGAGCTTCCACATCAGGCTTTCGAGGAGCTCCAGCTTTTCTTCGGCCGGCTTGGTGTCTGCGCCGGCGCTGTCGCGGATCGAGATAACATCCATCAGGCGTGCGACCTGCTCGGCCAGGATGCTCACCTGATCGCGCACGACGGAGAGTTCTTCTTCGCGAGTCATCTCGGATCTCTCTTCCTGGGCGCGGTCGTTTCGGAAATCACCCGCAACAGGAATGCGCGAAGGCTGAGTCTGGTTTCAAGCCATGTGCTTCCTGCGCATATCGCCGCAATATCGCAGCGTTAGCGGCGGCCTCACGAGCAAGATCGGCCCCCGATTCGGCGGCGCAACGACCCTGGCAAGATGACAGATCAGACAGGCTGCCTGGTCCGGCTCATCACAAGCGAGCGGACCGACCGCCCTATCCAGACGGCCACGGCAATCCCCACAGCGTCGGCCAGGAAATCGAGGGCGGACCCGGTGCGCTCCGGGATCCACTTCGCCTGCACCACCTCGATGCCGATCCCCAGCAGGACCATGTGGGCGATCCAGAACCAGAGATAGCGCCTTGGGAGGACCAGGGCCGCCGGGCCGGTCAGCGCGGCGAAGCAGACCGCGTGGAAGACCTTGTCCTGATACGGAAACAGGGGAGGCGGGCCGACGGTCGGCGAGATCAGGACATAGGCGGCGTAGGCCATGGCGCCTCCCGAACAGGCGCCCAGGACGAGCTGGGCCAGCAGGCCGTTGGCGAGCGCTCCCTGCATCCCGCTACCCGGCGCCACAGAACTGTCATCGGCCATTCGTGGGCTCTCCCGTCCGGCCAGCTGCCGGCAACCATGCACAAGCGAATATCAGACCGCGGCATTCAGGCCATGCCAGTCTCTATCGACAGCGCATTGCGGCTTGCTATTAATCCCCTGCTTCGCGCGGCGCCGGAACCTTGGGGGTCGAGAGCGCCCACGAAGAAGCATTAGGCAATCCCTTGCGCCGCGCCGCCACACCTGAAGCCTCGATCCGCCGCCTCGCCCTGATCCGGTGTGCTGCAGGGATCCAGCGCTGATGATCCGAGAGATGCAGGCCGGCGACATCGATGCGCTCGAGGCGATCGAGAAGGCGTGCTTTGCGGCAGGCTATGCCGACAAGATGATGAGCCGCCAGGATTTCGTGGACGCCCGCTCGGACGACGAGATGGTAATCTTCTGCGCGGTGGAGGACGGCAAGGTCGCCGGCTACGCCTCGCTCTTGCTGGAAGCGGAAGGCATAATCGCATTCGACAGCCTGGCTGTTTCTCCCGATCATCAGGGCAAGGGCCTGGGTGACGCGCTGTTCAAACGCGTCGAGCAATATTGCAAGGAAACGGGCGCGCCGCAGTTGAACCTCGAGATCAAGGAAACCAACTACGCTCTGCTGAAGCGGTATCACGGTTACGGCTACAAATGCTTCGAGGTCGAGCCGGGCTTTTATGCCGATGGGTGGGGTGCAATCAGGATGCTGAAACGCTTTGCGGTATGACTGGATCCTGATCGCGGACGATCTGCGGGACCTTGCCGCCCTCGGCGCGCCGTTCCGCATGATGACGTCGCGGG
>DASYKO010000086.1:0-2224 GCA_035995285.1 Hyphomonadaceae bacterium | reverse complement strand
CACATACCCACCCTCTCTATCGCGCCTACCCACCCGTCGCGCCTCCGCATGCATCATCAGCGCCGCCAGCCCCAGCGCCTCACTCTCCAGCGGCATGAGCTGGACCACCAGCTGGGCCATGAACAGGCTCTCGCCTGTCATGTCCCGTCGCACATCGTCAAAATCGGAAGGATCGCTCCAGCCCTCGGAAAACGTCGCATAGATCGCGTCCAGAACCGCCGAAAGCCGCGGGGCCAGCTCCTCCCGCCCCGGGACCTCGAACGGAATGCCTGCATCGCGGATCTTGTCCTTCGCCCGCACCAGCCGCTTGGCCATCGCCGCCGGCGAGGTCAGGAAAGCCGAGGCAATCGCATTGGCCGAAAGCCCCATCACGGTCTGCAGGATCAGCGGCGCCCGGATGCTCTCCTCGATCGCCGGATGCGCGCACGCAAACATCAGCGCCAGCCGCTTGTCGGGAATGTCGCCGGACTTCAAGTGGTGAGCGTCCATCTCGCCAAGCTCCTCAGCCATGAGAGCCAGCTGCGGCTCGGCCGCCTCCCTGGTCTTGCCCCGCCGCGCCCGGTCGATCAGCTTGCGCTTCGCCGCCGTCATCAGCCAGCCTTCGGGACTGTCGGGCACGCCCGATCTCGGCCAGTCGGCCAGCGCCGCCGCGAACGCCTCCGACAGCGCATCTTCCGCCGCCGCGACATCGCGCGTGCGCGCCGCGAGGAAGGCGACGAGCTTGCCATAGCTCCGGCGGGCCACCGCCTCGGCTGTCGCTGCTGCATCGTCTTCCCGCATGCTCATCAGTCCATCAGCCGGGCCTGCCGCCCATCGCCCAGATCGGCCGCACTTCCACCTTGCCGTGAGACGCGCCCGGGCAGCGCGCCGCCCACGAGATCGCCTCGTCGAGGTCCTTCACCTCGATCGCGTAATAGCCCCCGAGCTGTTCCTTGGTGTCGGCAAACGGCCCGTCCATCACCTGCGTCTTGCCGCCGACAACCGTCACCGTCGTCGCATCCGACACATCGCGCAGCCGCTCGCTGCCCAGATAGACCCCGGCTTTGCGCAGCGCCTCGCCATAGGCCATGTAGCCCTGCATCGCCTGGCCCTTCGCGGCTTCAGGCATCTCGGCCCACTTCTTCTCTTCGCCGTAGATCATCAGAAGGTATTGCATCGAAATCTCCCTTGGCGTTTCGGCCCGGCCCTACGCCTTGCCATGCCCTCGTGACGCGCGAACCCGGACCATCTGGACATCCGCCGCCCGATGTGTCGAGAAATTTGGCAAGGGAGCTGAATTCAATGCCGAAAACTGCAGTCACGATTTACGGCCTCACCACCTGCGACACCACACGCGCCGCCCGCAAATGGCTGGACGGGCAGGGCATCGCCCACGCCTTCCACGATGTCCGCGAGGACGGGCTCACAAAGCCGCTGGTCGAAAGCTGGATCAAACAGCTCGGCTGGGAAAAAGTGCTGAACAAGGCGAGCACCACCTGGCGCGAACTCCAGGAGAAGGAGAAAGCCGGCATCGACGAAAAGAAGGCGGTCGCCTTGCTGCTGGCCCATCCCACGCTGGTGAAACGCCCGGTGGTCGACCGGGGCGGCAAACTGTCACTCGGCTTCAAGCCGCTGGCTTACAAGGAGCTGTTCGGCTAGCCTCACGACTCTTGGGGGACTGCTTGCGCCGGCTTGCCGGCAGGGGAGCCCTAATGAGCGACCAACCGTCTGAAGCGCCGCGTCCAATCCTGATCTTCGTCGGCGTCGTGGCGCTCGTCGCCCTCGCTGCGTCGATGTTCGTCGGCCTGACCACGAATCTCGCCGGCGCCGGACCTCCGCAACACGCCACAGCGCCTGCTCCGGCCACGCCTCACGGCTAGTGAGTTCCACGGGCGTAGCCTTGCCGCATGTTGTTCAGCGGAACCCTCGCCGGTTCCGTTCGTTGCTGGGGCATGAGCGATCAACCCGTCGAAACTCTCGATGATGCCGAGCCGAGCGAAGCGCCGCGCCCGGTCTTCATCGTCATCGGCGTATTGGCCATCGCGGCTCTCGCCGCCGAACTCTATGTCGGCGTGACCAGCGCTTTCGCGCCCGCGATCAGCACGCCGGTCGCCACCGCGCCGGCCACACCGGCAACCACGCAGACGGCGACTCCAACAACCCCGCCGGCAACGCCGAACCTTCCCGTTCAGGTCCCGCCCGCAGGCGGCTGATAAGCCCGCTCCGCCGGCAACATCGCCTTCGC
>DASYKO010000085.1:0-7081 GCA_035995285.1 Hyphomonadaceae bacterium | reverse complement strand
TGGGGAGGGAGTTGCGTGTTGATCGTGGCGTGGTCATCGGCGCGCTCGTGTTGTTCAGCCACGATTATCGACTCAGGTTTTGGGGGCGCCGGGCGATTTATTTTTGTCCCCATGGGTAGGCGACTCTCGGAAGCGAGTGCTTTCAAGGCCTTGGCGGCGCGGATGCGTCGAAAATGCTCGCGCGAACTGGTGTGAAGAAATGCGTTCTGACGCGTGCGGACGCGCGAGGCGCTGCCGCGTCCCCCGCGGAGGCGGGCCAGGGGCTGCGAGTGCGTGCAGTTGGCGTGGCGCGGGTGCTCCGCGCGCGGTCAGGACTTGTCGCCCCTGGATCCCCGCCTGCGCGGGGAACGCGGCTCAAGATAGCCGCTTCCAGCTTGTAGGTGTGGAAATAAGGGAGCCCCTGCTGGGCGTTCGTTGCTTGAATCGTTTTGCTGGATCGATTCATCGGCTCCGCGGACCGGGCCTCGCCCCGCCTTCGCGCGGAGCGCAGACTGACGTCCGCTTCCAGAAGGCCCGACGGTCCTGGATCAGGGCCTCAGCACAACCTTGCCTACCAGGCGCCGGTCTCGCATCAGTTCGAACGCCTCGCGCCAGCGCTCCAGCGGCAGCTCGGCGAACACGGTGGGGTGCGCCTTGCCCTCGGCGGCCCATGTCCAGATCGTCTCCTTCACCACGCGGCCGCGCTCGGGAATCTGCCGGCCATACTCGCCGGCGCGCACGCCCATCACCGAGAAGCCCTTGATCAGGGCGATGTTGGTCTTGAGGTCAGCAATCCGCCCGCCGGCAAAGCCGATGATGAGCAGCCTGCCGTTGAAGGCGATACAGCGCGTGGATTCATCGAATACGTCGCCGCCGACCGGATCGTAGATCACGTCGGCGCCGCGCCCGCCCGTCAGCGCTTTCACCTGTTCGCGGAACTGGTCGCCCACCTTGTCGCCCAGCACGATCACCTCGTGGGCGCCTGCCACCTTCAGCGCCTGCGCCTTGAGAGGAGAGGCCGTTGTCGCAATCACCCTGGCGTCGAGCATCCGCCCCACATCCATCGCCGCCATGCCGACCCCGCCGGAGGCGCCGTGAACCAGCAGCGTCTCTCCGGCCTTGAGTTGGGCGCGTTCAATGAGAGCCACATGCGCTGTCTGGTAGGCGACGGGGTAGGCTGCAGCCATTGGCGCGGGCATCGCGTCGGGCACGTGCTCCAGAGACAGGGCAGGGCACACGGCGAAGTCTGCAAACGCGCCCGTCTTAGCCCCGCCGGCAACGCGATCGCCTGCCTTGAGCCCGCTAACGCCCGGCCCCAGCGCATCCACGACGCCGGCCAGGTCCATGCCCACGGTGAAGGGCGGGTCCGGCTTGAACTGGTAGCCGCCCTTGAGCATCAGCAGGTCCGGGAAGTTGAGGCTCGCCGCCTCCACCCGCACCCGCACTTCGCCGGCTTTCGGCTCGGGAATCGGCAGATCCTTCAGGGCGACGCGCGAGAAATCCTCTGCCAGCGCCTCGCAAACCACCGCCCGCATGCCCGCCTCCCGATCAGCCCTGCACGCTGCACTGGCAGGTTATGCCCGTCATCCATGCCCTTACGTAACCTTAACGCATGGTTGCTTGACTATGCTGCGTCGCAGCAATCATCTGTTCGCGGTTGCACAAAGAGTCGCTGGTCTCCTCGGGGCCAGGCCCCTCCTTCCTCCCGGTCTTGGGGGCAAAGACCAAGCAGCCGGGAAACGCTCCAGGGTCGTTGAGTACCTCGCGCAAAACGACAACCCGGAGAGACCATCCATGAAACGCTTCCTCGCTATTGCCCTTCTCGCGTCCATCCTCGCGCCGGCTTCGGCCTTCGCGGATACGACGGTCTACATGCCGAAAACTCCTGCCAGCCCTGCCGAAGCGGCCGCCTACGTCCAGAAGCTCGAGCTGGCGGTCAAACGCGAATGCCTGCGCGCCACGGGCCCGCTGATCGGTATGGCTGTCTACACCTACAAAGCCTGCATCGAGGCCACCAGCGCCGACGTGGCCAAGCAGGATGTGACCGGCCTGTACGCCAGGAGCGAGTCGCTCCCGGGCGTCGCCGTCGCAGCCAAGTAGTCTCAACTACAAAAATAGTTGATCGCGCCCCGGGGCCAACGCCCCGGGCGTTTCATTGTTTCCATTGGCTTTTCGCAGGGCGATGTCAGTTCACGCCCAGATTCCGCCTTATTTGGTCCATTGACGGGACATATTGTTTTTCGATAAAAGACTATCGACTAACGAGAAGGCAGGTCAGGGCCCCTCGCTAGCGAACGACAAACCGACCCGAAACCTCGAGAGAAAGAAAATGAAAACAATGCTCTCCAAGACCCACCTCATCGCTGCCGCGGTCATCGCCACAGCCTTCACCGCCGGCTTCGCCTCCGGCCCGGCCTTCGCCGACAAGAAATCCGAGGCGTTCACGTTCGACTTCAAATACGAGAAAGCCGAACTCGCGACCTCCGACACCGCCGCCAAGCTGCTCACCCGTCTCGAAGGCAAGGTGAAGCGCTTCTGCGCCGCCCAGGCGCCGACCGGCACGCGCATGAAGAAGGGCGATCCCGAATGCCAGAAGCGCACCATGGAGCAGACCGTCGCCAGCTTCGGCTCCTCGATGGTGGCCGAACTCTACAAGTCTCGCGCCGACGGCTGATCCCAAATTACCCGTCAGCGTAAAGGAGGCCGGATCCTTCCGACGGATCCGGCCTCACCCTTTTAGTGGAGGCCTCTCTTTCTCTCTCCCTCCGTCTCGCGGCCCACCACCGCGATCCGTCATGCCGGACAGGACAGGCGATGTGACCGCGTCGCCCTTCCACCAGGACACCGGCCCGCGACGGACCCCGCTCCCCAAAGCGGGTGGACGGGGAGAGGAGGCCCTCAGACCTTCACGATCCGCTTGCCGATATTCTCGCCCGCCAGCAGGCCGATGAGCGCTGCGGGCAGGTTCTCGAAACCGTCGATGATGTCCTCGCGCACTTTCAGCTTGCCTGCGTCGACCCAGCCCTTCAGCTCTGCAATCGCAGCTTCGCGCCGTCCTTCGCCGTAGAAGTCCGTGACGATGAAGCCCTTCAGCGTGAGCCTGCGCGAGATGAACCACGCCGGCACGCCGCGCACGGCCTGCAGCCCCTTCGTCGGATCGAGGTCGTAGGCCGAGACCACGCCGCAGGCGACCAGCCGCCCGCCCGGCTTCATGTTGAACAGCGCGCCCTCGAACACTTCGCCGCCGACATTGTCGAAGAAGACGTCGATCCCGCCCTGCGATGCGGACATCAGCTGCTGGTAGATATTCCCGGCCTTGTAATCGACGGCTGCATCGAAGCCGAACTCGGCTGTCAGCATATCGCACTTGGCCTTTCCGCCCGCGATGCCAACGGCGCGGCAGCCCTTCAGCTTCGCGATCTGTCCGGCAAACAATCCCACCGCGCCCGCCGCGGCTGAAACCGCAACCGTCTCGCCCGGCTTCGGCTGGCCCACCTGCATCAGGCCGAGGTAGGCCGTCAGCCCCGCCACGCCGTAGACGCTGAGCAGATGCGTCAGCGGTTCGATCCGTTCCAGCTTCATCAGCGCGGATGCCGGCAGCGCCGCATAATCCTGCCAGCCCGTCTCGCAATAGACGAGGTCGCCCGGCGCAAACCCCGCAGCCTTGCTCTCGACGACGTCGGCAAGACCCGACCCGGCCATCACATCGCCTGCCTTCAGCGCCGCGCGATAGGTCGGCCCCATCATCCAGGCGCGCATCGCGGCATCGATCTGCAGGTATTTCGCCTTCACCAGCACCTCGCCATCCTTGGGCGAGGGCAGGGCGGTTTCGCCCAGCCGGAAATGCTCCGGCCCCAGCTTTCCCTTCGGAAGCTCGGCGATCAGGATCTGTCTGTTGGTCATGGGAGGTCCCTTCTAGCGTGGTTTTTTCTTTGCCATTTCGGCGCGCCCGCGCTCGATCAGCGGTTTGCGCTCCAGCGCAGTGATTGCATCGGTCACGGCGGCGGCTAGATCGCAGCCGATCTCGTCGAACAGCTGCGCGTAGATCTGTTCCGCCTGGCCCAGCCGTACGATCAAAAGCTCCAGCTGAACTTTTCCCTTCGGCGTCAGCTTCAGCAGCTTGCGCCGCGCATCCGCCCTGTCGTCCGCTCGCGCGATGACGCCAATCTCGAGCAGGAGATCAATCCGCTGCGTTACCAACTGATGCGGCTGGTTCAGCGCCTTGGCGATATCGGCGGCGGACATCGGCCCGTATTTGGCGATCTGCAGAAAAGTCGGCGTCGTGCGCGGATGCAGGCCGATATCGCTGTGCTTCAGCGCTTCCTCGCCCTGCTCAGTGATCAGCGCCGCCAGCTTTTCGAGCAAAGCGGGAAGGAAAACACGGCGAAGCTCGGCCATGCCAGCGAGTCCACAACTGAATGTACAACGAGTTGTACAATCGGTTGGATTCGTGACGGCGTCAACCGCCTGTGGCTGGTGCCTTTGTCGCAAGCTCCGACAGGCTCGTGGCGCCTGTCGCATCCATCATCGCGGCCAGTTCGCCCTTGATGCGTGAGACAATGCCCGGGCCTTCGAACACCATTGCGGAATAGAGCTGCACCGCCTGCGCCCCGGCGCGCAGCTTGGCGAGCACATCTGCGCCTGAAGCGATCCCGCCCGCGCCGATCAGGTCGAGGTTGTCCTTGATCTGGCTCGAGAATAGCGAGAGCACCCGCGTGGATTTTTCCATCAGCGGCGCGCCGGACAGGCCGCCCGTCTCGCCTTTGTGGGCGCTCGTCAGGCTCTCCGGCCGCTCGATGGTCGTGTTGGAAACGATAAGTCCGGATAGCCAGTCCTGTGCGAGCACGACCTCGGCGATGTCGCCAATCGCTTTCTCATCGAGATCCGGCGCCACTTTGAGAAACACCGGCCGGTTCTTCACCGCGCGATCCATCTCCCGCGCCGCCTCGCCCACGCGCCCGAGCAACTCCTCCAGCGCTCCGCGATCCTGCAGCCCGCGCAGGCCCGGCGTGTTGGGCGAGGAGATGTTGATGGTGAGATAGGTACAGTGCGGCCACACAGACTTCACACCGGCCACATAATCGGCGATGCGATCCTCGCTGTCCTTGTTCGCGCCGACATTGGCGCCGATGATGCCAAGGTTTCGTGCGCTCGCCATTCGGCGCACATAGGGGCCGATGCCCTCATTATTGAATCCCATCCGGTTGATCACCGCGCGGTCGGCCGTCAGCCGGAAGAGGCGAGGGCGCGGATTGCCCGGCTGCGGCCGCGGCGTGACGGTGCCGCATTCCACGAAGCCGAAGCCGAAGCCGAGCATCGGCCCGATCACTTCCGCATTCTTGTCGAACCCCGCCGCCAGCCCGACCGGATTGGGCAGCACGAGGCCGGAGCGTCTCAGCTTCGTCGCCAGCCGTGGATCGTCCATCCCGGCGAGCGGCTTTGCGAGGCCAGACTTCAGCGCATTGATCGTGAACCGGTGCGCCGATTCCGCCGGCAGCATCCGCACTGCGCTCGATGCGAGATCATAGAGGCTCACGAGCCGCGCACCACTTCCGGGGGTGCGAGGGGCGCGCCAGCTGGGCCCATGGCGAGCGGCCACGAAGTCTTCATCTGCTTGAGTCGGACGTCGCCATAGACATGGGGAAAGAGATCATCGCCGCGCGCCTTCTCCCACTTCAGCGCCGCGCCGAAATCATCTGTGTCGAAGGAGGCGACGAAGCAGCCATCCTGCCCCTTGAACCATTTCGACAGCGTCGCCTGCAGCTGCTGGGCGGTCGAGAAGTGGATATATCCATCCGCCACATCGATCGGCGCCTGAACGGGTCCGCCCGCTTTTGCGGCGTCCCACTGCTCTCGCGTCAGCACTTTGTAGATGGTCTGGCCCATGGCCGGGTGATGCCGTTGTTGGAGGCATGTGGCAAGCTCGGCCCGGGCGCAGACAGCTCCGATCTTGACCGCATCCACAAGGCGCTTATCGAACCCCCATGACCACTTCCGCTCTCGTCCTTTTCTCCGGCGGCCAGGATTCGACCGTCTGCCTCGCCTGGGCGCTGGCCCGGTGCGACCGCGTGGAGACCACCGGTTTCAACTATCGCCAGCGTCACAGCGTCGAACTCGACTGCCGCCCCAAAATCCTCGCCGGCCTGCGCGAGCGCTTTCCGGCCTGGGCGCCCAAGCTGGGCGAGGACCACATGCTCGATCTGGGCGTGCTCGGGGAGGTGAGCGACACGGCGCTCACGCGCGAGCGCTCGATCGAATTCCAGACAAGCGGGCTGCCATCCACCTTCGTGCCTGGCCGCAATCTCGTCTTCCTCACCTTCGCCGCCGCCATCGCGTATCGGCGGGGCATCACCGGCCTGGTGGGCGGCATGTGCGAGACGGATTTCTCCGGCTATCCCGACTGTCGCCGCGATACGATCGACGCGATGGCCAAGGCGCTCACGCTGGGTCTCGACCGCGCAACGCCGATCGAGACGCCGCTGATGCATCTCGACAAGTCGCAGACGTGGGAGCTGGCGTTCGAACTCGGCGGCCAGCCGCTGGTCGATCTCATCATAGAGGACACCCACACCTGCTATCTCGGCGATCGCACGCACCGGCATGTCTGGGGCTATGGCTGTGGCGCATGCCCGGCGTGCGACCTGCGCGCCAAGGGCTACGCCAAGTGGCGGGCGGGATGACCTACTCGGTGAAGGAGGCGTTCTACACGCTGCAGGGCGAGGGCGCGCAGACAGGCCGCGCGGCAGTCTTCCTGCGTTTCGCCGGCTGCAATCTGTGGAGCGGGCTGGAGAGGGATCGTGCAGGCGCCGTCTGCACCTTCTGCGACACCGATTTCGTTGGGGTCGATGGCGATGGCGGCGGCAAGTTCACCAGCGCCGAAGACGTCGCATCCCATGTCGCCTCGCTGTGGAAGGGCGGGGCGGAGAAGCGCTATGTCGTCTGCACCGGCGGCGAACCTTTGCTGCAGCTTGATGAGGAGCTGATCGAAGCGCTGCACGTCCGCGGCTTCGAAATCGCCATCGAATCCAACGGCACAATCGCAGCGCCCTCGACCATCGACTGGATCTGCGTCAGCCCCAAATCCACCGCCGAGCTCAGACAG
>DASYKO010000084.1:0-4578 GCA_035995285.1 Hyphomonadaceae bacterium | reverse complement strand
ACGTCGTGGGTGTCGAAGCCGCCGATGGAGACGAAGAAGACCTGGCGCTTGACGCCGAGCACCGAGTTGGCGGCGATGATCTTGGCGACCGACTGGAGCTGCACGGCGAGCTGGTTGGTTTCGAGGTTGCCGGTGATCGGGTTGGTGAGTTGCGCGGGCGCGGCCACCGTTGCGCCGGGGGATCCGGCGGCGAACTGGGCGTTGAGGAGGTCTGCGGCATCCTGCGAGCGGATCACGCGGGCGCCATAGTCCTGCATGAAATAGCTCGTGCCCGTGAGGTCGCGGATGACTTCGCGGACGCGGCTGCCGCCATTGCCGGCGCCGAAGACGGTCGTGGTGTTGGCGGCGGCCGAGTTGATGCGGATGGCGGGTGTCGTCTGGCTGGTGGAGAGCTGGTACTGCACCACGTTCTGGCCGGCGAGGTAGACGGCGTTGCCTGCCGTGGACATCGCGGTGAAGACGCTGTTCGTGCCGTTCTGGGAGAGGAAGATGTCGGCCATCAGGCCGCCCCAGCCGCGGCGTGCGCCTTCGGCGGCGCCGGCTTGCCAAGTCGACTGCTGGTCGTTGTGCGACATGAGGTTTGCGGGCAGGCGCACGGAGCGGTTCTGGTATTGCGCCTTGGTCGTGGGAACGACGAGCGGCCCGACGTTGGCGGCGATGGCGAGGCGGCCGCCATCCCAGACGGAGGTCAGCGGGGCCATGTGCGGGTTGAGGCCGAAGGTGCGGACGCTGGCGCTCGTGGTCGGAGGGATCGGGTTGGGCGTGAGGGGGTTGTTGAGCGGGACCACGCCGCCCCAGAATTCCGGGAAGCTGCGGTTGAGAACAGTGCGGGCGGTGAGCGGGCTGACGGAGCCGATGGGCGTTGACAGGGCGCCGACCGGCATCAGGGCGATGGGATCGTTCCCCTCCCTGCGCGCGGAGAAGTAGCGGCCCCAGCTGTCAGTGTCGGTCGCGAGCACCATGTTGTTGGCGTCGTTGCCGCCGAACATGAAGATGCAGACCACCGCCTTGTAGTTGGTGGCCGTCTGCGCCGCGGCGTTGCCCATGGCGGCGAGCTGAATGCCGAAGGTCGAGGCGGCGGCGCCGACGGTGGAGAGCGCGGTGGCGCGGCGGAGGAATTCGCGGCGGGTGGCGCGGGAGAGGGAGTTGAAATGGGTCATGACGCTCTCCTCAACGCTGGGTCAGGTATTCAGGCGAGATCATCGAGAAGAAGACGGCTGTCTTCGCCCGGTTCAATCGCTGAGTGTCGGTGATGGGGTTCGAAGCGGCGACGCCGTTGATCGCGGCGAGCAGGCGGGCCTGCATCGTAGGCGTCATCGTGCCGTAGAACAGAAGCAGGTTCATCCGCTCGACCAGGGCCTGCGGGTTCTCGGCGAGCGCAATCTCGGCGGGGTAGAAGACGCCGTTGATGTCGACCGGGCGCACGTCGCGGCCCGTGCCGTTGGGCGGGGTGGAGCCGACGCCCTGGTTCACCCAATCCTGGATCGAGTTGATGTAGCCGGCGGCGGTCACCTCATCGACGATCTGGAATTCGGGGGCGACGAGGTTGCGCTGGCCCAGCTGGGTCGTGCCGGGGGGCACGAAGCCGGGGCGCCAGAAGTTGAACACCGAGGGCGAGGTCAGCGGCGTCTGGTTGAGAGACGTGTTCGCACTGGTCGAGGTGATCAGGAAGTTGCCGGTCTGAGAGCGGGCGCCGAAGGCGCGGGCCCAGTTGGTGACGCGGATCACCGGTTCGCGCAGCTTGCCGAAGGTGGCGGAGGTAGCGACGGAAGCGTCCCGCGCCTCCGGGTCCATCAGGATCGCCTTGGCGACTGCGCCCAGGTCTCCGCGCACGCCCTGCCCGTTATTGGCGAAGACGGCGGCGACGCGGCCGACATAGGCGGGCGACGGGTTGGACGTCACCAGCTGCTGGATCAGGCGGTAGGAGATGAAGGGGCCGGTGTTGGCGTGGTTGAACAGCCGGTCGAGGGCCACGCGCACGTCGCCGCCGACATCCACCGTGGCGTTGGCCGGGATTGTGGTTCCGAGGAAGGCTTTCTCCGACGTCGAGTGGAAGGTCGGATAGAAGATCATCGGCGTGACGGAGCGGTTGGGGTCTGCGCCGCCGCCGCCGAACGTGTTGTTGGTCGGCGTGGGATGGCACCAGCTGATGCCGGTGAAGACTTTTGCAAGGCCTGCGATGTCGGCGGAAGTGTAGGTGGGGATGGGCTGGCCGCCGCCATCAAGGCGCGCGGTGCCGTCGGGATTGAGCTCGACGAGGCCGATGGTCATGAGCTGCATGACTTCGCGGGCGTAGTTCTCGTCGGGCGTGCGGGATGTGTCTTCCTTGCGGTTGGCGAGGAAGGTGAGATAGCGGCCCATCATGGGATGGAGCGTCACATCATCGAGCAGCGTGCGGTAATTGCCGAGCGCGTTGCGCTCCAGCATGTCGTAGTAGGAACCGGCGCCGCGGGCGTCGACGACCGGATCCGTCAGCGAGATGACGAAGATCTGCGAGAGGGCGAAGGCCATGCGCTGGCGCAGTTGGTCATCGCCATAGAGCGCCTGGCGCCACCAGGTCTCGTAGAACTGGTTGGGCTGGGCGCCGCCGACTTCGGCATCGCGGGCTTCGATCGACGCCTGGTGGGTGACGGCCGGACGCGGCGTTGCGATCTGCTGGTCGATCCAGCCCGAGACGCCGAACTGCTGCACTTGTGCGATCGAGGTTTCGGTGGGACCGAACGAGGCCTGCGAGAGAAGACGCGCAGCTTCCATCGCGCTGGGCGGCGGACCCTGGGGCGTGCCAGGAAGACCTCCGCCTCCGCCGCCTGAACCACCGCCGCCACAGGCGGCAAGGCCAAGAGCGGCAATAGCGGTGATGCACGTAGCTAGCACGCGACGCATGGCGATCCCCTATTCCGTGCGGGCCATCATTGGGCCCTACAATCCGTCCGACGCCGTTTCCCGAGAGACAGACCTACACGCAGCCGGAATCCGGTGAGGAGGCTTTTCAGCCGGCAGGCGAGTATTTCGAAGCGCTAAAACGCGGGGTCAGGCAGGTAGTGATTCTGAAACGATCAAGTTCACGTCTGAGCCCAGGCCGATACTTTGTCGGCAGGGCGAGCCCCACAGTGTTCGCAGAGTGTAACCCGAGTTCCCCGAAGCACAACCGAGGACCGCGAAAAATCCCCGTCGTTACGCAGGTTTCACGATGCGGCCCTTCGTCACGAAACCAAAGAACCCGCTTCGCGGGTTGGGTCGCTTTTCGAGTCACGTCGCGTTCGGCGTCACTTACTTGGTTTAAGTTTGATAACCGTTTCGGCGGCGGACATGACCGCCTCCCGCGAGAAGGCGAGCGGGACGTAGCTGCCTTCGGCCCAGAGCGGGAAGAGGTCGCGATAGTGGGCGCTCATCGGATCGCCGGACTGGCCGGGCGTGTTGATGACGACGGAATTATCCCATGCTCCGACGTCCATCACCATCCGCACGGATGCGCCGGCCGTGACGTTGAAGTCGCGCCCATAGGTCTGTGCGCGCGGCGTTGAGGCCGAGCCCGGCAGCTGCAGCGGGCCCACAGTCATCTGCGATGCGAGTTCGGCGCCGGCCATGGGCGCGATGGCAGGCTCCCACGTCGCACGATGGAGGCGGCCCCATGTCCATGTGCTCATGTCCGGGCCGAGGCGTTCCTTCAGTTCGGCGAGTGCGGAGACGAGACTTTCCGTGACGATCGCATCACGCGCGGCGATGGGATCGGGGCCGAGCTTCTTGTCCGGACTGGCGAGGTAGTCGATCACCGCTTCGATGCTGCCACTGCCCACCAGCGCGCGGGCGGCTTCGGGTGTCGCCTTGGCGACTGTGGCCTTGCCGAGATGCCGATTGGCCCAGACTTCGTAGATCGTGGCTTCGACGCTGGAGGTCGTCTCGTTGCCATTCCACGCCTTCAGCATGGCGATGGCCTTGGCGAGATCGGGGTCGCGGGTGGAGCCGAGATTGGCAAGCAGCGCGCGGGCGCGGCGGGAGAGTTCGCTGGTCGAATCCGTCTGCAGCGCCATGGAGTCCGCGAGGCTGACTTTCGGGTTGGCGGCGAGGACTTCCTTGATGCGGTTGACGCGCGAGGGGTCGGTCCACTCGAAGGCGACTTTACGCTCTTCGGCGGGATAGTCCTTCGGCAGGTTGAATTCATTGGCGGTGGCGAAAAAGCCCTCCTTCGGATTAAGGACGGAGGGCAGCATGTCTTTGGCGAAGAAGCCCTGCCATTCGTACGAACCATCGCCGGGCACAGGCATCAGGCCGTCCCAGTTCTTGCGCGTGGGCGTGCGGCCGGCGGCGGCCCAGCCGACATTTCCTTTCACGTCGGCATAGACGAGGTTGAGCGGCGGCGCGCCCCAGTTGAAGCTCGCCGCCTTGAAATCATCCCACGACGCAGCGTGGGCAAAACGTGAAGCTCCGAAATACCCGGAGAGGCCGGGCTCCATCCAGACAGTGCGCATGGCGAAGGCGAGGTTCTTGCTCATATCGACCTTCAGCACCGGACCGTGGCGAGTGAATTTGAGGTCGCGGCTCTGGGCGCCTTGGCCTTTCACATCGATGGTCTCGGGG
>DASYKO010000083.1:0-8951 GCA_035995285.1 Hyphomonadaceae bacterium | reverse complement strand
GCCATTGGCGCCGTGACGGGAACGCTTGCCGCGCTCATCTTCTGGTTTGCGCGCCGTCCGGACAAGGATGCGGCGGAGTACAAGAGCTGAGCACGCCCATGCCGCCCCTCTGGAACAGCACTCAGATCCAGGGACAAACCGGAGGCCGCCTCTTCCTTGCCGCGATACTCTGCGGTCCGCTGGCCGGCCTGGCGATCATCTTCATCATCTCCCTCATCGGCTGGATCTCGAACCTCCGCTACGGCGCATCCTTCATGCCGTTGGCGTTCTTCTTTTCCGGGGCAATCTTCGGCGCCGCCATCGGCTGGCCCGCCATGCTGCTCTTCGGCCTTCCCGCCCACGCCTTCCTCTACAAGCGCCGCTCGCACAAGATCGGCGGCTATCTCCTCGCCGGCGCACTCCTTGGCGTCCTGGCCACGGTCATCATCACCGTCCTGTCGCTGATCGGCGCAAGGGACCTGCTGGGTACGAACCTGCTCTACACCGGCGGCGTCTTCGGCATCATCCTGCTCCTCGCCTCCATCGGCGCATCGAGCATCTTCTGGTGGATCCGCCGTCCGGACCGCGACGTACCCTCGCCGGAAAAACTTGCGGCGGCGTTCGAATGACCTCAGCCGATCACCGCACCGACACCCATCGCGATCGCAAGAACGATGATCATGAGCACCACCCAGAGCGGCGCACCCCTTGCCTTGTCGCGCGCGGGCGCTTCCGCGACGCCTCGCTGGCGCCTCGGGCCCTCCAGGGCATAGTCCTCCATCGTTCGCCGCGCGCCGAGACCGATTGTATCGAACTCGTCGTCCGATCCCATGCGTTGCACACCGATGGCCCGAAGGGCGCCATTGATCGGCCCGCCGGCGCCTTTCGAACGCGCCGGAGCGAAGACCTGCCGGCCATCAACGAATGCCACGGCGGATTGGCTGCCTGTCCCACCGAAATATTCGGTCTCGACGTAGGCCAGCATGGCGCCCGGACTCGACGCCTCGGCCAGCGCCTCCATCAATCCGGGCGGCGCCATATCGAGCGCGTCGGGCTTCGCGAGGCCGGCATAGGCCGCCGCGATCAATTCGTAGAGCCCATCCTCCAGAGGAATGGCCTGCCAACCGCCCGTCAGATCGACGGCGCGCGATCCCGGCCAGCGCTGAAGGAAGCGCGCGATGGCCTCGCCCCGGCCAATGATGAGTTGAACGCTGTGAGTCACGACCCGCCTGTATCCGGATTCATCCTAGCAGACCTTGACGTGGTGGACGAACATGCAGACCTCAACCCATGGCTGACACAATCGAAGTCTGGACCGACGGCGCATGCTCGGGAAATCCCGGCCCGGGCGGCTGGGGCGTTCTTGTCCGCGCCAACGGCGCCGAAACCGAAAAATACGGCGGCGAGCGCGAGACGACCAACAACCGCATGGAGCTGATGGCCGCCATCGTCGCGCTGGAGAGCCAGGAGCCGGGAGGCAAAGTGATCCTCCACACCGATTCCACCTACGTGAAGGACGGCCTCACCAAGTGGATCATCAACTGGAAGCGCAATGGCTGGAAGAATGCAGCCAAGGAGCCGGTGAAGAACAAGGATCTCTGGATTCGCCTCGAAGCTGCCGCCGCCGCGCACAAGGTCGACTGGCGCTGGGTGAAGGGCCATTCCGGCCACGCGGAGAATGACCGCGCCGATGCGCTTGCCCGCAAGGGCTGCGACGAGGCCAAGCCGAAGCGGTAGCGTCAGCCCATCAGGTGGCCGATGGCTGCGGCCACCGATTGCCAGGCCGCTGAATGCCCGACGGGTCCCACCGTCACCTGAAGCAGCAGCATGATCCCGCCGCCGAAGATGTAGACCGGGTGAACCCGTCCCTGCGTGCGCCAGTCGTAGATCATCGCGATGATCCAGAGGATGTCGCCGATCAGCGCCGGCGGGACAGCGACTTCGACCGGAGGAACTGGCGGAACCGGCAGGCCGTTCGGCATGAGATAGACGGGAGTGTTCGGGTCGGGCGGCGGCGCGAGGAACACCAGGAACCAGCGCGCGATCGGCGCGGCCAGCATCGAGATGGTGAGGAGCAGCATCAGCCGCTTGTGCGTCTCCGCCTGCTTGAGTTTGACGATGGCAAGGATGAAGCAGGGCACGATGAACAGGAGGCCACTGATCGTCACCCATTCGAATGCGCGAATGTCCGCCGTCATCTGCGCCGGAATACCGGGTGATGTCGCCTGCTGCAGCCGCATCGAGACGATCCAGAGCACGACGATCGTCAATGCGCCCATGATGCCGACGCCGAGCATGCCCCAGCCGCGGTGAGCGAGCGTGCCGCCCTTGGCCACCAGCCATGTCTGCGTCACGAACAGGCTGACCCAGGCAAACAGAATGAGCCCGTGAATGTGCACGACCGGCTCGGCCGTAAACTTGCCCTGCGCCAGCGGCACCAAATACGTCGGCATGAAGCCGATCACCGCGATGGCGAAGCACGTCATCGCCATCCAGGCGTAGAAATAGCGTGTGGAATCCTTGGCGGCCGAACCGCCGAGAGCTGCATCCGTCATGACCGACCCCTCATTGCCAGACCGTCCCCGAAGCCAGATTGCCACAGCCCCGCGGGCCCTCAAAGCATCCTAGACTAGGGGAAAGCCGGCTTTTGCCGAACCACCAGCCGATATAGCCTGCGTCGCTAGGGAAACCGGGGCCGCCCCATGAACGTCGAACTCGCAGAAGAACGCATCCTCGTCCTCAAGGATCGCTTTACGCTGGAAAACGCCGAACAGCGCGCCTGGGCCAAGCGCACCGACGCGTTCGGCGCCATCGCCAAGATCGGCGGGCTGATCAAGCAGCCGAAGGACGACCAGTTCGAAGTCGTCTACCGCGAGCGGCGCCTGCAGCCATTCTGGCGCCTCTCGACCCACACAGACTACACCTACGAGCGCAAGCGCGAGCATCGGCTGAAGGCTGGCCCGGAAGTGCAGTCTATCACCGTCTATGGCGCGACCATTCCGGCGACGAACAAGGAAACGCCGATCATCGTGACGGAGCTGTGCCGCGAAGAACAGCGCCGCGAATGGCTGTTCGACGGCCTCACCAAGGCGCAGTCCTCGGGCCTGCGCAACTATCTCGACTTCGAGACCGATACGATCTCCTCCGAAGCGCTCAACGACCTCACACGATCGGGCACGGTCGTCGTGCCGCCGCAGGCGAAGGCGAGCTTCCTCACCCGCGAGGTGCTCACCCAGTCGATCCCGAAGATCGAGGCGGATCGTATCCTGGAAGAGAAAATCCAGGTCGACCAGATCGACCTGTTCTACCGTCCCGTCCACGCCTTCCGGTATCGCTGGCAGGGCAAGGAAGCCGTCGTCGAGTTCGATGCGGTCACGGGCGATGCCCGCGCGGGCGGCTCCACCTTCGAGACCTATGTCGGCAAGTTCATCGACAAGGACTTCCTGCTGGACGCCGGGATCGAGGCGGCCAACATGTTCCTGCCCGGCGTCAACCTCGCCAAGATCATAGTGGTGAAGGGATTGAAGATGGGGCAGCGGGCGTAGACGCCTAGACCAGCTTCACCTTGAGGATCGTGCCGTCGTAGCCGGACACGACGACCTGGTCGCCTTCGACGATCACTGTCTCATCCGCCTGCTCGGCCAGCCAGACGGAGTCGCCGAGCTTCACCTTGCCGCGGTTGTTCTCGAAGCTGGTCTCCGCTTCGCCCTTCCTGCCGACCATGTTGGCGAGACGGTCGTTGAGGTTGGGGTGCGTGGTCTGCGCGCGCCGGAGGCCCTTGAACAGCGTGCGTCCCGCCCAGACGAGCGCGATGCCGGAGACGCCGAACATGGTGAGCTGGCCCTGCCAACCGCCCAGAGGCAGCGGCATGACGAGCGCGAAGAGCGCCGTGATGAACGCCGCCACCGCGATCCAGAGCAGGTCGAACGTGCCGACCGCCACTTCGAGCGTCAGCAGGATGAGGCCGATGCCCAGCCAGTGGAAGACGGTGAGGCCTTCGAGAAAACCGGTTACGGCTTCCATGGCCCACCTGTCGTCACCGGCGCCGCGCCGCCGCCACGCGGAGGATTGTCGCCCGGCCCACCGCGCCTAACATTGTCCGTAAGGGCCTTCACGCCCTCGATCGCGCCGACCAGGCCGGCAAAGTCCGCCGGCACGATGACCGTGCGCTGCTGCGGCGAGCTGGCAAGCTTGGCGAACGCCTCGACATATTTCAGGCCGAGGAAGTAGTTGATCGCATTGACGTCGCCGGCCGCGATGGCCTGCGAGACGACTTCCGTCGCCTTCGCTTCGGCTTCCGCCGCACGCTCGCGCGCTTCGGCGTCGCGGAAGGCGGCTTCGCGGCGGCCTTCGGCTTCGAGGATCTGCGACTGCTTCAGGCCCTCGGCTTTGAGGATGGCGGAAGCCCGGTCGCCCTCGGCTTCCAGGATCTGCGCGCGTTTAAGGCGCTCGGCCTTCATCTGCCGCGCCATCGCCTCGGTGATGTCCGCCGGGGGGGTCAGGTCCTTGATCTCGATCCGCGTGACCTTCACGCCCCACGGGTGCGTGGCCGCATCGATCACCTTCAGCAGGCGCGCGTTGATGTCGTCGCGGTTGGAGAGCACCTGGTCGAGATCCATCGAGCCGACGACGGTACGGATGTTGGTCATCGACAGATTGGTGATAGCGCGGATGAGGTCGTTCACTTCGTAAGCCGCCGGCACCGCATCGACGATCTGCGTGAACACGATGGCGTCGACCGAGACCTGCGCGTTGTCCTTGGTGATGACCTCCTGCTGCGGGATGTCGAGCACAGTCTCCATCATGTTCAGCTTGTGGCCGATGCGGTCCACGAACGGCATGATGAAGGCGAGGCCCGGCGAGAGCGTGCGCGTGTATCGCCCGAACTGTTCGACTGTGAACTGATAGCCCTGCGGCACCACCTTCACCGCGCTGAACACGATGAAGATCATCAGAATGCCGATGAGGACGGGAACCAGAAATCCCACGCTGCCGCCTAGCGATCCGAAATCCATCCCGCCCATCTCCTCATTCGTGACAAGTTACCTTGTCACGAACCGAGATGGGGGTCAAGAAGCGCAAACACAACGCTCGCGCTGAGGGCGTTGTTTCGCTTCGGCTTTGGAGCAGCGTTAGCCGTAAAGGCTCAGAGCTGACCGAGCATGTAGTCGGCGCTCGAGACTTCGTATTTACCCGGCTCCTCGAGATTGAGCTGCTTCACCACGCCGTCCTCGACGATCATGGAATAGCGCTTCGAGCGCAGGCCCATGCGCGGAACGTCGAATTCCATTCCCAGCGCCTTGGTGAAATCGCCGGCGCCGTCAGCGAGCATGACGACGTCCTCGCCCACTTTCTGATCGCGGCCCCAGGCGTCCATCACCCAGACATCGTTGATCGAGACGCAGGCAATCGTATCGACGCCCTTGGCGCGGAATTCGGCCGCCTTTTGCGTGAAGCCCGGCAGGTGCTTGGCCGAGCAGGTCGGCGTAAAGGCGCCGGGTACGGCAAACAGTGCGACTTTCTTGCCTTTGGTCAGCTGCGAAACGGTCATGTCATCGCCCTTGCCGTCCTTCCAGACGCGGAAGGTTGCCTCCGGCAGCTTGTCACCAACCTTGATCGTCATCGCCTTCTCCTCGAAACGGTTTAATTGAACCGGGCATGATCTAGAACCATTCCGGCCCCAAGGCGAATCCCTTGGAGGGAGGATATTTTCTTGGCGCCGGACCGCCTTTTCGCGGCTTGCCTAGCTCCTTCCAAGGGGACAGCATGCCCGGTCCGAGGCCACAACAGGACCACGACTCAAACCAAGGGAGGCTGAAGGTTGGATCACTCACTCGCCGGCAAGCTCCTGATCGCGGCGCCTTCGATAGAGGATCCGCGTTTCCGCCAAGCCGTGATCCTCGTCTGCACGCATAACGAAGAACACGCGATGGGCATCGTGCTCAACAAGCCAAGCGATGACGACAACCTGCCCGACCTGCTCGATCAGCTGGGCGTAGACGGGCATGACGCGCCGGAGGACGCGCACATCCTCGTCGGCGGGCCGGTGAGCCGCGACCGCGGGTTCGTGCTGCACTCCGAAGACTATGACAGCGAAGGCGCCACGCTGCAGATATGCGACGGCGTCTGCCTCACCGCCACGCGCGACGTGCTGCACGCCATGGCGTCGGATTCACCGCCCGAGCGTTTCGTGCTGGCGCTGGGCTATTCCGGCTGGGGCGCAGGGCAGCTGGAGATGGAGCTTGCGGAGAACGTCTGGCTCGTCGGCATTCCAGATGTGCAGCTGGTGTACGATCCCTCGCTCGACACTAAATGGAGCCGCGCGCTTGCCCGTATCGGCGTCTCGCCGGACAAACTGCAGGTGAGCGGCGGCAGGGCCTGATCTTCGGGAAGCGGATGGGCATACTCACCGCCGATATGAAGCGCGTCCTCGACGAGCAGCAGCTCGGCTTCATCGCCACCGTAACTCCTGATGGCAAGCCCAACCTCTCGCCCAAGGGCACCACGCGCGCGTGGGACGATGACCACCTCGTCTTCGCCGACATCTGCTCGCCCGGCACGATCGAGAACCTGCAGCGCAATCCGGCGATCGAGATCAACGTCGTCGATCCGATCGTTCGCAAGGGCTACCGCTTCAAGGGCGAGGCCGCGGTCCTCTCCTCCGGCCCGCAATATGAAGAAATCGAAGCCTGGTTCCGTGCGCACGGCTCGCAGAACGCCTTCCGCCACATCGTCCTGGTGAAGGTCACCCACGCCGCCGAACTCATCTCCCCCGCCTACGACCTCGGCCGCACGGAAGCCGAAGTCGCAGGGCACTGGGAAAAGCGGCGGGACGATCTCCGGAAGGCGCGCGACGGTAATGCGGCTTCGCCGCGAGGGAATGGGGAGTAGGGAGTAGCGAAGAGTTGCTACATCCGGCGCTTGCCAACCCTACTCGCTACTCACTATTCCCTACTCACGATCCCATCGGAGACACCCCATGCGTTCCGTCCTCATCGCGCTTGCCCTCGCCTTCGCCGCCCCCGCCTTCGCGGAAACCCCGATCAAATTCCCCGAGAAAGTGCAGCGCACGGACTTCCAGATGGTCATCGCGGATGTCGGCCCGGCCTACGTTGCGGGCCAGCCGACCGAGGCGGCCTTCCGCGAGATGGTGACCAAGGAAGGCATCAAGACGATCATCAACCTGCGCACGCAGCAGGAGATGGATAACCGCAAGCAGGTGCCGTTCGACGAGGCCGCCGTCGCGAAGGAACTCGGCGTCAACTACGTCCACATCCCGCTCGGCGGGCCGGATACGCCCTACACGCCCGAAGCCGTCGAGAAATTCGCCAAGGCCTTTGAAGGCGCCAACACCAAGGTGCTGCTCCATTGCACCGTCGCCTGGCGCGCCAGCCACATGTGGGCGGCCTATCTCGTGAAGCACAAGGGCGTGTCGCGCGAGGAAGCGGTGAAGCAGGCCACCGCCATCAACTTCGGCGGCTACCCGCAAGGCGGCACGCCCCTCGACGGCCTGCTCGGCGTGAGCACCAAGCCGGGCGGGAACTAACCTGGGACCGCCGGGCGCCTGCCCGGCAGTCGCCGCACAGCGGCGAAGCTAATCCCTGAACGCGGCCACCTGCTCGGACGTCGCCAGCAGCACGCCACTTCGCGACCACAGCTTCAGCTCATGGTCGAAATACCCGCCCTCGCAGCGACGGCAGTGGACTTCGCTGAGGATGAAATCATTGCCCGCCGCGGCATACTCCTCCGGCGTCGCGTGGAAGTGCGTGGTCATCGACACCGTGCTGGATCCCGACATCGCGGGGCGTTTCCACATCACGCGCGGCGGGGCGTGATCCGCCATCGCCGCCAGCATCAGCACATCCAGCGGACGGCCGCGTTTGTCCTTCATCCACACCAGCGAACTCGCCGGCAGGTTGGGATCGTGTGACGGATCGCGCGGCAGGGGCGTCGCCCAACGCGTCAGCAGCTGACGGCCGAAGGGAATGTCCGGCCCCCACTCCTTCATCTTGTCCGACGTCGGCGGGTCCACATGCGGCATCACCGCGTCTGTAAATCGAGTGGTCTCGCGCCGCACGCCGAAGGTGGCCTGCGCGTGCGCCGCCACCTTGCCGTTCTGGATCAGCTCAGAGCGCCAGAACTGCAGCCGTGCGCCTGAACGCAACAGCCGCGTCGAGATCTCGAACCCGCCCTCTGCGATCGCCTCAATGAACAGGACGGAGAGCGACAGCGGCTCGCCCTTCACGCCGGGCTCGACCATCGCGCCCTTGAGCAAAGCCGCGCCTGTCCAGCCGCCGAACTGGCTGCCGAAACCGCGATAGTCCGGATCAATCAGCCCAGCCCACAGATTGGGCCCGGCCGGTTTGAGGTCGATCGTGTCTGCAAAGCTAATCATCGCCCCACCCATGCCGCGAGCGCGCGAGAGGTCAACACGACGGATCGATTAGCTGCGCTGAAAGGTGTTGGACGCTCAGAAAAACCGCTCACTCGCGATAAGTGGCCACCTGTTCGCTGGTAGCCAGAAGCGCGCCCGTGCGGCTCCACAGCTTCAGCTCGTGATCGAAATACCCGCCGGCGCACCTGCGGCAGACCGTGTCGTTGAGCAGGTAGTCGGCGCCCACCGCAGCCACCTCTTCCGGCGAGCCATGGAAATAGACGTTCATGCTCACGGTCGAGGACATCATGAACTGCCCCGTCTTCAGCATCGGCCGCGGCGGCGAGAAATCCGCGAGCATGGCGAGGAGCGGATAGTCCATCCCGATGCCGCCCTTGTGCCGCGCCCAAAACACGGATCGCGCCGGATACTCACCCGCCTTCCAGCCCTCCGGAAAGGGAAGCGAACGGCCGTCGAGCTTCTCGCCAAACTTCGTCGGCGGCGAGAAAGAGATCAGCCCCTCCGTCTCCGGCGGCGGCGAGGCGTACATCTCCGCGTCGGTGAATTCCGACTTTGAAGAGCGCCGCGCGCCGAACGT
>DASYKO010000082.1:0-9238 GCA_035995285.1 Hyphomonadaceae bacterium | reverse complement strand
CGCCTGCGTCGCCATGGGCGGCGCCGGCATCGGCGTCGGCACGATCTTCGGCAACTACCTCTCGGCCGCGATCCGCAACCCGTCCGCAGCCCAACAGCAGTTCGGCAACCTGATCTTCGGCTTCGCCGTGACGGAAGCCCTGGGCATCTTCGGCCTCGTGATCTCGCTCCTGCTGATCTACGCCGCTCCGGGCGCGTCTGCGGGCTGATCTTCAGCCCCCGGACCACCCCTTAAGGATCAACCGGAGTTCTCGACGTGGAACACGAAGCAGAGTCGAGCGGCTTTCCGCCGTTCAGCCAGACCGACACCTTCCCCAGCCAGATCTTCTGGCTGGTGGTGACGTTCGGCATTCTCTACCTCGCTGTCACCTACTGGCTGATCCCCACCGTACGAAAAGCGATCGCCGACCGCGAAGCGGCGATCGCGAAAGACGTGGCCGAAGCCGCAGCCGCCAGCCAGAAGGCTGATGCTGCGATCAAGGCCGTCGAAGCCCGCATCGCCGAAGCCAAGGCCCGCTCGCGCGACACCGCCGCGAAAGCCAGGGCCGAGGCCGATGCCCGCATCGCCGCCGAGACCCAGCGTTCGGAAGCGCTCCTTGCCACCAAGGTTGCCGCCTCTGAGAAGGCTGCGTCCGACATGCGTGCCAAGGCAATGGCGAACGTGCCGGCGGTCGCCGAAGAGGCGGTCGCCGCAATCGCCGAAAAACTGGCCGGCGTGCGGCCGGATGCTGCGGCGGTGAAAAAAGCCGTCGCCGGCGCGCTTGCTAGGAACTAGGTCATGGAACACGAAGCTCCCGCATCGTCCGACATGATGAGCACGATGCTGGCCGATCCCGTCACCTGGACGGGCCTGGCGCTGGTGATCCTTCTCCTCGTCGCCTTCATCGTCATGAAGCCGCACAAGACCGTCGCGAAAAGCCTGGACGACCGCGCCGCCAAGATCCGCTCCGAGCTCGACAATGCCGAGGCGCTCCGCAAGGAAGCCGAAGGCAAGCTCCTTGATGCAGAGCGCCGCCAGATCGAAGCCGAAGCGTCCGCCAAGGCCATCATGGAATCCGCCACCCGCGAGGCCGAGCAGTTCTCGCGTGACCAGACCGCCGCCCTCGCCGAGCGTCTCAAGCTGCGCGAGAAGCTGGCCGAGGAGCGCATCGCCCGCGCCGAATCCGAAGCCGTCCGCGATGTCCGCATCGCCGCCGCCGAAGCCGCCTCGAAGGCCGCCGCCGTGATCCTGTCGGACACCCTCACCGGCAAAGCCGCCGACGACCACTTCGCGGCCAGCCTCGAGAAGGTGACGAAGGCGCTGTCGTAGAGAGCCTTCTCTTCCCCGATCAATATCACGATGTCATTCCGGAAGCGCGCAGCGCTATCCGGAACCCAGGGCCGCCTTCACTGGCGCCGCAACAGGCCGTTTGAACAGGCGCACTGGTGGCTCCTGGGTTCCGGGTCTTCGCTATGCGGAGTTTACCCCGGCGAAGGCCGGGGCCCGGAATGACATGGTTGGGATTTGACCGAAACGGCCGAGCCCTACTCTCGTCCAGCCCTCAGCCGCGCGAGCTTTTCCAGCTCCGGCTGCGAGTACGGCTTCGCCACGAAATCGGTGACGTTGCGGCTGCCGAGTTCCTGCGCCGTCTGCGCAGCGCCCACACTGCCGGACGTGAGAATCACCGGCACCTCGGGATGGTTGGCCAGCATCCACATGACGAGTTCGAACCCCTCGCCCTGCCGGCTCATGTGAATGTCGCTGATCACCACATCGACGCGGTCGGCGGCCCCCATGATCAGGCGCGCCTCGTCGCTGTTGGCCGCCTCCAGCACCTGGAAACCGCACTCGCGCAGATGCTCGCACAGCGCCATGCGCAATAGGACCTCGTCCTCCGCGACCAGCGCTACAGGCGCATCCTGTTCGATCGCCGGACCGATATTGCTCGTTGCCTGCATAAGAAATGCCCGCCCCAATCCGCCCAAAACGCACAAAATATATGTTGGTTCCAACAGATGTTGTTGCGTCTGACGGAGACGTAAGCCTGTCTGCCTTTTCAGGGAACGCCGATTGACCGGCAGCCATTATTTCCCGGCCTGATTTTAGAATGACGCCCGATTTCACGCCAAACTTTCACGCCTAACTTTCACGAGTGTGTTTTATGCCTGCAGCAAATACCTGCGCCCCTGGGACAACCGTGCTCGTCGCCGAAGACGACGTCATCGTGCGCATTGCCGTGGCCGAATACCTGCGCGGCTGCGGCTTCCGCGTGATCGAGGCGGCCGGCGGGCTCGAGGCCAAGAAGGTCCTGCTCGAAGGCCCCGACATCCACATCCTCTTCGCCGATGCGGCCCTCGCGGGCGACCACAACGGCTTTGCGCTGGCGCAGTGGACGCGCCGCTACCGGCCGAAGATCGCCGTCATCCTGACCTCCAGCCTCGCCAACAAATCGGAAGCGGCATCCCAGCTCTGCTCGCGCAACCACACCGACCCACCCCCGCCCTCTCACCTGCGCGATTCGATCCGCACGATGAAAGCCCGCCACATCCGCCGCGTGCTCTCCGAGCGCAAGAAGCCCAAGGCAAGACTTGGCTAGCTAACAGTGGCCCCTACTGCACCGGCATGTTGAGTTGCGCGCCGGTGTCCGCGATCTGTGTCACCAGCACTCTCGCCGTCACGATCCCCCGATTGGTGAAGGCCATGTGCTGGCTGCCCGGCGGTTCGAAGAAGCTCTCCCCTGCCTTGTAGGGCTTCATCCCAGAATCCCCGGTGATCTGCGAGCACACCGAGCCTTCAAGCACATAGCCGAACACTACGCCGGCATGCCGGTGAGCATTCGCCTTCGCCCCCGGCGGCACGGTCAGCAGCACCGACGTCAACGTCTTGCCCGGCGCATCGGCGATGGGGTGCGAGGCCACCGGCGTCACCTGGATCTGCCCCGTAAGCGTAACCGGCGCCCTGGAATCACAATCCGGCGTGTCCTCCTTCACCATGTCCTCGCGCACCGTCACGTGCACGCACGCGCCCAGCACCGGCATAACAAGTCCCAAAAGCGCGGTCGTCACTGCAAGCATTCTCATGTCTTCCCCCTGCGCTTTTCCCACTCCGCCGTCATCTCTCGCTGCTTCGCCACCGCTTCCTCCTTTGACGGCCACGCAGTCGTACGCAACGTTTCCTTCGTCTCTCCGCACGTGTCGCAACGATCCACTTTCCGCGTGATGAAATTGGGATTGAGGCCTTCCAGCATTCCACTCAGGGGCCGCGATGCGCGCAGCGCCTTCTGGAAGCAACCCTCACAAATCGCCTCGCCCGGATGCTTACGCAGATAGTCGACGATGCGCTCCGAGATATTCATGAAGGCAGCCTACTTCTTCGCCCGGTGCATATCCAGCCAGTTGCGGATCATCGGGTTCACCCTGTCGGCGGCATCCTGCTGCACAAAATGCCCCGCCTCGGGGATCATCATGATCGTCGTGTCCTTCGAGGCCTTGTCCCACGTGCCCGCATGGCCCACGGCCAGCAGCGCCTGATCCTTCATCCCGTGGATGATCAGCAGCGGCACCTCGATCTGCGGAACCGGATCCGGCATGAAGGGCCGCACAGCATCCGGGCCCGCCGTCTTCGGATAGTTGGCGCGGTAGTAGTTCATCATGCCCGCAAAGCTGGAGCGCTTGAACGCCTCCAGATACTTCTCGTGCAACACAGGATCGGTCACGCGCCGCGCCAGGCCCTCGGCCGTCATCGTGGCTTCCGATCCTTCCTTCTGGTAGTTGCGCGCATATTGCGAACTTGCTTGTTGCGCCGGGTTGGTCCGCATCTGCTGCATGAACAGCGTCGGATGCGGCGTCGACAGCACGATCAGATTCTCCATCCGCTGCGGATAGTAGAAGGCGAACATCCACGCGATCGATCCGCCCCAGTCATGGCCAAGGATCGTCGCCTTCTCGTAGCCCTCCGACTTGATGACCGCGTCCACATCCGCAATCAGCTTCGGCATCTCGTAATTCGCCACGCCGACCGGCTGGCCCGAAAGATTATAGCCGCGCGTATCCAGCGCCACGAAGCGATAGCTGTCGTCGAGCCATGGCCGCAGCTGGTCCCACGTCGCCGAAAAATCCGGATAGCCATGGATCGCCACGATGAGCGGCCCCTTGCCCGAGGCGACGTAGTGGATGCGAACACCATCGGGACTGGTCGCATACTTGTCCTCAACCGCCTCGCCCTTGTGTGCGGCGAGCACGGCGCCGTCAGGCGCTGCACTCATGCAACCGCCAAGCAACAGCGCGCCAAACAACACCCCAGCAAGTATCCGCATGCCTCATCCTCCCGAACGTACGCCGCATGGTTCGACGGACGGCCCTGCGGGCCTGCTCACCATGAGGCTAAACAAACACCGGCAGCAGAGTAGCCCTCATGGTGAGCAGCGCGGCGAAAGCCGCGCGCCCGTCGAACCACGAGGGCGTCCCCACCGCCCTATCAACCAATCACTTCGCCGCCACTTACTTCGCCGGCCGCCGCATATCGAGCCAGCTGCGGATAGACCGGTCCACCAGGTCCGCCGCGTCATGCTGAACAAAGTGCCCTGCCGTCGGGATCATCAGGATGGTCGTGTCCGCAGATGCCTGGTCCCACGTATCGTCGTGGCCCATAGAGAGCAGCGCCGGATCCTTCATGCCGTGGATGACCATCAGCGGAACCGAGATCTTCGGGAAGCTCGGCGGCGGCGCATCCTTCGGCGGGGCATTGGCGCCGACCGGATAGTTCGCGCGGTAGTAGTTCATCATCGCTGCAAAGCTCGAGCGCTTGAACGCCTCGAGATAGCTCGGCTTCAGGTCCGGATAGCCGCCGGCCACCATGTTCGCGAGACTCTCGGCCGTGAGGGTTTTCTCCGAACCTTCCTTCTGGAAGTTGCGCGCATAATCCGAGCTCTGCGGGCTCGCGTTCAGCTGCCGGCTCATGTTCGCCGGGTGCGGCACCGACATGATGATGAGGTTGTCGAGCTTGTCCATGTGCGCGAACGCATAGTTCCACGAGATGGCAGCGCCCCAGTCATGCCCGATCACCGTGGCCTTTGCGCGCCCTTCCGCCTTGATCACCGCATCCACATCGGCGACCAGTTTGGGCATCGCATAGTTGGCCACGCCCTCAGGCTTGTCGGAAAGATTGTAGCCGCGCGTATCCATCGCCACGACGCGATACGCGTCATTCAGTTTAGGCGTGAGATAGGCCCACGAGCCGGAGAAATCCGGAAAGCCGTGGACGAGCACAACCAGCGGACCCTTGCCCGAGGCGACATAGTGGATCTTCGTGCCGTCCTCGCTGGTGGCGTACTTGTCCTCCAGCTTCACGGCGGCCTTGGCTGCGGCCTTCGCCGCCACAGGCTTCTGCGCGATCGCAGGCGCAACACTCAATGCAGGCACGGCGATCAACGCCACGCCAAGAAGAACGGCACGCATCACTGGGGTACGCATCATGGGGGAGGTCCTCCGCTTTTTTATCTAGACACTGTAAAGCTATCCCTCCGCGAGCCGGACGGCAATCGTCTCCCGACGGAAGCCAGTCTGGAAAGAATCGAGACAGCCCGGCTGCAATCAGCTCGCCAGCAAGGCCTTCACCTGGCCGCAGAAGTCCCGATTCGCCTTGCGGCACTCGGCCAGGGCCTGAGGATAGGCAACCGCCGCATCGGCATAGCGCCTCCACATATCGGGGCGGCAGATAACCGGGGCATGCTTCATCCGGTAGATCTTGGACATGTTCGGGATAGCGATCACCCGCCTGCCAAGCAGCGTCGCCCAGTACGCGCCGTGATACGAATTGGTGATCACCAGCTCCGCCGACGCCAGAAACGCCAGCGTTGCATCAATGTCATCGCCGTCATTCGATCGCCGCGGAAAGCCGTCGATCGGGATCGGGATACGTTTGTGATCGTAGATCACGATCTCCTGCGACACCTCATAGCTGCGATCGAACTGGCCGAGCATGCAGCTTGCGCACGGAACCCAGGCATTCTCCGTTCCGAAATCCCGCACGCCCACCAGATCGAACGCCTTGAGATAGTCGGGCAGCGGCCCGTTCCATGGCGCAACCAGCCCGCCGCTCTTGTCGACGTTGAGGCTCTCCCCCACCCCCCACGCAATCATCCGGCGCAGCCTCGGCCGTTGCGCGGTCAGGGCCTCCATGTGCGGCGCGAAGGATTTTGCAATCACGCCGCCGCCGCCGAGGATAACGTCGTCCCCCTCCTCGAACACGGGAACGCTATGGATGTCGTACGGTCCCTCGCCGCCGAGGTCGAAATATCTGAAAGGAGGACAATACCAGTCGCCGACATTCGTCTGATCGCGGCGAAAGACATGCCGAAGCATCAGGCGCGCCCCAGGTCGAAGATGCGCTGACGCTTGGCGAACGGGATCAGTCCGTCAAGGCGAAACCCGGCGTTGACGGCCATCGCGATGACTTCCGCCACGGTCAGAGCGTTGAACCAGCCGTGTGGGCGCCTGTCGCGCCCTTCATCGAGATCAGCGGGATTGTAGGTCAGCACCACGCGCGGCCAGCGTGCGAGGCTCGTGAAGAACGCCTGAGGGTCGTGGATGTATTCCAGCACGCCGAGCGCCGTTACGACATCGGCGTCCTGATCCGGCAGGCGGCCGGAATTGGCGTCGAAAACAAGCGTGCGCTCATCACGGGAAACCAGATCGGCCGGAACGTAGACCACGCCCGGCGCCAGCTCCTTCTCGAGCGCCATCGCGCCGCATCCCAGATCCAGCACCGTGCCCGGCGGCGATATCAGGCGCGCAACCGCCGAGGCGCGCTCATCCCACCCGGCCTTGAGATTGTCGGTATTGGCCCAGCGTGGGCGGTCGCTCTGACCTGCGTCGAGCATTGCCTGCGTGCGCTTGCGCCGGTCGCCGTCGGAGAGGACGGCATAATCGAGCCGGTCCTCGCCTTCTTCACGCATCCCCATCTCGACTTCGAGTTCGCGGACACGCTGCTCGCGCCGCAGCTGGTCGTCCCGCCCCCTGGATTTCACATCGCGGCTCGCTTGCAGATGTTCGATCACGGGCCTGTGGCCGACTGCCCCCGTCTTTTCCGCCTTGTCGAAGATGTAGCACAGCGAAGGAGAGAGACCCGCCACCCGGTAGCCCAGCTGCGCTCCCGTCTTCTGCTCGCGCACGATGTCATCCAGCGGGTGCTGGTCCCAGGCGCCGGGCGCATTCTGAAGCCGTTGTATCCAGTCCTCGATAAAACGCAGCGCGCCCTCCGTATCGGCAAAGTACATCGTGCCGCTGCGCGCCTTGCCATCGGCAAATACGGCAAAGGCGACATCGCCATCCACGGCGGTCAACAGCGCCCAGGGATCGCTGTGAATTACGGCGTCGACGTCAACGTAGAGAAGCGGCCCCCGCTCGCTGCGGCGCTTGTCGAGCAGGAATCCCGCTTTCAACCGCACTATGTCGAGCCACGATCCCGGCGCGAACGTCGTCAGGCTCAATGGCAGTCCCAGCTTGCGTGCAGACAGACCGAGGCGCTCGGCTTCACGCGTGTAGAGCGGATCGGTCGTGTGGAAGGCGACGATAAGGCCCTGTGATGTGGCGCCGGGTGATGACGTGCTGGGCGATGTGGTGCTGGCGTTCATCCCTGTCGGCCTCACTCTGCAGGCACGGCAACAGCGGCTGGCTCTGCGGGCAGGAAACCCGAACCGATCAGCCGTCCAGGTCTTCCTGCAGGATGGTCATCTCAAGCTGATAGCTCGTCTCGCCCTCATCCTCGATGAGATAGACGAGCCCCACATGCTCTCCGCCGATAGTAACCTCGACGCTGTCGGTCACGCGCGGCCGCGCGGCCAGCGAGATGCCGGGGTTCAGCGTGCGCTTGAGATACGCCTCGATGCGCTTCACGGTTTCCGGGTTCATCGGCGGCTCCATCCGGCTGACAGTTCGCAGAAAATTGAGCCCCTGCCTTAGCCACCCCCAGAGAAACCGCAACCCCGGCCTCTCCTGTATCCCTCGAAATCGCAGCGAAACGTGCTAGTATCCGCCCATGTTGGGAGGATCCTCCATGAAACTCGCTCTTGTTGCAGGCGCCCTTGCCGTACTCGCCGCCGGCTGCGCGACGCCTTCAGGCGGCGCCATGAAAGTCACTGACCGCGCCGAACGCGACCGCGCCACCAGTCAACGCAACGTCGACGCATACGGCCGCGCAGAACAGCCGAGCCAACCGGTCGACACCTCGCACAATCCTGCTGATAGCGGGAGCTAGATCCCGGCCTTCAAGGCTTCAGATACCAGCGTCGAACTTCTGGTCCATCGTCTGCGCCGGCTTCATACAGGCCCCGCCCACAGGCTTGGCCGGCACGCCCGCCACCGAGCAGCGCGGCGGCACATCCGACAGCACCACAGAGCCCGAGCCCACCCGAGCCTCTTCGCCCACCGTGATGTTGCCCAGCACTTTCGATCCCGCGCCTAGCAACACGCCGCGGCCGATCTTCGGATGGCGATCCGTGTAGACCTTGCCCGTGCCGCCCAGCGTCACGCCATGCAGCATCGACACATCGTCGCCCACGCGCGCCGTCTCACCGATCACGATGCCCGTCGCATGGTCCATGAACACGCCCGAGCCGATCGGCGCCGCCGGGTGGATGTCCACGCCATACAGCTCCGACATGCGCGACTGCAGGAAGAAGGCGAGCGTCTCGCGCCCCTGCCCCCAAAGCCAGTGCGCAACACGATGCGTCTGCAGCGACAGGAACCCCTTGAAGAACAGGAAGGGCTGCAGCGTCGATCGCGTGGCAGGATCGCGGTCCAGCACAGCCTGCAGATCACGCTCCGCCGCCGCCACGATCGCCGGATCGGTCTTGTAGGCTTCCTCGCAGATCTCGCGGATCTGCAGCGCGCTCATGTCCGGCCCGCCCGCCTTCTGCGCGAGCTGGTAGCAGAGCGCTTCAGCAAATGTTTCGTGATTGAGCACCGTCGCCGAGAGATAGCTCGACAGCGCATTCTCCTGTTCGGCCTGCGCCTTCGCATCGAAGCGCAGCCGCTGCCAGATCGGCGCAGGCCTACGTCCACCCGAGTCAGCCATTAGAAGTCCTCCGTGCGGGACCCGTCTCGTCCCTTGGCCTTTAGGCCGTCTAACTGCCGCGAAGCATTAGCTGCGCTAGCTCCTGGGGCAAAGCCCCGGTGCGGAGGAGGTGGTCGGCTTTGAGGAGCATAACAAGGGTAAAGGCGTCCGTGATCTCGCCGGAAACCGCCATATTCAGCGCTTC
>DASYKO010000081.1:0-11015 GCA_035995285.1 Hyphomonadaceae bacterium | reverse complement strand
CCAGCCCCCCGGACGGCCTGCGCCTTTTTGTTTCTACATGAAGCTATATGGCTCAACGTCGAGCGTGACACGCACATTCGTTGGCAGCTTTACGCGCTCCTTCCACGCAGACAGGAAAGCCGAGAGATCGACATTGCGGTCCGAGCGCACGAGGAAGCGGCGGCGATGGCGGCCGCGCAGGATGGTGATCGGCGCAGGCGCAGGGCCCCAGACTTCGGCGCCCACGGCATTGGGCTGCTCGCGGCCGAAGGCTGCCGCCCATTCATTGGCTTCCTCGGAGCTGCCTGCTGCCAGGATCACGGCCCCGAGGCGGCCGAAGGGCGGGAAGCCCATCTGGCGGCGCTGGTCCATCTCGTGCTCGACGAAGCCGTCGCGATCGCCCGCAGCGAGCAGCGAGATGGCCGGGCTCTCGGGCGCATAGGTCTGGATGATGGCGCGGCCGGGCTTGTCGGCGCGGCCCGCCCTGCCCGCCACCTGCAAGAGCAACTGGAATGTCCGCTCGCCCGCGCGCAGGTCTCCGCCGCGCAGGCCGGCGTCGGCGTCGACCACGCCGACAAGAGTCAGCGCCGGAAAGTTGTGTCCCTTGGCGACGATCTGCGTGCCGATGAGAATGTCGATCGCGCCCTGCTCCATCCGTGTGATCAGGTCGCGCAGCATATCCGGCGAGGTCACCGTGTCAGACGACAGGACCTCGACGCGGGCGCCGTGGAAGCGGGTGTGGACCTCTTCGGCCAGCCGTTCCACGCCGGGGCCGACTCCAGTGAGCGAGCCCTTGGCGCCACAGTGCGGACATTCGAGCGGCTTCTGCATCGTGAAGCCGGTGAGGTGGCAGATGAGCAGGCCGGAATAGCGGTGCTCGGTGAGCCACGAATCCGTATCAGGCGCCTTGAGGCGTTCGCCGCACGCCCGGCAGAGCACGAGGGGCGCATAGCCCCTGCGGTTGAGGAAGAGCAGCGCCTGTTCCTTGGCCTTCAGCGTTTCCTCGATGGCGGTCGCCAGCTGAGGCCCGATCCAGCGCGAGGGTTCGGGCGGCTGCAGGCGCAGGTCTGCCAGCGCGATGTCGGGCAGTCGCGAGGCGCCGGGGCGCGCGGCAAGGCGGAGGTGCGAGTATTTCCCCTGCTTGGCGTTGGCGAGCGTTTCCAACGAGGGCGTCGCCGATGCCAGAACCACCGCGCACTTTTCGATGGAAGCGCGCAGCACGGCGAGGTCGCGGGCGTGATAGATGACGCCGTCTTCCTGCTTGTAGGACTGATCGTGCTCTTCATCGACCACGATGAGGCGCAGCTTGCGGTAGGGCAGGAACAGGGCCGAGCGGGCGCCGACAACGATCCGCGCCCTGCCCGCGGCGACCTCGCGCCAGGTGCGCCGGCGGGATTTCGAACCGACGGCGGAATGCCATTCCGCGGGCGTTGCGCCGAAGCGCTCTTCGAAGCGCGTCGTGACGGCTTGGGTGAGCGCAATCTCTGGAAGAAGCACAAGCACCTGGGCTTCGGGATCGCTGCGCAACGCTTCGGCGATGGCTTCGAAATAGACCTCGGTCTTGCCTGAGCCGGTGATCCCGTCGAGCAACGCGACCTTGAATTGGTGCGAGCGCACTTGCTCGCGCAGGAGCTCCGCAGCTTCCATCTGTTCGCCGGAGAGCACCTTTGTCGGCATCTCCGGATCGGGCTGTTCGAAGGGTGGATCGAGCGAGCGTTCGACATGCATCAGTGCGCCGGCATCCAGCAGCGCTTTCACGACGCCTGCGGAGACCCCCGCAGCGCGGGCCAGCTCTGCAGAAGTCTGCGGCTTCGTGGCTTCGGCCATCACTTTCTCTCGCTGCGGCGTGAGTTTTTCCGGCGTTTCACCGGAGGCGACGACGAGCAACTCGACTGGCGGTTCTTCCAGAGCCTCGCGCGAGCGCATGACCATGGCGAGGAGATTGCCGGTTGGCGCGCAGACATATTTCGCCGCACGGTCGATGAAGGTGCGCATCGCATCGGGCAAAGGCGGCGCCGGTTCGATGACTTCCTGCACGGCCTTGAGCTTGCGGTTGGACGGCACGCCGCGCTCGCGCCAGACGACCCCGATCACTTCGCGCGGGCCGAGCGGCACGACAACGAACGAGCCGAGAGGCGCGCTCACGCCCTCGGGCAGTTCGTAGTCGAAAGGCTCCGGCAGGGGCTGCGGCAGCAGCACCGACACGATTCGAGGAGACGGTTGCATGGGTAGAGAATGGCCGTTCCGCCTTCGTTCTTCAACCCGCTAGAAGTAGTTGGGACGGGCCGGAAAACCCCAGCTTATGGGCACCGTACAAGGCGTACCGGCTCGCGTTTGCCCAGCACCATCTGCATCACCGTGTCGGATGCGCCGAAATTGAGCTTGATGGTCTCGTGGCTCGGCTGGCCGCCGAGCGTGCAATCCGCCTCGATCGTGTAGATCATCGAGCGGCCGGTGGGCGTTTCTTCCGAGAGCGACTTCACCTGGCATGCCGCTTTCTCGGGCTTGTAGTTGATGGTCTCTGCGGAGAATTCGGAAGCCCTCAGCGGATCCGTGCATTCGGCGTCTGATGCAGCCCACATGCCGGCATAGCCTGGCTTTGCGGCGGCCGGAGGCGGAGCTTCGACAATCGCAGGCGCGGCATTCACGGGGTCGGCCGACACTTGCGGCCCGCTTGGCGGAGCGGGCTTGGTCGGTTCCGGCGCGGAAGGTGATTGCGGGCTGCAGGCGAAAAGGAGAGCGAGGCCGACCGCTCCGGCGGCCCAGCGCTGGCTGGATGTGACCTTGGGGATTCTCATGGCTTCGCCTCGCGCAATCCAGGCGCAAGCTGAACGCACGGCGGGCGTGGTTGTTCCGATTCAGTAAGGGCCGTTCTCGAGAAGATTGGAAAACGTCTTCGCCCCGACATCGTATTCGACGCCGAAGAAGCGCGGGCCGCCATCGCAGACGCCGTTGAAGGGGCGATCAGGCAACACATCGCTGGGCGCGATGCCGAACAGGCCGGGCTCGGCTATGGCCGCATCGAGATAGATGACCTTGCGGCCGCCCTTCATGACATAGCCGGCATAGTTGCGGACGAGATCGGGCGTGGGGCCGCCTGCGGGATAGGTCTGCGGGCGCTGCGCCCGGAGATAATCCACCAGCCTGCTTTCAAGCTGGAGGATGTCGGCTTCGGCCGGCGACCACGTTCGTTCGATAGGGCCAGGGGCGCCGCGCGAGCACTGGTTCAACAGTTCGAGCCCGCGGTCCTCCGGGAACACCGTGGCCGTGTGCGGCTGGAACGGAGAAACCGCGGGCGCTTCAGGCGCCTTCGCCGACGGCGAACATGCCGCCAGAAGCGCCACCACAGCGAGTGCGAACCTCATCATTTAGGCTGCGGCACGACCCGGATGTAGGGCTTGGGCGTTTTCCAGCCGCCTGGGTACTGCTTCTTGGCGTCTTCATCCGACACCGATCCGGCGATGATCACATCCTCGCCCTGCCTCCAGTTGGCGGGGGTTGCGACCTTGTGCTTGGCGGTCAGCTGGAGCGAGTCGATGAGGCGCAGCACCTCGTCGAAGTTGCGGCCCGAGGTCATCGGGTAGACCAGCATCGCCTTGATCAGCGTGTCGGGACCGATGATGTAGACCGTGCGGACCGTGGCATTGTTAGCGGCCGTGCGGCCCTTGGACGTGTCGCCTGAGTCAGCGGGCAGCATGTCGTAGAGCTTGGCGACTTTCAGTTCGCCATCGCCGATCATCGGATAGGTAGGAAGGAAGCCGGTCACTTCCTTGATGTCGGGCAGCCAGCGGTTGTGATCTTCCACCGGGTCAACCGAGATGCCGATCAGCTTGGCGTTGCGCTTGTCGAACTCCGGCTGGAGCTTGGCGAGCGCGCCGAGTTCCGTCGTGCACACGGGCGTGAAATCCTTCGGGTGCGAGAAGAGGACGCCCCATGAATCGCCCAGCCATTCGTGGAAATTGATCTGGCCCTTGGTGGTGTCGGCGGTGAAATCGGGCGCCTTGTCTCCGAGACGAAGCGGCATGGCTGATCCTCCTGATTGTGTGTTCGCTCTTGAAATTGGGGCTGATTTACACCCGGGCCAGTGCTGGAACCAGCGGGATTCCTCAAGGGAGGCATCAGGAAACATCCCCTTAATGTGAGCAGGCCATGTTTCCTTATGGGCAAGATCAACACAGCGCGCGAAGCCTTGCAGGAGTTCACGGTCTGGCTGGAGACCGAACGCCGCTCGTCCGAGAAGACGATCGAGGCCTATCAGCGCGATGTCGCCCACTTCATCAATTTCCTGGTCGAGCATCTGGGCGGGGAACCGCACGTCTCCGACCTCAAGGCCCTGTCTCGGCATGACGTGATCGCCTGGCTCGCCAAGCGGCGCAGCGAGGACAATCTGGCGGCGTCTTCCCGGGCTCGCGCGGCCTCCTCCCTGCGCGCCTTCTTCAAATTCCTCGACCGGCGGCTCGATGCGCCCAACGCCCGCGCCATGATGTTCGAGACGCCGCGCCGCCCGCACCGCCTGCCCCGCCCTCTGCCGGAGAAGCTGGCGTCCGAGGCGATCGATATCGCGGGCGAAGGCGATCCGGTGATGGATGCTCCCGAATGGGCGTCGGCAAGGGATGCTGCGATCCTGTCGCTGCTCTATGGCGCGGGGCTTCGTCTGTCGGAGGCGCTGTCGATCGCGGGCAAGGATGTTCCGGCGCCGCAAAATCTGCGCATCATCGGCAAGGGACGGAAAGTTCGCATCGTGCCGCTGATCCAGCCGGTGCGCGAGGCGATCAATCACTATGCCAAGATCTGCCCCTTCCCCGCCGCGCCGGACGAGCCGATCTTCCGCGGGCTGAAAGGCGGGCCGCTCAATCCACGCATCGTGCAGCGGCTGATGGAATCGCTGCGCCATCGCCTCGGCCTGCCGGAGACGGCGACGCCCCACGCGATGCGCCATTCCTTCGCGACGCATCTTCTTGCAAATGGCGGCGACCTGCGCTCGATCCAGGCTCTGCTCGGCCATGCCAGCCTGTCCACGACCCAGATCTATACCGGCGTCGATGCCGCGCGCCTGATGAAGGTCCACGCCGAGGCGCACCCGCGCGCGTAAGACAGAACCGGCGGCAGTTGCCTGCCGCCGGAGAGTTACCCCGAGCGAGGTTCCTCTAGTTACGTGTCGCCGGAACGGCGGCAGGCGGCGGTCCGCCGAAGCCAGTTGGTGCGGGCGGCGGCGGAGGCGGCGGGTTCCATGAGCCGTTCTTGATCTTGCCGCCCTTCGCGGAAACCGCGAGCTGGATCAGCTTGTCGGTGACGTTGGGCTCGAGACCTTCGGTGTGGCCCTTCTGCAGGCGCACCACGTCGGCGACGACGCGGCCATCCTTGCAGCCGGGATAGGCATAGACCTGCGCGCGGCCGGAGCGGGGATAGTGGCCCCAGCCATCCGTGCCCGGATCCTGGCGCGTGGCGTCCCAGACATAGCCGGGCTTGGGATCGACCACGTCTTCTTCCTGCTTGCGCGCGCCGCAACCGAACTTGTCGGCGACCGGCGAGGCTGGATCGGGCATCGATTCATATTCGCCGTTTTCGAAAATGAAGGAGTAGTCGCACGCCAGAGAAGTTGCCCAGCCTGCGGCAGGATTCGGCGGCGTCCCGCCCGGAGGACCGCCGGGACGCGCGGCAGGAGCAGCCGGCGGCGCGCCCGGAACCTGCTTGAAGACCGGATCGCCGCCCTGGCCGAATCCGCGCCCGGCCGACTTTGTCGCGCCGATACGGCCGCCCGAGAGCGAGATGCGCGTGTCGACCTTGTCCTTGAAATAGTCGCTGCAGATGATGCGGTTGGATGTCATCCCGCCCTGGCTGTGGCCGGCGAGGATAAAGCGTTCGACATTGCCCTTGCCGACCGAGCCGATGACGCTGTCGACGATGTTGTGCAAATACTCGTCGTCAGCAGCGCTCCACGTCCGCGTCGGCGAACCGGGCGTGATGATGACGAGTTTGTACTTGTCCTTCACGTCCATGAAGGGCGCGTAGTGCCGCTGCCAGTTTGCGTAGGAGCCGCCGCCGTGCAGTGCGAGCGCGACGTTGACCTTGTCGCCCGGCTTGTAGCCTGCGGGGCAGTCGAGAAAGTAGGTGCGGCGGGTTTTCATCTCCACCGTGTTGCCCGGCTGGGTCGTGCGGTCACCGATGCACTGAGTGTCCGGGCAGTGCAGGATGGGCGGGGCGTTGCAATCAACGCCAAGAAGTGTGTTCGCCGGCGCTGCCTGTTGGGCAAAGGCTGGCGCGGTGATCGCTGCAAGTACTCCCGCCGCCGCGATGCGGTTTCGCCATGATGTCATTCTGTTTCTCCCTGAGAGACTGTGTTTGTGCTTCCGGCTTTTGCTATGCCGGTTTCGACGGCGGCCCGAGGGAGGCGTGAGACAGGTGTCTCGATCGCAACCCCCGCATCCGCAGGCCTGCCTATCATCGATAGCTACAGCCTAATCCGCCGCCGCGGCAAGGCCAAAACGTTGCGGAGGCGATTTCCGCGTTGCTCACAAGTCTCTGGCTGGCGCACGTCCTCGTGAGCGCTAAGCTGCCGCCATGTCCCCTGCTCCCGATCTTGCGCGAGCGACAGTTGCCAGCCTTGCGGCGGGGCTCAGGAAAAAATCCTTCACGGCGCTGGAGATCACGGAGGCCACGATCTCGCGGATCGAGGCGCTGGACGCAGCAGTCAACGCCGTCGTTGTGCGCGACTTCGACCGGGCGCGGGCCGATGCGCGGGCCGCCGACAACGCGATTGCGCGCGGCGAGTTCAGGACGCTGACCGGAATTCCGGTGACGGTGAAGGAAAGCTTCGACCTGCGCGGTTATCCGACGACGTGGGGACTGACCGAATACATGGAGCATCGCGCGCGGGAAGATGCGCTGCCGGTGCAGCGGCTGAAGGCGGCGGGCGCGATCGTGCTCGGCAAGACGAATGTGCCTCCGGCGCTGGCCGACTGGCAGTCGAACAATCCGATGTATGGCCGCACGAACAATCCGCATGACGTGACGAAGTCGGCCGGCGGATCTTCCGGAGGAAGCGCGGCGGCGATTGCGATGGGGTTCTCGGCGCTGGAGCTGGGGTCGGACATCGGCGGATCGGTGCGGGTGCCGGCGGCGTTCTGCGGCGTCTATGGACACAAGACGAGCTGGGGCGCGATTCCGCAGGTGGGGCATTCGCCCGGCGGGCAGATCTTCACGCCGACATTGCTTGGCGTCGTCGGCCCGCTGGCCCGGACGGCGGAGGATCTTGCGACGGCGCTCGAGATCGTGGCGGGGCCGGATGCGGAATCCTCGGCCAACAAGCTGATCCTGCCGAAGCCCCGGCACGGTTCGCTCAAGAGCTTCCGTGTTTTCGTGCTCGACCAGCATCCGGTGGTGCGGCCGGATTCCGAAACGCGCGGCGCGATCGAGGCGCTGGCCGATCATCTGGTGAAGGAAGGCGCGAGCGTTGCACGGCAGTCGAGCATGCTGCCGGACATCATGGCGTCGTGGAAACTCTACCAGACGATGCTGCACACGATCCTTAACCGGCGCGCTGACAATCAGGCGCGGCCGCCGATGTCGGCGCACGACTGGTTCGACAGGCTGGACGACCAGCTGCGGCTGCGCCGACAGTGGGCGGATTTCTTCCGGCACTTCGATGTCGTGATCTGCCCGGTTTTCTCGACGCCCGCCTTCCCGCACACCGATGAAGATGACTGGCGCAAACGTCCGCTGGCGATCGATGGCGAGCCTTCGAACTTCGGGCAGCAGCTGGCCTGGGCAGGCATTGCGACCGTCGCCAATCTGCCCTCGACGGCGATTCCGCTCGGCGTCAACAAGGCGGGACTGCCGCTGGCGTGTCAGGCCATCGGGCCGTTCCTTGAGGACCTCACGACCATCGCTTTCGCGGGGATGGTCGGGCATACGGTCGTGACGCCGAAGATCGCGGATTGAAGTAACGCTCTGGCCTCGCGCCGCTTCCGGATCTCTTTGTGTCTTCGTGTCTTCCTTTGCCTGCCTTGCCGAAGCTCCGAAGGAGCGTAGGCGGGTGCCTTCGTGTTTAAAACTTTGGCGCAGCGAGAGAAGATTCCAACACGAAGACACGAAGGGATTCACAAAGGCACTAAGGGGCCGGTGCGTGATCGCACTGCCTCGCATCACCAGGTTCTCGCACCGGCCGTTCGCGTGAGCCTTGGCTTGGCCAGCAGCCAGACGCCGAAGATCGTCAGGGCCATTGAGGCGAGGTGGGGCCAGCCGAAGGGTTCGTGGAGGATCATCACTGCCGCCCACGCAGCGACGACCGGGCCGACGCCGCCGATGGCGCTCATGCGGCCGGGGCCGATGCGGCTGATGGCTTCGGCGATCATGAAGCTCGGGATCACGGTGCAGACCATCGCGAGGATGAAGGACAGCCACAGGCCGTTGGTGGATACCTGCGGGAAGCCGTGCATCGCGACATCGACGCCGCTTTGCGCGAGGAAGGCGAGCGAGGCGGCGGACATGGCGAAGGCCGTGAACAGCGTCGAGCCCATCGCGGCGATCACCGGCTTCGAGGCCGTGACATAGACCGCATAGATCAGCGCGCCGGCGAAGATGAGCCCGCCGCCGAGCAAGGCGTTGGGGCCCTGATGGCCGATTTCGGAGCCGAACAGGATTGCAACGCCGGCATAGGCGAGGACGAGGGCGAAGACGTGCTGGCGGGTGATCGGCTGCTTGTAGAAGGCCCAGGTCATCAGCGCGACCATGGTGGGGTAGATGTAGAGGATCAGGCGCTCGAGCTGGGCCGAGACATAGCGCAGGCCTTCGAAGTTGAGCCACGAGGAGAAATAGTAGCTCATGATGCCGAGGCCGGCGGCGTAGGCGTAGTGCTTCGGCGTCGGCTTTTGCGTGGCGCGCAGGAAGGCGAAGATGCCGATGGCCAGGTAGACCGGAAGCGAAAACGCCATGCGCAGCGTGAGCAGGTGATTGACTGAAAGGCCTTCGGCGAAGGCGAGCTTGATGACCACGCCCTTGAGCGAGAAGAGGCCCGCGCCGCCGGCGGCAAGGCCCACGCCGATCATACGGTTGCGGGCTTCGTGATCTGTCTCGATGGCTTCTGGAGTCATTGGGGTCGTCATCTCAGTCTCCGCGAGTCTCTGGTCTTCCTGGGAGACCGGTCTTGCGGAGAAGGTGAGGCGTTGGGAGCCGGCTTTTCCGCCGCCGGCCCTGGTCGCTTTAGGTACGACCCGCCGGCGCAAGCTTGAAGGCTTGCTTCTTGAGTCGAAGAATTCGGGCGGCGGTCGTCATGAGGTTTCCGTATGCCTGTTTGTTTGGGGGAGCAACGGGGCCGGCCACGATTTGAGAGAGATTTCGCGTTGTTGCACGCGAGCGCGCCTAAGCCCCGATATGCGCTGCCGACCACTGGCCTAGCCGCGTGATCGCCTGGCGTGCTTGGGCGAGCATTTTGTAGCGGGCCTGGAAGATGTGGAACATGTCGGGCCAGATCTCGAGAGTCAGGGGCACGCCGGCGGCGCCTAGGCGCTCGGAGAGCGCCGTCGAGTCGGACAAGAGGATTTCGGCTTCGCCGGTCTGGATGAATGTCGGGGGCAAGCCGCGCAGGTCGGCGTCGAGGATGCCGAGGTTGGCGGAGCCTTCGCCGAGATAGCGTTTGGCGCTGGCGGAGAGGCTCGGCGTGGTGAGGAAGGGGTCGCGGTTGGATTTTGCGCCGTGGCTCCAGCCGCGGTTGGCAAGATCGATCCACGGGCTGAGCAGCAGGAGTCCGGCGGGCATTTGCGCGCCCTGCTCTTTCAGCTTGAGCGCGGCGGCGACGGCGAGGCCGCCGCCGGCGCTGTCGCCGGCGAGGATGAGGTTCTTTGGGTTGACGCCTTCCTTGACCACCGAGTGGTAGACGGAGACGCAGTCTTCGAGCGCGGCGGGATGCTGGTGTTCGGGCGCGAGGCGATAGTCGGGGATCACGGCTGCTGTCTTGGCCTCGTGGGCGACGTGCGCGGCGAGGCCTTTGTGCGATCTGGATGAGCCCATGGCGAAGCCGCCGCCATGGCACCAGAGGATCATGTGGTCGCCGTTCGAGCCTTTCGGCATCACGCCCAGCGAGGAGACGCCGTTGAGCTCAATGTCGGCCATGGTGGCCATTTCCGGCATCGGATCGTTTTCGGAGAAGGCGTCGTAGGCGCGGCGCATGGCCGGGAAATCTGTGGGATCAACGCCCTTGAGGCGGCTCGTGACGGCCTCGCGCGCCATGGCGAGTTCGCCGGTCATGGACGCAAAACTGCTCAAGCGGTCTTCTCCCAACGCCCTCAACCGGTTCGTTCGCCGGGCGAAAACAAGCACATAGGCATCGCAAGCGCCATGCCGATTGGCGCCGTTAACTGAGTCTCGTGGGTCCGCAGAGGATCGAGCCGAGAGAGTGGAACGACACCATCCACCCCCCACCTGTCCGCCCCCCTTCGGGCGGGCGGGACCGCGTGTCGCGAATTGGACAAAGAACGATCAAGGTAAGCTGCAGCAACATGGTCCCGCCCGCCCGAAGGGGGGCGGACAGGTGGGGGGTCGTTGGCCGTGTTCAGGTGTCGCGAGTTGAGGCCGCCAGAGGCAGCTACATCTGTGTCGTCCAGCCTTCGACGCCCATGGCGGCCTGGCGGACGGCTTCGGTGAGCGTCGGGTGGGCGTGGCAGGTGCGGGCGATGTCTTCGGAAGACGCGCCGAACTCCATCGCGACACAGATCTCGGCGATCATCTCGCCGACGCCGACACCCATGAGGTGGGCGCCGAGGACTTCGTCGGTCTCGGCATGGGCGAGGATCTTCACCAGGCCGTCGGTCTCGTGGTTCGTCTTGGCGCGGGAGTTGGCCGAGAACGGGAATTTGCCGGTCTTGTAGGGGATGCCTTCGGCCTTGAGCTCTTCCTCGGTTTTCCCCACCCAGGCGATTTCGGGCTTGGTGTAAACGACGCCCGGGATCACGTTGTAGTTCACATGGCCTGCCTTGCCGGCGATGAGTTCGGCGCAGGCGACCGCTTCATCTTCCGCCTTGTGGGCGAGCATGGGGCCG
>DASYKO010000080.1:0-4396 GCA_035995285.1 Hyphomonadaceae bacterium | reverse complement strand
CGTATCGCCGACGCGGAACTTGTAGGCCCCGACCTTCTCGAAGCCGCGGCTTTCATAGACGGCGATGGCGCGCGTGTTCTGATCCCACACGCCGAGGAAGAGGTTCTTCGCCCGCCGCCGCGCCTGTTCCGTCGCCCAGGTGAGGAGGATGCGCCCGATGCCCACGCCCTGCCGGTTGCGGTAGACATAGATGCGGTGGAGTTCGAGCGCGGGATCGGCCCCTACATCAAAGGGCAGCTTCACCGGGCCGATCTTGCAATAGGCCGCCATGTGCTTGCCGGCGAAGGCAATGCGGATCTCGACCTCCGGATCGCGCAGGTCTTCCTTCATGCGCTCGAGCGAATAGGTCTCTTCCAGATAGCGCTTGAGATCGCTCGCCGGATAAAGATGGCCGAACGTCTCCGCGAAGGTGGCGGCGCCGATCTCGGCAAGATCGCCCGCATCGCTCTCGCGCGCATCGCGGAAGGTAAGTTCGCGGTCCAATGTCTGCTCCGTCCGGCCCGGCTACCGTTTGGCAGTTTCGGCCCGGGAAGCATAGACGAATTCCCGTACCGCGTCGCCCAGCAGAACCAGTTTCGCCAACGACCACCCGCCCTGCCGGTCGAAGGCCGCCATGGGCTGCGTCAGCCGGTCCGCCATGTCCCGCCGCGGCGCAATCCAGGCCTCGCTCAGCGCCCGGGCCGCCGCCTTGTCCTTCACCGGCGAGCCCTTGGCGGAGCGGATCGCGGCGATGGCAAGCTCGCTCTGCTGGCGCGGCATGTCATCCGCCACGCGCTGCAGCGCCAGCCGATCCCACGGATCTCGCGGCTCGATATCCCGCGCCGCCGCACGCATGCGGTCGAGACCAAGAAGCTCGCCGACCTGGTGCTGCACGAGCAGGGCAGACGCCAGCGGCCACCCGGTCTGTTCGGATATCTCCACCGTCTCGCGGGCGGAGGCCAGCGCGCGCACCAGCGCAACGTCGTGCGCGATGTCATCCGGCGCCCCCGCTGCGCGGTATTTCTCGGCGCGCGCTTCGACGCGTCCAAGCACGACAGGCGAGAGCGCCTGCGGCAGCGTCTTGCGGATTTCCGCGATCGCGGCGCGATAACGCTCGATCGTCTTGGCGACAGACCGCGTCTTCATCAGCACCGGGTCCGACGCCAGCGCGCCGGACAGCATGCGCAGGTTCGCTGACGTCTCGACCGACATCATGGTCTGCGCCGCCGCAGGCGCCTTGCCGTCCAGCGCGTTGATGCGTGCGAACAGATCGTCGAAGTGGAAGGCGGCGTGGGCAGCCTCGAACGATTCCGTCAGGTGACCGATCTCGACACCCTCCGCATCGCGTTTCTGCAGGGCGAATGTCGGCCCGGTGAGATTGACGAACCGGTTGGACAGCCGCGTGGCGATGATCTCGCGCCGCAGCCGGTGGCGCTCGCGCGCCTTGGAGTATTTCGCGAGTTCCTTGGGGAAATACTCGGTCAGCAACTGCTCGAACGCCGAATCATCCGGCGCTTCCGACGCGATGAGCGAGGCGAAGAGGTCGAGCTTGGCATAGGCCATGATCACCGCCAGCTCCGGCCGCGTAAGCCCCTGCTGCGTCTCGCGCAGCTTCCGGAACTGTTCGGTCGTCGGAAGCCCCTCGACCGCGCGGTCGAGCTTGCCCTGCGATTCCAGCGTCTCGATCAGCCGCTCATGGCTGTCGAGATCGGCCGCCGCCGTCGCCTGCATGACGGAAAGCGCGCCGGTCTGGCCGTAATTGTTCTCGAGCACCAGATGGCCCACTTCCTCGGTCATCGAAGCGAGCAGGGCGTTGCGGTCACCCGCCTTCAGGACGCCCTCGTTGATCGCCTCGGCCGTCAGGATCTTGATGTTCACCTCGTGGTCTGACGAGTCCACGCCCGCAGAGTTGTCGATAGCATCCGTATTCAGCCGCCCGCCGACACGCGCGAACTCGATCCGCCCCGCCTGCGTCACGCCAAGATTGGCGCCCTCGCCGATGACTTTCGCGCGCAGGTCCTTCGCATCGACCCGCAGGATATCGTTGGTCTTGTCGCCGACATCGAGATGCGATTGCGTCGAGCCCTTGATGTACGCCCCGATCCCGCCGAACCAGAGCAGGTCAACTTCCGCCGTCAGCAATGCCTTGATCAGCGCATCGGGCGTGACGGCGTCATCCTTGAGCCTCGAGAGCGCCTTGATCTCCGGCGTCAGCGCGATGGATTTGAGGCTGCGCTCGAAAATGCCGCCGCCCTTGGAGATCAGTTCTTTCTTGTAGTCCGCCCAGGACGAGCGCGGCAGGTCGAACATGCGCTTGCGCTCGGCCCACAGCGCTTCGAGGTTCTGCGGATCCGGATCGAGGAAGATGTGGCGGTGGTCGAATGCCGCCTGCAGCCTGATGCATTTCGACAGCAGCATGCCATTGCCGAACACATCGCCCGACATGTCGCCGATGCCGATCACGGTGAAGGGCTCAGTCTGCGTATCGCGGCCCATCTCCCTGAAGTGGCGTTTCACCGCCTCCCACGCGCCCCGCGCCGTGATGCCCATCTTCTTGTGGTCGTATCCGACCGATCCACCCGAAGCGAACGCATCGCCCAGCCAGAAATTGTAATCGGCCGACAATCCATTCGCGATGTCGGAAAAGCTTGCCGTGCCCTTGTCGGCGGCGACGACGAGATACGGATCCTCGCCATCCCACACGACGACGTCTTTCGGGTGAACGGTCTTGCCCTTCACGATGTTGTCGGTGAGCTGCAGCAGCGCGCCGACAAAGACCTTGTAGGCAGCGATGCCCGCGTTCTGGATTTCTTCGCGCGTGCCCTTCGCAGGCAGGTTGCGCGGATAGAATCCGCCCTTCGAGCCGACCGGCACGATCACCGCGTTCTTCACCTGCTGCGCCTTCACCAGGCCCAGCACTTCGGTGCGGAAATCCTCCCGCCGGTCCGACCAGCGCAGGCCGCCGCGCGCGACCGGGCCAAAGCGCAGGTGCACGCCTTCGACATCCGGCGACCACACGAAGATCTCGCGATAGGGCCGCGGGGCAGGCAGCGGATCGGCCTCGCGAGAGGCAATCTTGAATGCAATGTGCCGCGGCGGCTTTCCATCCTCACCCGTGATGTAGAAATTCGTGCGCTGCGCAGACTTCACCAGCGCCAGCAAGCGCCGCAACACGCGGTCCGCATCCAGCGTGGCGACCGCCTCGAGCTGCTTGTTGATCTCCGCGATCACCGGCTCGGCGGCTTTTTTTCGCGCATCGAGATCGCCCTTCACCGATATGTCGAACTTGATCGCGAACAGCCTGAGCAGGTTGGTGGCGATCTCCGGATGCTCGGCCAGCGCCTTCACCTGCACGGCTTCCGACGGATCAAGCCCCGACTGCGAGCGGTATCGCGCGAGCGTGCGCAACAGCGCAGCCGAGCGCCAGTCAACGCCAAGCGCTACCACCAGCGAGTTGAACCGGTCATTCTCCGTATCGCGCGCCCAGATCGCCTCGAAGGCCCTCTCGAACCGCGCATCCAGCCGCTTTTGTCCCGGAGCCCGCTCGATGGTGAGGTCGTGGACGTAAACCGCGCCTTCGGGCTCGTCGCCCATGGCGGCAAAGCGGATGGGATATCCCACCTCCGCCTGCACGCGCAGGCCCATGCGCTCCAGCACCGGCACGATCTCGGAAAGGTCGAGCGGCTCGCCACGGTGATAGATCTTCACGTGAGAAATGCCGGCTTCGAAGTCCGGCCCCCACACCCGCGCGCGCAACGCCTTGCCCGGCGGCAGCGCCGCGATGGCGGTCAGGTCCGCAAGACCCTCTTCCGGCTGGAAAGCCTCTTTATAACCGGCCGTGTAGCGGGCGCGTGACGCCAGCATCTGGTCCGCATTGGTCGAGCGGGCGACGCGGCCGAGGGCGTCTTCCCAGGTCTCGAACAGCTGGCGCATCTGCAGGTCGAGGCTGTCCTCGTCCGGCTCGGGATGGCCGCGGGTCAAACCGACAATGAGGTGCACGCGCGCGAGAGGGCCCTCGTTGAAGCTCGGGTAATAGGCCGAGGTCCGCCCGCCGAACGCGTCGGCGAGAATCTTGTGCGCCCGCGTGCGCAGGTCGGAATTATAGCTGTCGCGTGGAACATAGAGCAGGGCGGAGACATAACGGTCGAACCGGTCGCGCCGGATGAACAGGCGCGTGCGCGGCCTGATCTGCAGGCGCAGCACGCCGGCCGAGATGCGGGCAAGGTCTTCAACCGAAATCTGGAACAGCTCGTCGCGTGGATAGTTGAGCAGCACCGTCTCCAGCTGCTTCATCGAGAAGCGTGAGCCGGTCATCGAGAGCGCCTTCACCTTCTCGATCTTGCGCCGGATCAGCGGCACTTCGTCTGCCGTGCGGGTGTAAGCCTCCGACGTGAACAGGCCGACGAAACGCGTCTCG
>DASYKO010000079.1:0-3380 GCA_035995285.1 Hyphomonadaceae bacterium | reverse complement strand
GTCGCAACACCCGCCTCGTGCTCCCGCAGGATCGCGATGATCTGCTCTTCCGTGAACCGTGACTTCTTCATTTTCCGTCCGTCCCTTCCTTGGGTCGGACTCTAGCCATCTCTGGAGGAATTTCAGGGGGTCACGTCAACGAGTTCTTTGATGGCGATCTCGCTTGAGCGGTAAGTCTCGCCTAGCAAGCGCGTTAGGCGCGTATCGACGGAAAAATTGACGTTCTTGCGCATCCCAACCATCCCGATAGTGACTTGAACTCGACAATCGCGAGATCCGCAACAATTTGGTTCGGGAGGCCTGTGCACATTTAGGGCACAGCCTGTGCATCCCGGGCCAATCCGGCTATATGCCGGGCTGAATCGGCATAGGTGAATGCATGACGGCGCGGACGCTTCGCGAATATCTGGCGGACCCGAATGGGAACGGAACTCCCGCGCCGAGCGACCTGACCGTCCTTATCGAGGCGATCTCTGACTCGTGCCGCACGATCGGCGCGCTGGTTGCCCGGGGCGCTCTCGCGGGCGTGCTGGGCTCGGCGGGCACCGGAAACGTGCAGGGCGAGGAGCAGAAGCAGCTCGACGTCCTGGCGAACGATGAGCTGATGGCGATGGCCAAGGCTTGCGGCGTGGTGGCGGCTGCTGCTTCCGAGGAAGAGGAAGACGCCCGGTCGATGAAGGCGGGTGCGCCTTATCTCCTGCTGTTCGATCCGCTGGATGGGTCAAGCAATATCGACGTCAACGTTTCGATCGGGACGATCTTCTCCGTGCTGCGCGCGAAAGCGGGCGAGGGTGCAGCGCCCTTCCTGCAGGCGGGGCGTAACCAGGTGGCTGCGGGTTATGCCGTCTATGGTCCGCAGACGACGCTGGTGCTGTCGCTCGGCAAGGGCGTGGCGGCGTTCACGCATGATCCCTCGAACGGGCAGTGGGTGCAGACTTCGGCCAACATGAAGCTGCCTGCGGCGACCAAGGAATTCTCGATCAACATGTCGAACATGCGCCACTGGGCCGACCCGGTGCGCACCTATGTCGATGAATGTCTCGCTGGAAAAGGCGGGCCGTGCGGCAAGGATTACAACATGCGCTGGATCGCCTCGATGGTGGCGGACGTTCACCGCATCCTCACGCGCGGCGGCGTGTTCATGTATCCGTGGGACAAGCGCGAACCGGGCAAGCCGGGCAAGCTACGCCTCATGTACGAAGCCAATCCGATGTCGATGCTGGTCGAGCAAGCCGGCGGCAAGGCGTTCGACGGCAAGCAGCAGATCCTCGACGTGCAGCCCACGGGCCTGCACCAGCGCGTGTCGGTGATGCTCGGCTCGAAGGACGAGGTCGAGCGGCTGGAGAAGCTGCACGGCGTTTGACCTGTTTTGCGGCGAGCACCGACAAGGGGCCGTGCGCGTTCTTTAGGTGAGTTCGCGTGAATCACCTAAGAGAGCCCATGGCCGAAGCTGACAGACCACCTCGAAATCGCTGGCGCACGGCTGGGCTAGGGCTGGCGTTTGTCTGGTTCCTCGTCGGCGGAATCGGGCATTTTGTGCTGACGAAGATGTTCACCTCGGTCGTGCCGCCATGGGTTCCGTTCTCGCGCGAGATGGTTCTGTTCACCGGCGTCTGCGAAGTGCTCGGCGCGTGCGGATTGCTGGTTCCGCATTTGCGCCGCATTGCGGGGCTGGCGCTGGTGGTCCTCACCATCTGCGTGACGCCGGTGCACATCGAGATGCTGATTCACGCGGAGAAGTACAAGGCGCTGGGTCTGCCGGTGCTGTGGGGCAGGCTGCTGTTCCAACCCGTGTTTGCCTGGATCGTTTGGTTCGCGACACAAACGCCGCGCGCCCTTCGTGACAGCGCGCTTGCCGAAAAGTCACTTGGCGACGGCGGCCCGAGTCCTAGCTAGGTCTCATGACCGAAACCACAATTCGCACAGTTATCACGGGCCGCGTTCAGGGCGTGGGATACCGCGCATTTGTGGAGGCGCAGGCAGCGCGGCGCGGGCTCAAGGGATGGGTGCGGAACCGGCGTGATGGGTCGGTGGAGGCGGTGTTCTCCGGACCGCAGCATGTGGTGGATGGCATGCTTGCCGCCTGCAACGAAGGGCCGGGCTCCAGCCGCGTCGATGACGTGGAGGTCGAGCCAGCCGACACCGATGTCGACGGCTTCAGGGTGTTGCCGACGATGTAGTTATTAGGCGCGCGCCGCTTTCGCAAAGCGTTCCAGCGCTGCGGTGGTTTCATCGAACGCCGCGGTGCTGGGCTGCCTGCGCGGCATGCGGTTCCAGGCGTCGAGGGCGGCGATCTTGTAGGCTTCGGCGAGCGTCGGGTAATTGAAGGTGTTCTCGACGAAGTAGTCGAGCGTGCCGTTGAGATTGAGCACGGCCTGGCCGATGTGGATCAGTTCTGTCGCGCCCTCGCCGACGATGTGTGCGCCCAGCAAGCGGCGCGTCTCCAGCGAGAAGATGAGCTTCATGAAGCCGGTGTCGAGGCCCATGATGTGGCCGCGCGAGGTTTCGCGGAAGCGGGCGATGCCGCATTCGTAGGGGATCTTCTTCTGCCGCACCTGCTCCTCGGTCATGCCGATGGTGGAGAGTTCGGGCACGGAATAGATGCCATAGGGGAAGAATTCGGGCGGGGCGTGGGCGGTGACGCCGAAGGCGAGGCAGGCAGCGATGCGGCCCTGTTCCATCGAGGTGGAGGCCAGGCTGGGGAAGCCGATGATGTCGCCGACGGCGTAGATATGCGGCGACTTGGTCTGGAATGTCTCGCGGTTCACCTCGATGCGACCGCGTTCGTCGCCCGCGAGGCCGCAGTTTTCAAGGCCGAGGCCGTCGATGGCCCCTTTTCGCCCCGCAGCGAAAAGTATCATCTCGCTCCAGATCTGACGACCGTCTTCCAGTTCGATCAGGCAGGCATCCGGGCCGACTTTCTTGGCCGACTTCACCTTGCTCTCGAAGCGGAGAGTCATCCCCCGGTCGCGCATGTCGTGCACGAACTCATCGACCAGTTCCTTGTCGATGAAGGGCAGGACGCGGTCGGCGGGGTCGATCACAGTGACCTTCACGTCGAGCGCGGAAAAGATGGTGGCGTATTCGATGCCAATCACGCTGCCGCCGATGACGGAGAGGGAGCGGGGCAGGCGCTTGAGATCGAGGATTTCGTCGGCGTCCAGGATGGTCTCGCCATCGAACGGGATGTGCGAGGGGCGGTAGGGCGCTGTGCCGACGGCGAGGATGAATTTGTGCGCGCTGAAGACCTGCACCTTGCCGTCATTCTCGACTTCGATGGTGTGGGGGTCGAGGAAGCGGGCCTGGCCGGTGGCCCACGCGACATTGTTGCGGGCGAACTGGTGTTCGAGGACTTCGACCTCGTGGTCGAGCGTGATGGA
>DASYKO010000078.1:0-2048 GCA_035995285.1 Hyphomonadaceae bacterium | reverse complement strand
CCGACCTACAAGCTGCCGGTGCTGCGCGATTACGTGTTCGGGCTGATCTCGAAAGCATGGGCCTTCCTCAAGCGCGCCGGCACGATCATTTTCGGTACGACCGTGGCGCTGTGGGTGCTGGCTTACTTTCCGAACAACGGGCAGGGGCTCGAGGGCAGCTATGCCGGGATGATCGGGCAGGTGCTGCAGCCGATATTCAAGCCGATCGGGTTCAACCTCGAAATGGTCGTAGCCCTGGTGCCGGGCATGGCGGCGCGGGAGGCTGCCGTGTCTTCGCTGGGCCTCATCTATTCGCTCGGGCCGGTGGATGAGACGGACAAGGCGTTGCAGACCTTGCTGGCGGCCCAGTGGACCTTGCCGATGGCCCTGTCGTTTATCGCCTGGTACGTTTATGCGCCGCAGTGCTTTGCGACTTTGGCGACCGTTCGCCGCGAAACCAATTCGTGGAAATGGACGGGCTTCATGTTCGCCTACCTCGTGGGGCTCGCCTATCTTGCGTCGCTCGCGACGTTCTGGATTGCGACTTGGGCAGGTTTGTAGGGTGCATGTAGGGCGAAGCCCGTAATGCACCTTTGGCGGCCGCGGCGAGAAAGAGGTGCATTGCGCTTCGCTTCATGCACCCTACGCTGTCCCTTCAATCGAGATAGAACAGGTCCTCGACGCGCTTCTTCAGCGCCTGCGCCAGCTTGAGGGCGAGCAGGGTGGAGGGGATGAAGACGCCGTTCTCCACCGTGTTGATGGTCTTGCGCGAGACGAAGACGAGCTGGGCCAGCTCGGCCTGCGTAAGGCCGGCCGCAGTGCGCGCTTCAAGCAGACGATTGCGGAGGCTGGGCTCAGGCAACGCGCTCGCCCTTGGATTCGCCTTTGGCCTCGAGGAAGGAGAAGCGCATGCCTGCTGCTACGGCGCCGGCGCCGAGGATCGGTGGAGCGGTCTCCGTCAGGGTCAGGGAGACGAAGAACGAGCCGATAAAGGCGGCAATCGTCGCCAGCAACAGTACCCAGAACCCGAAGGTGGCCGCGGCGGCGCGGTTGGCGCGCGAGAGTTCGTCGTCGAGTTCCGGATTGCGGCGCATGAGGGTGAAGCTGGTGGTCGAGCGAATGGCGAGGACGAGGGCCAGAGCGATGAGCCCGGAGATCCGCACGATGTCGACCGGGCGCAGCGCGCCTTCGTGGGGAAGCACGGCGTTGAACGCCGCGAAGGAGAAGATCGACAGCATGAGCGCTCCCGCAAGGATGGTGCGGCGGCGTCGTCTTGAGGGGTCTTGTGACGGCATTGGCCGGATAACTCCTGATGTAACCTATAGGTGTCATGATACCTATAGGTTACACGCTGTCAAGCAGCCATCTCGGGCGGGCATGTTGCGTTTGAGGGGCACGGTCGCGATGCTGGGGCAGCGGAGGGCGAGATGCCGACATTCAAGACGACCTTGTTTCAGGCCGAGGGGATGAACGCGACGGGGATCGTGGTGCCCGACAAGATCATCGACGGGATGGGCCAGGGGAAGAAGCCGAAGGTCGCCGTGACGATCAACGGGTACACCTATCGCAGCACCGTGGCGGTGATGGGCGGGAAGTACATGGTGGGTGTGGCGAAGGAGCACCGCGAGAAGGCGGGGATTGCCGGCGGCGACAAGATCGAGGTGAAGCTCGAGCCTGATACGGCGCCGCGCCAGGTGGAGGTCCCGAAGGATTTTGCGGCGGCGCTCAAGAAGGCAGGGGCGAGGGCGGCGTTTGATGCGCTCGCTTTCTCTCATCGCAAGGAGCATGTGCGCTCGATCGAGGAAGCCAAGGCGGCCGAGACGCGGGCGCGGCGGATCGAGAAGTCGGTCGCGATGGTGCTGGCGAAGAAATAGTGGATGCGGCTCCGGAAGCGGGGCTTCGGAGCGATGTCAAACATCTGGCGGCTGGCGCTTAGTTAGGTGCGCTGGCCTGAGTTGGTCCCCAGCAGACCCAACCACGGGTCATTCTCGGGCTTGACCCGGGCCTTCTCCGCTCGATTTGGTCAACTGGACCAAATCGTCCCTGCGGGCCGCTTCGAAGTGACCCGA
>DASYKO010000077.1:0-3722 GCA_035995285.1 Hyphomonadaceae bacterium | reverse complement strand
CGGCATCGCTTCGTAATTGCGCTTAACACCCTTGAACGGAGAGTTACTCACCCGAACGCTCTGCGCGCCGTTTCGCCAGCTGATCCAGCTTCTCCTTGATCGGCCCTTCGCGGCCTGCCCCCTTCGGTTCGTAGAAGGTCTGCCGCTCCATGCCGTCCGGGAAATAGTTCTGGCCGGAGAACTCTCCTTCGGCGTCGTGGTCGTATTGATAGCCCGAGCCATAGCCGAGCTGCTTCATCATCTTTGTCGGCGCGTTGAGGATGTGCGCGGGCGGCATCAGCGAGCCTGTTTCCTTTGCCGCTGCCTTCGCCGCGCCGAACGCTTTGTAAGCGGCGTTGGATTTCGGCGCTGTCGCAAGATGGATCACGGCCTGCGCCAGCGCTAGTTCGCCCTCAGGCGAGCCAAGGCGCTCATAGGCCGCTGCTGCCTCGTTGCAGATCATCAGCGCGGTAGGGTCGGCAAGGCCCACATCTTCCGAGGCTGCGCGGATCATGCGGCGGGCGAGGAAGAGCGGATCTTCTCCACCCTCCAGCATGCGCGCGAACCAGTAGAGCGCGGCATCGGGGTCCGAGCCGCGCGTCGCCTTGTGCCAGGCGGAGATGAGATTGTAGTGCTCTTCCCTGTCCTTGTCGTAGGCGGGAGCGCGTTTCTGCAGCGCGGCCATAAGGCCGTTGGCGTCGATCGGCTGGGCGCGGTTCCAGGCGAACACCTCTTCCAGCAGGTTGAGAAAATAGCGGCCATCGCCATCGGCCATCGCCATCAGCGCGGCCTTGCCATCTTCGGTGAGCGGCGCGGGCTTGCCGAGCAGGCCTTCGGCGCGGGCGATCAGCTTGGCGAGGGCTGCATCATCAAGGCGCTTGAGCACCATCACCTGGGTACGGGAAAGAAGCGCGCCGTTGAGTTCGAAGCTGGGGTTCTCGGTCGTGGCCCCGACCAGCGTGACCACGCCGCGCTCCACGAAGGGCAGGAAGCCATCCTGCTGGGCGCGGTTGAAGCGGTGGATTTCGTCGACGAAGAGCAGCGTGCCTTTACCGGCCTTTCGCAGGCCCTCGGCCTTCTCGAATGACGCGCGCAAATCCTTCACGCCGGAGAAGATGGCGGAGAGCTGTTCGAATTCGAGGTTGGCGCGCTTGGCGAGGAGGCGCGCGATGGTGGTCTTGCCGGTGCCGGGCGGGCCCCAGAGGATAAGGCTCGCCAGCCTGCCCTGCGCCAGCATGCGACCGATGGGACCTTCCGGCCCCAGCAGGTGCTCCTGCCCCACAACCTCTTCCAGCGCTTCCGGACGCAGCCGGTCAGCCAGCGGGCGCGGCGCGTCGTCGGTTAATCCAGCTGCTTCGAAAAGGTCGCTCACGTCCTGTACTTAGCGCGCGCAGGGCCGCTGTTCCAGTTGGCAGGGCCGATATGCGCAGGAGGCCTATGAGCGCAGCGTCGACTCGATCCGCTCGCCATTGCGGTCGAAGGCCAGGCGCCAGACGCCATCGCCCTTTTCAGCCTTGCTGATCGCTGCTTCGAGGTCCTGGGGCGTGCGGATCACCGCGCCGTTGATCTCGCGGATGATGTCGCCCGGCTGGAAGCCGACATTGGCGGCGATGGTGCGGCGCGGGGCCGAATAGATCAGCATTCCGTCCTTGAACTTGAACGGATCGAGGCCGATTTCCTCGGCCAGCGCCGGCGAGAGCTGGACGACCTGCGCGCCCGTGAACGGGTTGCGGCCGCCGACTTCCTTGCGTTCCGCCTGGGCCGTGCCCGGAGGAGCGGCGAGGCGCAGCTGCATCTGCTGTTCCTGTCCGTTGCGCAGCACGGTGAGGTGAGCGATCTCGCCTTCCGCCTTGGTGGCGGCGACGAACTTCATGCCCTTCTCGTCATAGACTTCGCGGCCATCGACGGCGAGCACGACGTCGCCCTTCTTGAGCCCGGCCTTCTCGGCAGGGCTGTCAGGGAAGATTTCGGAGATGACCACGCCTCGCGGGCGGTCGAGCTTGAGCGAGGCGAGGAGCTGGGTGGTGACCGGGTCGCCCTTCGCGCCGATCCATGGGCGAACCAGCGTGCCGCCATTGACCGCGGCGTTGACCACGCGGCGCACCATCTCCGAGGGAATGGCGAAGCCGATGCCGTTGGAGCCGCCGCCGCGCGAGAAGATCATCGAGTTCACGCCTACGAGCCGGCCATTCATGTCGACCAGCGCGCCGCCCGAGTTGCCGGGGTTGATGGAGGCGTCAGTCTGGACGAACGAGTTGAAGTCGGACTTGTCCACGTCGGAGCGCGCAAGGCCGGAGATGATGCCTGAGGACACCGACTGGCCGACGCCGAACGGGTTGCCGATGGCGAGCACGAGATCGCCCACCTGCACGCCGCGTGTGTCGGCATAATCGAGCGTCGGAAGCTTCTGGCCCTTGGTGTCGATGCGGAGCACTGCCAGATCGGACTTTGCGTCCTTCATCACGAGCGTGGCGGGGAATTCGCGGCGGTCGTTGAGGACAACGCGGAATTCCTGCCCCTCCTCCACCACGTGGTTGTTGGTGACGATGACGCCGTCTGCGCCGACGATCACGCCCGAGCCGAGCGAGTTGTCGACCTTCTCGTTCCGCGTCTGCGCATTGCCGCAATAGAACGGACCCCAGAACGGATCGTTGGCATAGGGGCAGTTGGAGCGGCGGACCGTTACGCTGGAAAACACGTTCACGACCGCCGGAGCCGTGCGGCGCACAATCGGCGCGAAGGATTGCTGGATCGAGGCCTGCGAGGCGGGAAGGACCCTGTCGGCAACCTGCGGTTCGGGCGCGGGAGCGGGGGCGACTGCCGGAGCTGGGTGCTGCACAAGCTGGCCTAGCGCGGGCAGGCCGAGCATGGCGGCCGCTGTGGCGATGGAAGTGGCGGCAACGAGGAGAATGTTCTGACGGTTCATGGCCTTACCCAGTCACATATCGCCCAAGCGCCCCTCAGCTAGGCAGACATTCCGGCGCAAACAAGGCGCTGCTCCGGGCAGCCTAGACCTCTATGCGCACGCGAAAAAGCCGCCCTGAGCAGGGCGGCTTTTCCTGAAGATTGGGCAGATTCGCTAGCCTATTCAGCGTCCGCGTCGGCCATCGCTTCGGTGCGGGCGCGATCATCGGCGCCCTTGGCGTCTTCGTCGCGGTCAACGAGTTCGATCACCGCCAGCGGGGCATTGTCGCCGAACCGGAAGCCGGCTTTCAGCACGCGGGTGTAGCCGCCCTTGCGGTCCTTGTAGCGCTCGGCCAGCGGGCCGAAGAGCTTCACGACGATGTCGCCTTCTTTCAGCTGAGCTGCAGCAAGGCGACGGTTCGAGAGGCCGCCCTTCTTGCCGAGCGTGATCAGCTTGTCGACGACAGCCTTCAGCTCCTTGGCCTTCGGCAGGGTCGTGGTGATCTGCTCATGGCGGATCAGCGCGCCCGACATGTTGGCAAACATCGCCTTGCGGTGCGAGGCGGTGCGGTTGAGTTTGCGAAGCGCAAAGCCGTGGCGCATGGAACTACTCGGCCGCGAGGCCGCTCCTGATCAGGTGTGGTCTTCGTATTTCTTGGCGAGCTCTTCGATGTTCTCCGGCGGCCAGGACGGAACGTCCATGCCGAGGTGGAGGCCCATCGAGGCGAGCACTTCCTTGATCTCGTTGAGCGACTTGCGCCCGAAGTTCGGCGTGCGGAGCATTTCCGCCTCGGACTTCTGGATGAGGTCGCCGATGTAGACGATGTTGTCGTTGCGCA
>DASYKO010000076.1:0-3522 GCA_035995285.1 Hyphomonadaceae bacterium | reverse complement strand
ACCACGGCGTCGGGGCAGAGCTTCAGCGCCTTGAACATCGGCATGGCGGAGCGCACGCCATAGGTGCGCGCCATGTAGCAGCAGGTGGAGACGACCCCGCGCTTGCCCCCGCCGACGATGACGGGAAGGGCCAGGAGGCTTGGATTGTCTCGCTTTTCGATGGAGGCGTAGAAGGCGTCGCAGTCGATATGGGCGACCGTCAGCTCGAACAATCGCGGGTGCGACACGACCCGGACGGAGCGGCACTTGGGGCATTCGCGGGCGCCGCCCGTGAAGCTGCTGAGGCAATCGCGGCAGGCGGAGGCCAGGTTTTTGCTGTCAGCAATCTTTTCAGGCAAGGTGAAGGTCCAGCCGGAGGCTCCTGTAAATCCTGCGATTTTGCTGCAGGTTTAGTGCAGTTACAGCCCTGCTCAGCTTCCTTGTCAAAAGCCGGTTAATACTCTCAGGTCACACAATGAACGCAGCAGCGGGAATCAACCCGTTGAGTTCACGTGAGTGCTGATGCCCGCCGCGCCAGCAAAAAAGGTCCTCGTCGTCGAAGATAACGAGCTCAATATGAAGCTCTTCTGCGACCTGTTGGACGCTTTTGGCTTTGAAACCGTTGAGAGCCGCGATGGCCTCAAGGCGGTCGATCTCGCGCGCCAGCACAAACCCGACCTGATCATCATGGACATCCAGCTGCCGGAAGTGTCGGGCCTGGATCTCACGCGCTGGATCAAGGACGACAACGCGATCAACAAGATCCCGATCATGGCCGTGACCGCCTTTGCCATGCGCCAGGACGAACGGCTGGTGCGCGAGGCGGGCTGCGAAGCCTACATGTCCAAGCCGATCCAGATGATGCCGTTCATCGAGACGGTGCGGAAACTGACTGCCCCGCGCATGCCGCCGCCGCCGCGGACGCCGCCGCCGACGGATCGGAGACCGGTGCGATGAGTGCGCGCGTCCTTGTCGTCGACGACAACGAAGCCAACCGCAAGCTTCTGACGGACAAGCTGAAGAACGAGTACTTCCACGTCATCACGGCGGTGGACGGTGAAGACGCGATCGCGCGGGCGCGGGCGGAAGAGCCGGACGTGATCCTGATGGACGTGATGATGCCGAAGATGAACGGCGTCGATGCCTGCCGTATTTTGAAGATGGATGCCGCGACTGAACACATCCCGATCGTGCTGGTGACCGCGCTGAACGAGCGCGAGGATCGCCTGCGCGGCCTTGGCGCTGGGGCCGACGACTTCCTCACCAAGCCGGTGAACGACCTGCACCTGCTGTCGCGTGTGCGGGCGCTGACGAAGTACAAGATGGTCGCCGACGAGCTGCGCAAGCGCGAGGCTTCGGGCAAGCGGCTGGGCGCTGTCGATATCGTCAGCCAAGGCCGCGTGTCGGAGCCGGCGCGGATCCTGGTGGTCGACGAGAATGAGCGGCAGGCGCGGCGGATCTGCCGGTACCTGGAAGGCCTGCACCGTCCGATCTCGCATTCGGAAGCGACGCAGCTGGGCATTTCCGGCTCGATGGTCGACCTGATGATCATCTCGCTGTCGAACGAAAAGCTGGATGGCTTGCGGCTGACGGCTTACCTGCGTTCCGTGGAATCCACACGCGACCTACCTATCCTGATCGTGGCCGAGCCTGACGACGAAAAGCGCGCCGTGCGCGCGCTGGAGCTCGGCGCGTCGGACATCGTGATCAAGCCGATCGATAGCGAGGAACTCTCCGCCCGCGTGAAGACGCAGGTACGCAAGAAGCGCTATCTCGATGCGCTGCGCTCGAGGCTTGACCAGTCGATGGAGCTGGCCGTTACCGACCAGCTGACCGGCCTGCACAACCGCCGCTATATGCGTGTGCAGCTGGAGCAGTTCATCAAGCGGTCGGACATGGGGGGCAAGGCAGTCTCCATCCTCCTGTGCGACATCGACCACTTCAAGAAGGTCAACGACATCCACGGCCATTCGGCGGGCGATGATGTGCTGCGCGAGTTCGGCCGCCGCCTGCGCGAGAACATCCGGCCGATGGACCTGGCCTGCCGCTATGGCGGGGAAGAGTTCGTGGTGATCATGCCGGACACCAACCAGGCGCTGGCCCAACAGGCGGGCGAGCGGCTGAGGCATATCATCGATTCCGAGCCCTTCACGATCGGCCGCGGGGATGCGCTGCGCATCACCATGAGCGGGGGCGTCGCGACCGTCGCCCCGCCGGACGACACGCTGGATTCCATGCTGAAGCGGGCGGACGAGGCGCTTTACCGGGCCAAATCGCGCGGCCGTAACCAGATCGACGTCGAACGGGTCGACGTCTGACCTCCGCGAAAACCCGGGAAACACGTCCCGCGGCGGCCTTAACTTTGCCGCGGATTGTGGGCATATACGGCCCATGGATGCGTTCACACCCGGCGCCTTGCCTGGCGAGGCCAAGCTCAGATTTCTCGATGCGGACTTCGAGGTTCTCAAACCCGGCCGCTTCGTCGTGTGCGCCGTCACCAAGCGCAAGATCGCGCTCGAAGACCTGCGCTACTGGAGTGTCGATGCGCAGGAAGCGTATTTCGACGCCGAGACGGCGCTGAAAAGATGGAAGCAGGTCAACGGGAGAGAGTGATGCGTTGGGGGATGGCGGGGTTAGCCCTCCTTCTTGCTGCTGCATGCAGCAGGGTGGCGGCTGCCGAACCGGCGCCCCAACAGGCATCGCAGGCAGCGGCCTCTCCAGCAGCTGTGGCCGCGGCCCCCAAACTCGTCTGCAATTCGACCGCGACGCAGGGCGGGGCGATCATCTGCCGTACGGCCCCGCTGGCGACGCTGACGCTCGACGGCAATCCCATCGCTACGGCGGATAAAGATGGCCTGGCGGTCATTGGCCTCAAGCGGACGCAGGGAACGCCAGCGCTCATCGGCGTGAAGCCGGTGTTGTCGGACGTCGTGCTGGCCAGCGCGAGCATTCCCGTTGCCGAGCGTCACGACACGGTTTCGAAATTCACCATGGAGTGCGCGAAGATCGCGCCTCAATCCAAGGCCGACCAGAAGAAGGCCGAGGCCGCCTGGATCAAGAAGGACAAGGCCCTGCGCGAATTCAATCCGCCGCTGGCGCCGGTTGTCATAGGCAAGCCGGTGGGCAGCGATTTCGGGATGTCGTCGTCCTTCGGCGCGACGCGGACCTATGTGCCCAAGACCAAGAAATGCGAAGGCTCGACCAGTGTCCACAACGGCACCGACATCGCCGTGCCGACCGGTACCGAGATCCACGCGCCAATGGCCGGCACGGTGATCCTCGCCGATCCGGATCTGTTCTTTGAAGGGGGCTGCGTCTTCCTCGACCTCGGCCGCGGCCTCGTATCGGTGACGATGCACATGAGCCGGATCAACGTGAAGGCGGGCGACAAGATCGAGGCAGGCCAGCTCTTGGGCCTGTCCGGCGCCACCGGGCGAGTGACGGGGCCGCACCTGCACTGGTCGATCAAATACCGCAACGTCCACTCCGACGACCGCGGCACGGACATCTGGCTCGATCCCGTGCTGATGATGGCGCTGAAGG
>DASYKO010000075.1:0-4137 GCA_035995285.1 Hyphomonadaceae bacterium | reverse complement strand
CGGAGCGAAATGCACCATCGCGCCACGCCCACGAAAGAGGTGCATTCACGGCCTTCGGCCTCCATGCACCCTACGGCGGCCGTGTTATTTCAGGACATTGCTCTCTTCCGCCTGCTTCACGATGCGCTGGGCGTCGTCGGGTAGAAGGAAGCCTTCCTTTTCAAGCTCTGCCGCGGCGGTCTTCACCTTGGCCACGAACCCTTCGTGCGTGCCATAGCGCTCTTCGAGCGACAGGCGCGGATCCTTTGCCGCCTCGCGCTCGGCTTTCGTCCTGGCGAACGGGATATAGCCGCCCTGGAAACCGCAGCCCTGGCCCTTGTAGTAGCCGCCGGCGAATGTGTTCCAGCCGAGATACGTGCCGAGCGGCACGCGCGCCTGGACCGAGGGAATGCCGGATGTCTCGTTGCCGTCGGCATTCACCCTGGGCACGAGCGAGGGGGACTCCTCCTTGATGCCGGGCGGCACGACCGACATCACGCCGGAGACGTCGTTGGCGATGAAGGCCGAGCCGAAGAACTGCAGCGGGAAGCGGTTGAGCTTGCCGTCCGGCTGCGGCTGGTTGGGGATCGAGGGGAAACCCATCGCGGCCGCATAGGGTTCGACGAGATCGCCAGCGGTGAGGCGCGGATAGCGGCTGGCGAGCGGCTCTTTGCCGGTCGTGACCCAGTCTACGAGCGATTTCGTGACCGCGCGCATCTGGTCCGAGGATGGGTTTGGATTGCCGGGCAGGGAGCAGCCTGCGGGCGGGTTGGGAAGCTTCACCGTGTCGAACCCGCCGCCACCGCCGCCATGCGTCACGCTCGGGAAGTAGTAGCGGCGCACATTGGGTGGCAGCGGGATGTCGGCCTTGGCGTCGAGGCCGATCATCATCTGTGAAGCGCGCAGGCCCCAGAATTCCGCCGAGCCGAATGTCTCGGCGACCTTCGGGCAGGTTGCCGATGCGGTGCATCTGTCCAGCAGGCTGGTGATCTTGCCCGTGCGCGGGTCCTTGTACTTGCCCCACCAGAGAGCGCCTTCGCTGCCGGGCTCGTAGAGGTTGGCTGCCCCTCCCGGCACGCTGAAGCGGATGTTGAGCGGAACCTGCCGCGCGGCGATGTGCGGGTTGATGCCGTCGAACACGATGCGGCTGTCCTCTCCGGCGTTGAAGCCGAGGTGAACGAAGCTGCGAATGAAATTGCCGGCCTGCGAGACGCCGGTGCCGATCGCGTACTTCAGCTTGCCCGCGACGGGATTCTGCGCCGCCTCGGTTCCGGCATCGTAGCGAAGGAAGGTGACAAGATCGCGTGTGGCGGCAAAGCCGAGGCCGAGCACGACGGGATTCTTGGCCATATAGGTAAGTTCGTAGGCGTAGGCCGGATCGAAGCCGTCTTTCACGCACAGCTGGTGCGGATCAGGCGTGCCGGGGAACGGGACTGTCCGGCAGTCGGCAAAGGCCCAGGTGTTGTTGGAGATGAGTTGGCCTTTGTCCTTGTCCGTCTTCTTGCGCACCAGCTTGGCGCCGGAGGGCTGCATCGAAAGCGGCTCGGGCCGCGGCACGCCGGCGCCGAGGCCGGCGGTGATGGCGATACTCTTTGCGCCGGCGTCCATGTTCACGAAGCGCACGAGAATGGGCGTGGCGATCATTCCGCCGTCCACGCCCTTGGCGATGGGCAGGGTCGCGTATTGCAGCGCGCCGGCGGGAATGTCGCCCTGCCAGCCGCTGATGACGTGGATGTGGCCCTCGGCATCGCCCTGCGCCCGGCCATTGCCGCGGTTGGATGTGTCGTAGAACAGGACGCCGCTCGCAAGGCTCATGTCCACCGGCTTGGAGAGCGCAAACGTAGCGGAGTACTCGACCAGGCCGCGCGCATTGACTGGTGCCTGCGCAAGGTCGGTGATGATGGTGTTGTGCGTGTCCTTGGGATCGACCTCGCCGTGGAAGACGCCGGTGATCATCTCATATTTCCCGGCCTTGCCGAACTCTCCGTCGATCGGCGCGCGCGATTTGATTTCGACGCCGGTGACATGGGCGAAGGCGGGGGCCGCAATGGCTGTGGCGAGAATGGTTGCGGCGGCGAGGCGGGTGCGGATCATCTTTGTCCCCTGACGAACATGCCGTGGCGTAGGGTGCATAAAGAGCAGCGGATTGCACCTCTTTTGTTAGCGGATCGCGATGGTGCTAGTGCTGTGCAGGATAGAGCAGATGCGGGGTGGCGCCATGTTCCGGGCATTTCAACTGGCGGCGATTGCCGCAATCGCGGCGTGCCTCTCGGCTTGCGGCGGCGCTACGCCGGCGGGATCTGCGGACGACGCCATCATCCTTACGGTCACCGGCGAGATCGGGGAGACCAATCGCGGTCCACTGGATGAATTCCAGGACGCCTTCCTCGGGCACAAGGGCGTCAAGTTCGACAAGGCGTTCGAGTTCTCGCGCGCCAGCCTGAATGCGCTCGGTGTGCAGGAGACGCAGATCAAGCGCGCGAACTGGCCGGCCCTGGTCACTTTGCGCGGGCCGCGGCTGAAGGATGTGCTGGCGGCGGTGAAGGCGCAGGGCAACACGCTCGTGCTGACGGCCCTCGATGGCTATGAGTCGAAATATCCGGTGTCAGGGATGCAGTCGGACACGGTGCTGCTCGCGACTGAGGCAGACGGCAAGCCGCTGTCCATCGGCGGGCACGGTCCCGTATGGCTCGTCTTCCCCGCTGGCGCTGTTCCCGGCGACGACACCAGCGGCGACGCCGGGCTGGCATGGTCGATCTACCATATCGCGGTGGAAAAGTAGGGTGCATGAAGCGGAGCGGAATGCACCTCTTCGGTGGACGTGGCGCGATGGTGCATTCCCGGGCTTCGCCCTTCATGCACCCTACAATGCGCCTTCCCTCTTGATCCCCAACTGATCGCACAGCGCGGCGATCGTGCGCAGGTCATCCCACGCCTTTGTTTTGTCCTCCGGCCGCCGCAGCAGATACGCGGGATGGAGCAGGGGCACGCAGGGGATCGGCTCGGCCAGACCGTCCTGCGTGTAGCGCAGCTTGCGGCCGCGCAGGCGCATGATGCCGTCGGTGGTGTTGAGCAGGGCGCTGGTGGCGAACTTGCCGGCGGTGAGCAGGATCTTCGGCTGCTTCAGTTCGATCTGGCGCTTCAGGAAGGGCGAGCAGACTTCCATCTCCAGGGTCGAAGGCTCGCGGTTACCGGGCGGGCGCCAGTAGACGAGGTTGGTGATGTAGACGTTCGTCTTCCGCGACAGCCCGATCGTCTCCAGCATCTTGTCCAGCAGCTTGCCGGCGCGGCCCACGAACGGCAGGCCCTGGATGTCCTCATCCCCTCCCGGCGCCTCGCCGACGATCATCACCGGCGCATCGAAGGCGCCGTCGCACACGGCAGTATTCTTGGCGCCTGCCTTCAGCGCGCAGCCGTCGAATCGCTGGATGGCGGAGCGCAGGGCGGCCAGAGTCGGGGCTTCCGCAGCGATCCTGCGGGCGTCCGCCACCGGATTATTGGCCAGCCGCCGCGGCGGCGGCCGGGGCCCGGCCGGCCGTTCCGGCTGGCGCTCTAGAGACGGCCCACGCGGCTGGTTAACCCGCTGAGTCGCCCCTCCGCGCTGCACGGTCAGCGCGCGCGCCTCCTCCAGCCCCATATCAGCCCAGAATTCGGCCAGGGACTTGAGGGCGAGGGAGGCGTCGGTTTCCGTCACGTCGAAGTCAGTTCCTCACTGGTCTTCATGGCGATGATGCTCGCAGCCATCATGTTCGAACATCACCGTCTTGTCGAATTTCGATCGGGCGTTGCTGCAGGCCCCGAAATCCTGTCCCAGCGCGCCGCTAAGGGGCACGTAGAAGGTGCAGTGCAAGCACTGCTGGACGCGCCATTCTTCCCGATAGTCGGGGCTCCCCACGTCGCGATTGAGTTTAGAGGTCCACCGGTCGTGCAGGTTGTCGTTTTCGGCCATAAACCTATCCCCCGCCACTCTCTTACCGGTCCATTCGCCGCGGTTTTACTCCCCGCCTTGTTGCTTCTGAAACCTATGGCTAAGTAGCCATCAACACACGGAAATTACCGCCACGGACGATCACAGGGACGGGCGGATCAGGAGCTAGGTATAATGGCTGAGGCCGTCGAACGCGAATCCATGGAATTCGACGTGGTGATCGTCGGCGC
>DASYKO010000074.1:0-2626 GCA_035995285.1 Hyphomonadaceae bacterium | reverse complement strand
AACGGAATGCCGCTCGCGTGCCCCGGACGCAGCGCCATAAGCGCGTTTACGCGCGTCTTCGACGCGCTATGGTGCGCTGCTGAGCCGGGGCCGTACCAAGCGCCGGTGTTTGGTACGGTCCCGGCTCTGCGGAGCGGCATGAAGAATGCCGCACCGCGCCCGGGACACGCAAAATAATTTAATGTTTCTCCGCTTGACATATTATCCTAGTAGACTAAATTCTTTCCTATCCCGTCCCTGTTAAAGGGGCGTTGCCGGGACGCTTGTAGCGCGGGGCGGGATGCGGCGCCTGCGGGCGTGGAGGGGACGTCCCTCTGCGCACCCGGGGGGCCTTGGGTAGCCGTCCGGGCCCACTACGGGGCTCTGCCTTCAATGGCTGGACGAGACAGGCGAAGGGTGGGCTAAAGCCTGCCTGGATGACGGGCTGCGGCTCGTGCCTGCGCTCGGAAGTTAGGCCCCAGGGACGAAGAAATCGCCGCGGTGGGACGCTGAGAGGCGTTGCCGTGTGCCTCTGTTTCCCGGCGATCCGGGAAGCAAGCCGCGGCCGTTACCAAGGTGCGCCTTTCGGCGTTCCGCCTCCCTCTCTTGATCGGGAGCGAGGTCCCCCGAACCCCCCATTCACGTGAAGCGATTTGCGGGCAGCGATGACGCTCGGCCCGAAGAAGGAGCATGCCATGACAGCGAAACCAAAGCAGCAAGCCGAGCCGTTCGATGCCGAGCGTTTTCGCAAGGAACTCGACCTCAAGCTCTCGCGGCTGCTGGCGGAAAGCATTGAGAGCTGGCCTACCTGCGACAACCTGCTGTGCCGCCGAGCGCGCCGCTGTGCCAGCGACCGTTTCGAATGCATCGCCAAATGGCGCACTACGCTGCCGCTGCTTACGCCGGAAGAGGCGAAAGCCGGTCTGCAGGAGTTCAGGATAGAGCTTGAGGCGCGGCGGCGCTTGGGCGGAGATTCCGTCACTAAGGAACAACTCACGGAAGCAATCCGCAAGGAGAAGGAGGCGAGACGCGCGGCGCCGCAAGAAGGCGACACGCCGGCGCCTGTTGCGGAGGCGACGCAGCTTGCGCCGGAGAAGCAGGCCCGGATCGACCGTGCCCGGAACGATGACGCGGCGTCATTGCCGGCGGAGCAGGACAAGCCGCGCGCGCCGGGGCCGCGGATCACGATGCTGTAGGTGCAATGTGGTGACGCGCTCTCTCCACGTCGTCCCCGCGAAGGCGGGGACCCATAAACACCGTGGTTATCGATGCGGAAAGTGTCAGCCACTTGCGGATCCAGGGTGCCAACTCATGGCCGCCTGTGGTTATGGGTCCCCGCCTTCGCGGGGACGACAAGTGGAGTACGCTCTGCGCGGGGAGAGGTTAGGAGCCAACAAAAAAGCCGGCGTCGCCGCCGGCTTTTGTCTCACGTTTCGATGCGGCCGCGCTTAATGCGCGGCTTCCAGCGCGGCCTGTTCCTGCCGCGCGATGGTGTGCTTGACCGCGGTCTGCACCTTCTCGAAGGCGCGCACCTCGATCTGGCGCACGCGTTCGCGCGAGACGCCGAACTCGCTGGCGAGATCTTCCAGCGTCATCGGGTCCTCGGCCAGCCGCCGCGCCTCAAAAATGCGGCGTTCGCGCGGGTTGAGCACGCCGATGGCGCCGTTCAGCGCTTGCCGGCGATGATCGAACTCCTCGTGATCGGCCATCACGGCTTCCTGGGTGGGCGTGTGATCGACCAGCCAGTCCTGCCATTCGCCGGCTTCGCCGTCGTCGCGGATCGGCGCGTTGAGCGACGCATCGCCGCCGAGCCGGCGGTTCATGTCGATCACGTCCTGGGCCGTGACGCCGAGCCGCTTTGCAATCAGCTTCACCTGGTCGGGGTGCATGTCACCCTCGTCCAGCGCGGAGATCTTGCTCTTGGCCTTGCGCAGGTTGAAGAACAGTCTCTTCTGGTTCGCGGTGGTGCCCATCTTCACGAGCGACCACGAACGCAGGATGTATTCCTGGATAGAGGCCTTGATCCACCACATCGCGTAGGTGGCGAGCCGAAATCCCTTGTCGGGCTCGAACCGCTTCACCGCCTGCATCAGGCCGACATTGCCTTCGGAGACGACTTCGGAGATCGGCAGGCCGTAGCCGCGATAGCCCATGGCGATCTTGGCCACGAGCCGAAGATGGCTGGTCACGAGATGGTGCGCCGCATCGCGATCGTCATGCTCGCGCCAACGCTTGGCGAACATATATTCCTGCTGCGGTTCCAGCATCGGAAATTTGCGGATTTCGGAAAGGTAACGGGAAAGGCCGGATTCTCCATTGAGGATCGGCAGATTTGACTGGGCCACTAAAGCACCCCTTTCTTTTCTCCCCCGCGCGTCCGCGGCGGGAATTCCCCCGGCGTCCGGTACGGCACACCGATGGATGTGAACAATATATAGGTCGAAAACCGGGCTTGATAAGAGCGGTGGCAGGGCCGGGCGGTGGACGAACGGGCTGGAGCAGTAACGGTTCCGGCGCCGATTCAGGTGCGGTGAAACGCCTTGTCGTAGATTTCCAGTGCTTCGGCCAGCGCGGCAAGATCTGGCGGGAGTGGGGCCTCGAAGAACATTTCTTCGTGGGTGACCGGGTGCTCGAAGCCGAGTTCGGC